>NZ_JBGFSI010000001.1:0-493407 GCF_041365735.1 Rhodosalinus sp. K401 | reverse complement strand
ACCCCCGCAACCAAACTTTCCGAAAAAATACAGCCGCTTAAGTGCCTCCCGAACGGAAAGCCCTTTGCGTTCCAAGCTTGTGGACGTGACGTGGAGGCAAAGCCGAGCACCTCGAAGGTGCGCTTTAACCACAGTTCGCGCCCAGCTGGAAGCCCCGGGCATGGCGAAGGCCGCGACAGCGCCCTGACGGCCGGTCGCAATGCCATGGGAGCAGGTCAACTGCTCCGCAGGATTGCTGGCGGCCGCAAAAAATTCCGGTTCGCCTGACCAAGCGGTCATCCAAGCGAATGGGTCGGATGTCGAGGACGGGCCCAGACCTTCCGCAGTCGGCGCCGTGCCCCGTCGACGGGATGCGTGGGAATTGCAGCTCATTTTGCAGTCCTGATCGGTGACATCCCGCGAAAGGGCGCGAAACCGTAATCTGCGCCCGGAAAACGACCTGTCCTGCCAGTGGGCGAGGGACACGCGCGACGCTCGAACGCCGCGCCGTCACAACGCAAACCTCGAGTGGCATGTTGTTCTCTGCGGGCCCCGCGATTTAGGATAACAATGGGTCAGGTTGATACGCTTCGAGTCAGCGTGTCGCTCGATGCGACGCGGCAGAAGGCGCGGTCACGATGTGCGACAAGGCGGTCAAAGCCTCGAAGACCGAGCGTAGCGCGGACATCCTCGCCGAGAGGTTCGCAGAGGAGTACCCGCGCTACCAGTATGCCGTTGTCGAATTCATGGTGGCCCATCTGACCGACGTCTCACGGGCCTTCCACGGCGATCTTCAACAGGCGTTGGTGCTCGCAGTGATCGGCCAGGTGCGGCTTGGCGCGGGCCGGACTGCCAGAGACGCAGAGCAGGTGCAGCCGGCGGCCGAGGAGCTTTCGATCACGGCCTCACGGATCGCCGATGTCACGGGTATTCCCCGCGAGACGGTTCGCCGGAAGCTGAAGCTGTTACAGGACCGCGGGTGGGTCGACAGGCGGCCCGACGGGGCTTGGTATCTGGTGTCCGGCCCAGACACGGACACGACCACGCCGGCGCGGCGCGATTTCGCCGAGCTGGAAGAACGCACCCGCCGGATCCTGGCGCGTCTGGTCGTCGATCTCGGCCAACTCGCCAGGCCGCCTCGTCGCTGAGGGGCGAAGTTCCGTCTCCCGGCTGCCCATTTCGGGCAGGTGGTCACTTTCCATGCCGCTGCTCACGCGTCTAGCTATTCGCGAGCAGAAGGGTGTCGAAGACAGGCCGCGGCCTATTCCCAGTCGAGGTGCACTGACTGACCCGGCCGCTCGGGTCACGGGCATGGGCGCCGATCCGGTCGCGGTCATGGAGGCTGTCAACATGAGCATCTGTTTCGGCGATAGCAACATCGGGGCAGCAAAATGAGTTCCGTGCGGAAAGTGATCATGGCGGCGGCCATGGCTCTCGCATCGACTTGGCTTCCGGCAGAAACCGCTGCCCAGAGCGTTGCCGGCGTCGATCCCTATACCAACCAGCAAGTGGAGCGGGTCTCGATCCGCATCGTGAATCCCAGCGCCGATGCCGGGCTGAACGCCAGGGTCGAGGACAGCGTGCGCACGCGCCTCGCCCTTTTCCCGGGTGCGCGGTTCTCCCAGCAGCGGATCGAGTTCCAGCTCGCGCAGGCCCGGCGCATCCGCGATGTGGGCGACATCGACTACGATGTCTCCTTCGGCCGGCAGGGCGGGCTCGATATCGCCATCTCCGTCACGCTTGCCGAGGACGGAGCGGAGGGGCGCGGCCTCACCTTCGGCGGGGACTTTCCGGTCATCTACGAGAAGGACGGCACCTTCGTGCGGTTCAAGCTTGACCTGCTCGCGCTGACCTACGCCAACAACAATGCCTGGTACGGCAGGCCGGACGCGATGCTCGCCGGCAATCCGCTGGTCGAGGGTGAGCCCTCGGGCGAGGGCTGGGACCAGTGGGTGGAATCCTACGTCCATTACGGCATCTACGGGATCACGCCGATCAACGAGCGGCTGTATTTCTACGGCGGCTTGAGCGGCCTCGCGTCCTACTCGGTGGGGCAGGAATTGTTCACCGACGAGACGCGCGGGTGGAACGCGGTCGAGGACGCCTATGCCGGCCTCGTCGGCGGGCGGACGGACGAGGCCGGCAATCGCCTGTCCTACAACCTGACCCTGGGGCGGCAGCGTTTCACGCTGGCCAACGGCTTTCTCATCGCCAATACCGCGGCGAACGGGAAGGAACGCGCGGCGCTGCAAGCCAACGCGCGGTGGGCCTCCGACCTGCTGGCGCTGGCCCGCATTCGCTACAACGACACGATGCTGGAGGCGTTTTACCTCGATCCCGACGAGCTTCCCGACATCGACACCGAGACCGCCTATGCCGGCCTCAATTTCGAGGCCCGACCGATGGAGAACCTCGATATCGGGCTGAGCTATGTCACATCGCCGAACTCGAACGCCAACTATTTCGGCCCGACCGGCGACATCGTGGGCACGCGCGAGGGGCTGCAGGTCTGGGATGCGCGGTTCACCTACACACCGAACGGCGCGGGCGCGCCGGGCCCGTTCTTCGGGGCCGAATATGCATTCCAGTCGAACAAGAACTTCGACATGGACGCGCGCGCGGGCTGGGCCGAGATCGGTTACAGCTTTCCGCAGGCGCGCTAGTCGCCCACGCTCAGCTACCGCTTCGCGCGCTTCTCCGGAGACGATCCCGACACGGGCACCTACGAGCGGTGGGATCCGATGCTCTCGGGCGGCACGGGCGAGCAATGGGTGCAGGGCGCCAATCACTTCAAGGTGGTCCAGGATTCAAACGTGATCGCCCACCGGATCCAGGCCCGCTTCCGCCCCTCGCCGAAGGTTGAGATCGTGCCCCAGCTCTGGGCCTTCCACGCGGACAGCAAGACCAATATCGGCGGCAACCCCGCGCTCTCCTTCCTCAGCGGGACGGAATACGGCTACGAGGCGAACATCACCGCCAAGTGGTTCGTGAGCCGCAACACCTACGTCCACGGCCATCTTGCCTATACCTGGGCCGGCGATGCGACGAGGGACGCCCTGGGCGGCGACGCCGATGACTGGCTGAGCGCGATGCTCTTCGTCCGATACGCCTTCTGAAACGCACGACGCTTTCCCGGGGCGCCGTGATCCTCGCCGTCGCTCGCCCTGACCCCCAGACCACCAGACTGCACGACACAAAGGAGCCCCCGATGATCCGCAGAGACCTCCTGAAATCCCTCGGTATTGCCGCCGCCGGCGGCGTCACGCTGACCCAGGCGGAAGCGCAGGAGCTGAACGAGGCGATCGACCTCGCGCTTCAGGACTGGGCCTACCCCTGGGACCCGCAGGACCCGGATGTGCCCGGCCGCATGAACATCGCGCGCGTCCCCGACGATTACCACATGCCCGGCCGTTTCGCGGGAAAGAACGTGATCGTGACCGGTTCGGCCCGCGGCATGGGCGCCGACGCGGCGCGCCGGCTCGCCCGCGAAGGGGCCAACGTTGTCGGCGTCGACATCCTCGGCGACCTCGGTGAAGAGACGGCGGAGTCGATCCGCTCGGAAGGTCTGAACATGGTGTTCATGCAGGGGGACATCTCGCAGAACAGTGTCTGCGAGGAAATGGTCCGGCTCTGCGTGTCCGAATACGGGGGCCTCGATGCGGCGATCAACAATGCCGGCGTCATGGACGCGCTGCACCCCGACGAACCGATCGACTACGAGAACCAGAAGAACCGCCTGATGGCCAAGATCCACGAGGCGGGCGATGAATACTGGCACCGCGTCATGGAGGTGAATGCGACCGGCATGTTCTATGCGCTGCGCCACGAGTTGCGCCAGATGATGGAGCAGGGCAATGGCGGGTCCATCGTCAACGTCGCATCGGTCACCGGCATCCGCGGCTTCGGCGGGACGGCGCCCTACACGGCCTCCAAGCATGCGGTGCAGGCGCTGACCAAGAACGCGGCGATCGATTATGCCCCCTATGGCATCCGCGTGAACTCCACCGGCATGGGAACGACGCTGACGCCGATGTACGAACGCGCCGTGGAGATCATCACCCAGCGCAGGGCATCGGGCTACAGCGATAGCGGCATCTCGCTCTACAAGTCCCGCAGCCTGCTCGAATACAGCGACCAGGCGAATCGCGGCTCCACCTCGGCCGAGCAAGTGGCGGTCATGCTGTTCCTGCTGTCGCCGGAAGCGTCGAACATCACCGGCGCCACCTACAACACCGACGGCGGCTTCACGATCTACTGAGGCGCGGACCTGGACGGCTGCGATGCCAGGCGGAGAGGCCCATGTGCCGCTCCGTCGATCCGCGTGGGATACCCCGATGCAGGACGTGAACCACATGAGACGTTCGTCAGACCGTACTGGCGATCCGTGGCACGACTTCGACCTTGCAGCCTTCGGGCTGATCTACGGAACGATCACCTCGCTCAGCGTGCTCATGGCGATGAGCGCGCACCCCGAGGCGCCATTCCGGATGGCGGCGGCTCTTTTCGGCTCGGTCCTCGCGGTAACGCTGGCGAAAGCGTTCGCCGAGGTCATCGCCGCAGAACTCGAGCGATGCGCGGACGCGCAGAAGAAAGCGTTCACGGATGCGTGGCGCCACAGTCGTCCGACACTCGTCGCTGCGAACGTCCCGACAGGTCTTATCCTGGCGTCCGGAACGGGGCTGCTGCCGACCCCGGCGGCCATCGGCCTTGCGCAGGGCTTCGGAATACTCTTGCTGCTCGTCCTTGGCGGTCGGGTCGGCTGGATCGCCCGCAGAAAGTTCCGATCGGTCTTGCTGGGCGCGTTGTTCACCGGGGGTATCGGCCTCGCCCTCTCGGCCATGAAGTACCTGATGCACTGAGATGTGGCGCGCCCTGCCCGGACGGTCCGGCCAGGTCGCTCGGAAGGAAAGCTCGAATGTCGACCAGTCGCGCCTGTCCCACCTCCCTGATCGCACTTCTGGCAGCCGTTCTGCTTTGCGCGCCTCTCGCGGTTCGCGCGCAGCAGGCCGACTTTTCGGGCGAGTGGCAGACCTACTGGCGCACCGGCAGCGCGGTGGTGTCTCTCGACCAGGAGGGCAACCAGGTCACCGGCACCTACGCCCCGCACGACGGGCGGATCGAGGGCACGGTGGAGAGGGGCGTCCTGCGCGGCACCTGGGAGCAGCCCGGCTCGTCCGGCCGGGTCGTGTTCGCCCTGTCCGATGACGGGCAGGTGCTGACAGGGCGCTTCGGCAACGGCGAGTACTGGAACGGCTTCCGCGAGGAGACGGGCAGCGCGAGCAGCAACTGGCGGCTCGGCAACGCGTCGCCGCGGGAGACGCTGCGCAGCCTGCTGATTGCCGCCAACGTGGCGATCTATGCCGGCGATGCGGGTGCGCTGCGGCGGGTGGACAACCTGCTAAGCTATGCCGGGCCGGACACGAATGCCCGGGACCAGGCCGCGCGGCGGACCATGATGTTCGACATTCTCGACTTCTCGACGCTTCGGATCAACGACGTGCCCCTCGCGCCCGAGGATCCTCAGGCACAGACCGTCCGCTTCGACGTCGGCCCCGCCGCGATCCCCCAGAAGACCACGCTGCAATTCGTGAGCGAGGTTCCCGGCCGCTGGCGCCTCGTTCTGCCCCCGGCGGACCAGTTGGCCAATGAAACCGCGCACCTGCTGTCCGCGATGGGCTACGAGAGCAAGGCGCAGCTGGACACCGCGCGGGCGAACTCGCCCCGCGCCGTGATGCGCGATTTCATCCAGGGCACACAGTCGTGGGACGAGGGCGGCCGCGAACGCGCACTGGCGGTCATGGACCTGTCCCATATCCCCGAGCGGCTGCACACGCTCGAGGGGCCGATCTATGCCGACTACCTCCAGCGCATCCTGGACAGGGTGGCCTATGTCATCTGGCAGGAAATCCCAGACGACCCCGACCGAACCGTGCCCTACGTCTATTTCCAGCATCCGGTGGGCAACATCGCGATCGCGCGCGTCAGCGAACCGCCGGCCGAGGACGGCGCCGCCGGCGCCGGGCGGTGGAAGTTAACCAGCGAGACGGTGGCCGCGTCGCCCGCGCTGCTGCAGGCGATGCAGAACCTTCCCCCGATCCGGGGGCTGGAGGCACCGCAGGCGCTGTCCCCCTATTTCCGGCTGCGAGAGAGCGTGCGCGCCACTTCGCCCGGCCTCGTGCAGGATTTCGGCTATCTCGAGGCGTGGCAGTGGCTCGGCCTCGTCGCGACGCTGCTTGCCGCCTACGCCGCGCGCCTCGTGGTGGGCGGCGCCTTGCGCGCAGTCGGGCGGCGCGAGGGCGGGGACCGTGCCACGGCCTTGGCGATGCCCGCCGGTCTGATCGCCGCGGCCGTGATCCTGTCCTGGGCGATCACGCGGCTCGGCCTGACCCAGGTCGGGCTGCCGGCGGTGGGATCGCTGATTGGCGTGTTCCTGATCTTCGCCATCGCGGTCCTCGCCTATCGCCTCGTCGGTCTCGTCGGCGGATGGTTTCTAGCGCGCGCCGAAAAGACGGTGTCTCACGTCGACGAGATCGCGGCCTCGCTGGGCACCGGCCTGATGAAGCTGCTGGTCGTGGTCGGCGCCATCATCGCGGTCGCCGATGTCGTGGGCCTGCCCTACGAGGGCGTGCTGACCGGCCTTGGCGTGGGCGGCGTCGCCATCGCCTTTGCCGCGCGCGACACGGTGTCGAACATGCTGGGCGGCGGCATCCTGATGGCCGACCGTCCGTTCCAGAGGGGCGACCTGATCGAGCTGGACGGGACGCTGGCAACGGTCGAGCATGTCGGCCTGCGCTGCACCCGGCTGCGTTCGCTCGACGACACCTTGTTGAACGTGCCGAACTCGCACCTGTCCGATCGCGTGATCGCCAACTGGGGCAAGCGCCGGCGCCGAAAGGTGGTCCTCGGCGTGGGCCTCACCTATGACACCCCGCGCCAGAAGCTCGACACCTTCGTCAAGCGCCTGAAGGAGCTATTGCTGGAGCAGCCGAGGATCGACCGCGAAGACATCTATGTCGGCCTCAAAAGCTTCGGCGCCTCCTCGATCGACATCGAACTGATGTTCTACCTGAAGGTCTACGCCTACGGATCCCAGGTGGATGCGCAGCACGAGATCGTGCTGGACATCATCGCGCTCGCCGAAGAGGTCGGCGTGGAATTCGCCTTTCCCACCCGCACGCTCCACCTGCAGCCCGCCGCGGATCAGATCACGCAGACCGGCGCACCGGACGAAACACCGCGGACCACTTCGGGGGAGGCGGCCGGCCTCGGATAGCGGGACGTCCGGCACGACATCGGCCGGTCACGCGTGACGGCGCACCGACGCGACTTGGGCGGGGCAAGGGCCGGCGGTCGTATTCGGCCAAATCGCGCGCGGGATCGGCGCGATCGGTTGAGCGGAGCGCGGACCGTCCTGTGGGCGCGTCCGGATACGCGGACCACGGCCTTGGTGGAAGAGCCGCAAAGAGGTGGGGGCAATGTGGTCGCATGCCGGACGAGCGCCGCGCCCCGGGCCATCTTGCGATCGGCCGTGGCCCGTTCGCGGTCAACGCCGGTCAGTTCCGCATCTTGATGCCGTCTTCCCACCGGAAGCCGACACCGCCCCCTTGCCACACGCCCTCGCCGATCGGATTGGGGCCGTCGATGGTGACATGCTGCGGCAGGCCGAAACCGGGGGCGAGGTTCTGCACGCCCTTCACCGTGCTGCGGTGCATGATCCGAAGGCCCTGCCGTTCCACGGGCATGTGGGCCTCGGGGGCCGCCCGGTGCGCGACGGCCAGATTGTCGATGAAGACGCAGTCGTTCTCATCGTATTCATGGGCCACCGAATAGCCCTCCGTCAGCCCGGCATTCAGGATGTCGTTGTAATCGTGGCAAAGCTGGCGAAGATCCTCTGCGTGCAGCAGGCTGAACCCGTCCCTGCCGGGCAGCTTTTCGATGACGGCGCCTGTCATGCCCAGATGCAGCCAGATGCATTTCTGGCCCGACACGGGGTGTTCATGCACCAGCGGATGCACCACGCCCGAGGCGGAATTCACCGATGACAGGCGGCTCCAGCGCTCCTGCAGGTCCTCCGGCAGCGCCTCGAAGGCGAGCCCCTGATGCGCGAAATGCGTACCGCCGCCATGCTCGGCAGGCCGAATGATGTGATAGCCCGAATGCGAAAACGTGGCCGGCAGGAAACTGCCGTCATTGTGCCATTGCGGTCCGACATCCGGAATGCCGTGGCGTTCATCGTTCGAGAGGCGAAAGATGTGGCGGTTGCCGCCGGGCGTTGCCGGGTGCACGCCATGGGTGCTGTGCAGCTCGCGCCCGCCCCAGAGGCAGCTCGCGCGCAGGAAATCCTCGGGCTCCAGCTGCGTCTCGTTCTTGAAAACGAGAAAACCGCGATGCGCCATTTCCCTTTCCAGACCATCGACGAGTTCGGGCGGCAGCGCCTCCACGGCAGACAGGTCGATTCCCGAAACCTGCGCGCCGATCGGATCGAGAGCGGTGATTTCACCGCCGAATTCCTCGATCATGGCAGCACGGTCCGGGTCGATCGGCGGGAGCTTCGTTGCAATTGCGCTCAAGGGTCACCTCCTTTGCCTCCTCCAAAGGTAGGAAGAGGTCGGCCCTAGTGAAAGTGGGCCGCCCCCCGCTTCACGGATGACCGAGCAGACAAGAGGGCGTCGGAGACGAGGGTCACGCGGGTTGGCGGCCGGCCGGTTCAAGAGACGGAAGCGGCTCCGGGAAGAGAGCGCGCGGCTGGCTGGCGGCGCGAGTCGCGCGGCTTTCGGCAGGTCGGTCGGGGCGATCTTGCAGGGGCCTCTGCGCAGGCTTTGCGGCGTGTTTCAGGAGAAACGGGTCCCACTGGTCGGCTTTGACGAACGGGCCCGGAATGCTCGCTCACGCGTCGCGCCGGCTGCCCCGGATATCTTCCAGCGCTGCGTAGAACGCAGGCAGCACAAGGAGGATCAGCACCGTGGCGGCGAGCAGGCCGAAGACCACGGAAATCACCAGTGGCTTGAGCGTCTGGGCCTGGGTCGAGGTCTCCAGCAGCAGGGGCGCCATGCCCATGATGGTGGTCGAGACCGACACGAAGATCGGGCGGAAGCGCGCGCGCACGGCTTCTCCGGCGGCAAGCGCGGCAGACAGCCCCTCGGCCCGGCGGGCGTTGATGACGCCCACCAGCAGGATCGCGTTGTTCACCACGATCCCGGCAAGCGAGGCTGCCCCCACCAACGAGGGCATCGAGATGTTGTAGCCCATCAGGACATGGCCCCAGATCACGCCCAGAAACGCCAGCGGAATGGTGATCATCACGATCAGCGGCTCGACATAGCTGCGGAACTGGAAGCTGAGAATGACGTAGACGCCGACCAGGCCGATCACGAAGCCGCGCAGGATCGAGCCGACGGTTTCCGCGGAGTTCGCGGCTTGCCCGCCGACCTCGAAGTCGAGGCCGGGGGACGCCGCGGCCAGATCGGGGAGAAATCCGCCGGTCAGCTGCGCGGTGATCGCGTCGGCATTGCCGATCCTGCCGTCGACATCTGCCGAGACGGTGAGCGTTCGCAGGCCATCGCGCCGCGTGATGGTTCCCCAGCCGCGTGCTTCGGTGAAATTCGCGACGCTGGCCAGCGGGACGGTGCCGCCGTCAGGCAGGGCGATCTCGAAGAGGCGCAGGTCGGAACGGGTAGCACGGTCGGTATCGCTCAGGCGTACCTCCAGATCCCAGGCCAGATCGCCGCGCCGGACTTCGGAAAGTTGCGTGCCGAGGAAGCCTGCGCGCAATTGGCTCGCAACGTCGGTCGCCGTCAGCCCCAGCGCCTCGGCGCCCTGCGAGAGTGTCAGCCGCAACTCGGGTGCACCGGGGCGCAGATCGATGATCGCGTTGCGCACACCGGCATAGGTTTGCAGTTCGGCGAGCGTTGCACGGCCTGCCTCCTCCAGCGTGGCGAGGTCGGGATGGCTCAGGCGCAGTTCCACGGCGATACCCTGCGGCCCGATGCCAGGCTCGGTCAGGATCAGCGAGTTGACGCCGGGCAGGGGGCCGATCTCTTCGCGCCAGAGCATGACGATGTCGTCGAGCGTGTTGCTGCGGGTTTCGGCCCCCAGAAGGTCCACCGCGACGGTGGCGACATGCGCGCCTGTCTCGCCGGCCGAGAGGTTGCGGCCCAGCCGGGTGATGCGGCGGATCACGAGCGGTTGCGCGTCGGGCTGCCCCGGCGAAAGGCGGGCGTTCACGCGGTCGAGCGCCGCTTCGACCTGCGCGACCGCCTCGGACGTGCGCGCCAGCGGCGTACCCGCGGGCAGCATCAGCCGCGCCTCCAGCACGTCGCCGTCGATTTCTGGCATCGCTTCGCGCTTGGCCACTCCACCGCCCAATGCCCCGACGGTCAGGATAAGTGTTCCGATGGCCAGCCCCGCGACCAGCCAACGCCACCTGATCGCGGCATCCGCCAGCCGACCCACGCCCTTTTCGCGCAACGTGTCGAAGCCCGCGTCGAAGCGGCTGCGAAAACGCGAGGGCGCGGCATCCTTCATCCCGCCCTTCAAATGGTGCGGCAGGATGAAGAAGGCCTCGACAAGCGAGGCGGCGAGAGCGGCCAGCAGGACGATCGGCAGAACTTCCAGCACCGCGCCGAGTTCGCCGGCGAGAAAGGCGAGCGGCAGGAACACGGCCAGCGTCGTCAGGAAAGACGAGATGACGCCGGGGGCCACGGCGGCGGCGCCCGCGGCCACGTTCTCGACCGTCACATTCTCGGCGGCATGCACCGCGATGGAGTCCGCGATGACGATGGAATCGTCCATCACGATCCCGATCGCCATCAGGAGCGCGACCAGAGTCATCATGTTCAGGCTGAGGCCCGTCAGGGCCATCCACGCGAAGGCGCCCGCGAAGGCCACGGGAAGGCCCATCGCTGCCCAGATTGCGAAGCCCGGCCGAAAGAAGAGGCTCATCACGGCAACGACCAGCACGAGGCCGATGATCCCGTTCTGCACCAGCATCAAAAGCCGGTCGCGGATGATCGAGGTGACGTCCTGCACCACCTCGACCCGAATGATCTCCGGCAGGGAGGCTTTTTCTTCGTTCACCAGTGCAGCAACGTCGTCGAGCACACGAAGCGCATCGGCGTCGAGCGCCTTGGCAACGTCGATCACGATCGCGGACCTGCCATCCACGAATGCGCGATCGTTCGGCGGCTCGAAGCGTTCCTCGATCATTGCGACGTCGCCCAGCGTCAGCGTCGCGCCGTTCGGCAGGACCAGAACCGGGATTGCAGCCAGCGCGGTGGCCGTGTCCCGCTCGGCGGTAAAGCGCAGCGTCACGTCCGCGCCCGGCCCCTCGAGCGTGCCAGCGGGCAGGTCAATGTTCTGGGCGGAGATAGCAGAGGCCAATGCGGCGGGTGTCAGGCCGTGGCTGTCGAGCACGGCGCGGTCCGCCGTGATCGACAGTGTCCGCTTGCCCAGACCCCCACGGGTCACGCGGGTGACGCCCGGCAGGGCGGTCAGGCGGTCGGAAAGGCCGTCCGCGTAGCGGTCAAGCTCGCCCAGCGGAAGATCGCCCGAGATGGCCACCGACGTTACCGGATCGGAGCGGTGCAACTCGCGGACAACAGCGGGATCGGCGCGGTCGGGGAAGGTATCGATGGCCGCGACCTCGGTGCGCAGGGAATTGACGAAGCGAAGCGCATCGTTGCCGGGCGCCATGGTCGCCACGGCGCGGGCGCGGCCGGTCTGCGCGGCGCAGGTGAAGGTCTCCAGCCCCTCGACACCCTGAACCCCGTCCCAGAGCGGCGCGCAGATCGCGCCTTCGACATCCTCGGCAGCGGCGCCCCGGTACGGCACGGTGACCTCTGCCTCGACCGCGCGAAAATCGGGGAATGTCTCGCGCAAGAGACCCGGCGCGGCGAAGACGCCCGCTGCGAGGAACAGAAGCAGCAGAAGGTTCCCTGCCGTCGGGTGGCCGGTGAACCAGCGGATCATTCCTGAACCTCTACCGGTGTCAGGGCCATGCCGGGGATCGCGGGGGCGATGTCGTCGATCACCACGCGATCGCCGGGGGCGAGCCCCTCGGCGATGACGACGCGGCCGTCCTGCGCGAAGGCGGCGGTGACGGGGCGCAAATCGAGCAGGTCATCGGGGTCCGCGACGCGCACCAGCCCGGCGTGCAGCGCCGCCTCGGGGATCGCGATGGCGCCTGTTCGGGGCGCGCCGGCGAAGGACAGCCCGACCTGCATGTTGGGCACCAACGGCAGGCGGCGGGGCGGGTCGGCGCCTTGGTAGGGATCGTCTACCGTCACCACCACGGGCACGGTGCGGGCGCGCGCGTCGAGTGCGCCCTCGATCCTCGAAACGCGGGCGGGCCAGCCTTGCTCGGGGTCTGACAGGGGGCTGAGCATCACGTCGATCTGGGTGGCGGGCAGCTCGCGCATCATGTCGTCAAGCGTCATGCCATCAGGCACACCGCCGACCAGGCGGCGGAAGCTGTCGATCGGGAGATGCGCCACGACCTCGGCCGCCGCGATGCCATCGGCCCGAATTACCACCTGACCGGGCGCGACTGTCTGGAAACGTTCGGCGCCTATCTCGGTCACGCGCAGATCGAAGGGCGTCGTCAGCGTGGTGCGCGCGAGCGAGCGGCGCGCGCGATCGATGGCAGCTTCGCTCCGCGCCACCTGCGCCGTGATCCGCGCGTCGCGCGGCTCGATCAGCGCGAGCGTGTTCTCCAGTTCCGCCACCGTGCGTCGGGCCAGAAGTGTCGCGCGCTCGGCTTCGTCGGCGCGCGACTGCGGCACGGTGCCCTGCGCGACGAGCGTGCGCGTCCGTTCCAGATCCTGCTCGGTCAGGGTCAGCCGATCCCTCTCCAGTGCAAGGATGCGCCGCGTGTTGTCCGCCTCGGCCGCGAGCTGCGCCCGTTCGGCCTCCAGCGCGGCGAGGTCGGCCTGGGATTGTGCCAGGGCCAGTTCGTAATCGGCGGGGTCTATGCGTAACACATCGGTCCCTGCCGGGATCAGGCGTCCCGCCTCGAGGTCGGGGTGGCGCCAGATCACTTCGCCCTGCACCTCGGTCACGGCGACCCAGGTGTCGGCCGCGCGCAGGTTGCCCCAAGCGGTTGCGGTGGGCCGGAGGTCCTCCGCCTCTACGGTCATCACCCGGACCGGCAGGGCGGGGGCGCCGCCCTCGACCTGTGTGGGGCCGGGGGCGGATGTGATCATCCAGACCGCTGCGGCGATTCCGAGGGCGATGGGCGGAAGGACGAGGAGGGGGGCCAGGCGCATCGGTTCAGCCCTGCGCCCGGCGCATCCGCGCCAGCGTCTCGTCGCGCAGGACGACCTGGTGATAGAGCGCGCCGACGATGTGCAGGGCGATCAGCGCCAGCAGGACGATCTTCATCACATTGTGCCCCTGCGCTGCAACATCGACCGCGCCGAACCAGGCGACAGCGCCACTGACCGGCATGAGGATCATCAGCGCATAGAGGCCGACATGGGTGAGCTTTGCCAGGGCGCCTTGCAACTTGCTGGCCTCGATCACGCGCGGCACGCCACGCCGGGCGCGCAGGGCCAGCCGCCACGCAGCGAAGATCATCACCAGCGCACCGCCCGCCACATGAGTCAGGACCAGCGGATCGAACCCGACCTCCAGCCCATCAGTGACGCGGTCCCAGGCGGTCGACATCGCGTCCTTCAAGATGAATTGCTGCGCGATCAGCGCGACGACGAGCCAATGGAGAGCGATCTGAAGGCCGGAATAGCCGGCAGGGGCTGCCTGATCGGGCATGGCGGGGTACTTTCGGTCCGAGGCGCGACTCGGGATCGGGATTGCGGTTATCGACAGTATATGTTAGTGAGTAATCACTCACAAGAGGTGCCTATGAGCAATCGCCAGAGCGCGGAGGAGCGAAAGGCGCAGATCGTGGCCGGGGTGCTGCGACTGGCCGACGAGATCGGACCCGACCGCCTGAGTACCACGGACGTCGCGCGGGCCGTAGGCCTCAGCCAGCCCGCGATCTTCCGGCACTTCCCGACCAAGGGTGCTCTCTGGCTGGCCGTTGCCGAGGATATCGCGCTGCGGTTGCGGGCCGGATGGGATGAAGCGGAAACAGAGGCCACCGGGCCGCACGCGCGTCTCAAGGCGCTGATCGGCGCGCAACTGGCAGCCATATCCGAGACACCCGCCCTGCCGTCGATCCTGTTCTCGCGCGAGTTGCAGGTCGACAATCCGGCGCTGCGGGACGTGTTTCGAGGGCTTCTGGGTGCGTTTCAGGACCGCCTTGTCGCCGCGATCCGGGGCAGCCAGGCGGCGGGCGACGTACGCCGCGATGTCAGCCCCGAGGATGTCGCCGTCCTGCTGACGTCGCTGGTGCAGGGCGTCGCGATACGCTGGACGCTTGGGGCGCGGAGTTTTCCGCTCGTTCAGGAGGGCCTGCGGCTCTTCGAGGTCCAGATGGCGCTTTTGCGCTCGACCGAGGGTATGTCCCATGAGTAAACCCCGCAGGATCCTCGGCATCGCGGGTGGTTTTGCGATCGTCTTCGGCGTGCTGACCGTGTTCTCCGGCGGCAGAACCCTGCTCGGGTTCGCCGACATGGGGGCGGCCGTGCCATTCGTACTTTGGTTCAACACGCTCGCTGGTGTCGCCTACGTCGTCGCGGGCCTTGGCCTGCGGCAGGGGCGGCGATGGGCGTTTCCCTTTTCATTCGCGATCTTCGCGGCGACGCTGCTGGTCTTCGCGGGCTTCGGTCTGCATGTCGCCCGGGGCGGCGCCTACGAGATGCGCACCGTTTCCGCCATGGCTTTGCGCATCGTCGTCTGGGGTGGCATCGCCTTGTTGGCGCGTCGGCGCGATGATCAGACGGCCGGACCTGCGAGCGATCGAAGCACCGGGCAGTCCGGCACCGCCGCTCCGGTACATCTGGCGGCCGTTGCTCTCAGAACCGCCTCGATACGCCGCAGGTCCGAGATCCTCGCACGGACATCGGCGAGGTGACGCTCCGTCCGCTTCTTGACCTCGCTGCAGGTCGGCGCGGTGCCGTCTTCGAGCCCCAACAGCCCGCGAATGTCCTCCACCCTGGCCCCGAGGTCGCGGGCGCGCAGGATGAAGCGCAGCCGCCTGGCGTGCGCGGCGGAATAGATCCGGTAGCCGGCATCGGTGCGGGGCGGGTCGTGCAGCAGGCCGGTTTTCTCGTAATGGCGGATCGTCTCGATGTTGCGGCCGGTCGCCCGGGCGAGGTCGCCGCGTGTGAGGCCACTCTCGCGCTCGTGATCGGTCGTGGGCAGGTTTCGCCTTGATCCTGTAGTCGCTACAGCCTCTGCACCTGTCGTCAACCATGGACGAAAGGTGCACGACATGGCGCTGAAAGACGACACAACGGACAGCGCGGGTGCGGATCGCCCGGCCCGAAAGGGCTGGCTCGCCGAAGGCGGTTGCTTGGCGCCTTTCTCGCCTCGGCCTGCTGCGTCGGGCCGCTGGTTCTGCTGACCCTCGGCATCTCCGGCGCCCGGATCGGCATCTGACGGCGCTTGAGCCCGTGAAGCCGATCTTCGCCATGATCGCGCTCGGCTTCATCGCGGCTGGCTTCCGGCAGGTGTATTTCCGCAAGCCGGCGGTCTGCGATCCCGGCCCCTACTGCACGCGCCCATCCTCGGCGCGGGTAACCAAGGCCACGCTCTGGGCCTTCCTGTTCCTCGTTGTCGCAGCGCTCACCATCGACTGGTGGGCCCGGCTTCTCTACTGACCCACCGGAAGGACACCGTCATGAGGAAGCTCCTTGCGCTTGCCCTGTTCGGCCTGACCGCCACAGCGCCGTTCACTGCCCTCCCAGCGGCCCCACAGACCGTCGCCGCGGAGCGGACCGTCACCTTCGCCGTCGACAACATGACCGGTGAGCTTTGTCCGGTCACCGTGAAGCGCGCGATGTAGGGCGACTGCTGCGTGTTCTGCTCGTATGGGGATGTCGCCTGCCCACCGGCGCAGGAGGGTGGTGGCTGTCGCGACAGGTGACCGTCGGCGATCAGGCGCTTTCCGGGCGGTAGACGCAATCGGCCAGTGTGCTGCGGTTGAGATCGGCCAAGAAGGCGGCCTCGGCATGCGCCAGCCGGGCCTTCAACCGGCACCGCGGGATCAGCGTGCAGGCGTTGGCTCCTGCCGCGAAGCACTCCACAAGCGCCTGATCGGCCTCGAGCAGCGCCACCACATCGCCCAGCCGGATATCTTCGGGCGCACGCGCCAGTATCGCGCCGCCCCCGCCGCCACGCCGGGTTTCCAGAAGGTCTGCCGCGGCGAGCGCGGAAATCACCTTGGCCAGATGATTGCGCGAGACGCGGAATTCGGCGGCAAGGTCGGCGGCCGTGAAGGCGCGGCCCGGCTCGCCCGCCATGCGCATCATCACGCGCAGCCCGTAGTCGGTGAAGGAGGTGAGGCGCAAGGTCGCGCTCCTGATTTGGTATTTACAGTGCGTATTATGACGGTCTAATCGGTAAATCAAATACCAATTCGTATCCTTCCAATGAGTCAGCGCAGAATGGATGTGCCATGCACCACCACGTAACCGATGCGGCACCAAAGGAAACCGGCGCGCTGATCGACCGGATCCCGACCAACCACCACAAGATGCAGAGGGCTGACCTCGCCCCTCCGGTGCCATTGGCCAGCCATGTCGAACAGGTTCACGCCGATGATCCGGAAGCCCCCAATGGTCTTGCCAATGCCCTGACCCGGCCCGCGCGCGAGATCGGGGCTCATATGGCCCGGGAGGAGATGATCCAGTTTCTGGCCATGCACGCGGGCCGCAGGCCCGGGCATCGAACACCCCGTTGCGGTGATGCGCGCCGACCATGAAGATCACGCAGCGTCCATCTCGCTGATCCCGAAACCGACGGCCGACCCGCTTCCGTCAGAGAATGGCTGCGGATCCTGGCGGTCGCTTGATGGCGGCGCGACGACGCTGCTCGAGGAACTGGCCGCTCACATCGCGCTGGATAACACCTTGCTTTTCCCCCGGTTGGAGGCCGCAAGATGACCAAGGACGGGACACATGCCTCGCCGCCCTGCATGGCGGCCGAGATCGATCCCGCTTATTTCGGCTCGGTTGGCGTCGATCCCGAGCAGGCGTGCGATGTGGCGCGCTGGCGCCAGGCGGAACGGACGCGGCTGGCCGGGCTGAGAGAGGGTCTGGGCCAGGCCGGGCGGGCGCAGGTCTCGGACAGGATCGCGGGGCATCTGGGGCGGGTGCTACGCGATTGCGGGGTGGGGCAGTGGTCTGTCCTGTCGGGCTACTGGCCGATCGGGGGAGAACCCGACCTGCGCCCGGTCCTGGCCGATCTGCATCGCGCGGGCGTGACCGTCGCGCTTCCGGTGGTCGAGACGCGCGCCGCGCCGCTGGCGTTCCGCCAGTGGACGCCCGAGACCCGGCTGGTGCGGGGCGACTGGAAGATTTCGGTTCCCCCGCCAGAGGCCCATCTGCTGACGCCCGACATCGTGCCCGCCCCGTGCCTGGGTTGGGACGGCGCATGTTTCCGGTTGGGCTGGGGCGGGGGCTACTTCGACCGGACGCTGGCGGGTCTGTCGCCGCGCCCCCTGACCATCGGCATTGCCCTCGGCGCAGCGCGCCTGCCCACGATCTATCCTCAACCCCACGACATCCCGCTCGACGTGATCCTGACCGAGGATGGTGTCGCGGCCAAAAGGACAGACAAATGACCTCGACCGCCGAACAGATGCGCGCCTGGACCGGCCCCGCGATCCTGACCTACGGCTTCCGCCCGTTCTTCTTCGGCGCGGCGGTCTGGGCGGCGCTGGCCATGGCGCTGTGGGTACCGATGCTGTCGGGGCATGTCGCGCTGCCCACGGCTTTCGATCCGGTCAGCTGGCACGCGCATGAATTCCTCTACGGTTACCTCGGCGCCGT
This sequence comes from Rhodosalinus sp. K401, assembly GCF_041365735.1. NCBI lineage: Bacteria > Pseudomonadati > Pseudomonadota > Alphaproteobacteria > Rhodobacterales > Paracoccaceae > Rhodosalinus > Rhodosalinus sp. K401. The sequence goes on along the minus strand of NZ_JBGFSI010000001.1, from coordinate 475,537 downwards.
TATCGCGGGCTTCCTGCTGACGGCCGTGCCGAACTGGACCGGACGGCTGCCCATCGTCGGCTGGCCGCTGGGCGGGCTGGCGGCGCTGTGGCTGGCCGGTCGCGTGCTCGTGCTGGTCTCGGCGGGCTTGCCGCCGCTTCTGGTCGTAGGCTTCGATCTGGCCTTTCCGATCGTGCTGGCCGCCGTGATCGCACGCGAGATCGTGGCGGGCCGGAACTGGCGCAACCTGATCGTGCTGGGGATGCTGGCCGTCTTCGCCCTCGGCAACGCGCTATTTCACTGGGAGGCGGCACGGGGAGACTATGCCGCGCAGGGCTACGGACTGCGCCTGGGACTGGGCGCTGGGATCATGATGATCGCCGTGATCGGCGGGCGGATCGTGCCCTCCTTCACCCGCAACTGGCTGGTGAAGCGCGGGCCGGGCCGTCTGCCCGTGGCACCGATGCAGCGTTTCGACAAGCTGTCCCTGCTGGTGCTGCTGGCCGCGCTCCTGCTGTGGGTGGCCGTGCCGCTGCACACAGCCACGGGGATGGCGCTGATCGTGGCGGGCGCGCTCCACTTTTTGCGACTCGCCAGGTGGGCCGGTCATCGGACGCTCGCTGAACCGCTGGTAACGGTCCTGCACATCGGCTACGCCTTTGTGCCTCTGGGCGCGTTGGCGCTCGGGGCGGAAATCGTGGTGCCGGGCGCGCTCGGGATCGCAGGCGCGCAGCATTTGTGGATGGGCGGGGCCATCGGGCTGATGACGCTGGCGGTGATGACGCGGGCGACGCTAGGTCATACCGGGCAGGCGCTCAGTGCGGATGCCGGAACCATCGCGATCTATCTCGCCCTGATCCTCGCGGTGCTGGCCCGTGTCGCCGCCGGTCTCTGGCCGATGCAGGCGGAGCTTCTGCACGGGCTGTCGGGTCTTTTCTGGATCGCTGCCTTCGCGGGCTATGCCGTGATCTATGGCCGGCTGCTGCTGCGCGCGGCCCCGGCCAAGCGGATCTGAAGGACGCGTCATGGGATGGGGCGAATATGCGCTGGCCTTCGCGGCTTTCTTCCTGACGCATTCCGTGCCGATCCGCCCACCGGTCCGGCCATGGCTGGTGGCGCGGCTGGGGTCCGCAGGTTTCGGCATCGCCTATTCCGCGCTGTCGCTCGGCGTGCTTGCCTGGCTCATCGGCGCGGCGGGCCGCGCGCCCTACGTTCCGCTCTGGCACTGGTCGCCGTGGCAGAACCACGTCGTGCTGACCGCCATGCTGCCGGTTTGCCTGATCCTCGCGCTCGCCATCGCGCGGCCCAACCCGTTCTCCTTCGGCGGGGCGCGGAACGAGCGTTTCGACCCGGTGCGGCCCGGCATCGTGCGGCTGACGCGTCACCCCCTGCTCTTCGCGCTGGCGTTCTGGGCGGGGGCGCATCTGCTTGCCAACGGCGATCTGGCGCATGCGATCCTATTCGGGATCTTCGCGCTCTTCGCAGGGCTTGGCGGTCGCCTCGTGGATCGGCGCAAGCGGCGAGACATGGGCCCGGAGTGGCAGCGGATCGACTCCGCCCGCCGGCAGGCCCCGTTCTTGCCGCGGCCGGCCTCATGGGCCGGCGCAGCGATCCGGCTGGCGCTGGGTGTCGGCCTATACGCGGCGCTAGTGTGGATGCATCCCTACCTCTTCGGAGTCAGCCCGCTGCCCTGAGCGTCAATCCCCGATGTCCTCGATCCAGGTCTTCGCGGCCACGGCGCGCGGCAGCCCAAGGGGACCTATGGCCAGCAGGGCCACCTGCATGATTGCTTCGGGCTCGATACCGTCCGCCCTCGCCCGGCGGGTATGCGAATGGACCGCGCCTTCCGAGCCGGCACCGATCGCCAGAGCCAGCTTGACCAGGCGTTTCTCCCGGTCGGTCAGCGGCCCGCAATCGGCGGTCGCCTTGCCGAGAGCGGAATAGGCCCTCCAGATGTCGGGGTGCTGTTCGGCGAGATCCTTGGCCGCGCCGGGCATCGATTTGGTCATGGGGTCATCCTTAACTTGCGTGATCGTCGATCAGGGGACTGGGCTTGGCGAACCGTTCGAGAAGCGCCTGATCGCGAATCCGGATCCGAGTGCCGTCAACCTCGATGCCATAGGGCTGCAGGCCCTTGAAGGCGCGGCTCAGATTTTCTGGCGTCATGCCGAGCACGGAGGCCAACCTGCGCTTCTCGAACGGCAGATCGAATTCGGCGCCTCCACTCGCGCGTTTCTGCTGACGCAGAAGGAAGTTGGCGAGTCGCTCGAGCGAGGTACGAAGCTTGATATCCTTCTGCGCCTTGATGACCGAGCGGTAGCACTGCGCCAGTTCGGCCACGATCGCGCGGGCGAAGGCGCTGTCGGCGGCGAAGATGGCGCGCACGTCTTCGCTCGGGATCAGGGCGATCCGACTCTTTTCCAGCGTTCGCGCCGACATCAGGTACGGCGCGTCCCGGATCGTCGCGGCAAGGATGAAGGTCGATATGGGCCGCACGGTCGCCATGCTGGTTTCGCGGCCGTTCCAACCAGCAAACAGATCGACAGCCCCGGAAAGTACGATGTGAAGGAAGTCGCTAGGCTCGCCTTCGGTGATGAGCTCGATCTGGGGCGGGAAATTCTGCACGTAGGCGCCGCGCATGAGCGTCACGAAGTGCTCATCCGTCATGTCCCTGAAAAGTTCCAGTTCCCGAATGCCCGGTCCGTCCGGCACGGCCATCGCCTCACCCTTCTAAAATCACGTGATTGATAAATATCAAGAGTCGCCGTGACAACAGTCTTTCACGTGACAGCCCCGTGTTGTCCCTGCATTTGAAAGTGCGCGGTCCCCCGCGTGATAAATTTCAGTAACCCATTTATTTTGCAAAGATTTTTCGGGTTGTTTGACCTCGATCAAGCACGAGGCGCCGGTCCGTCCGGCAGTTATTCCCCAAGCCACACATCGGCATCGCGCCGATGCAAGATGCCGGAGGGACAGTTCATGCATACACTTGATGGCGTTTCACGCTCGGACCAGTACCGCGCCCTGGGGCTCAGTACTTTCGCCTTCACGGTCTGTTTCGCGGTCTGGACGATATTCTCGATCATCGGGGTCCAGATCAAACAGGACCTCGGTCTCAGCGACACGCAATTCGGCCTTCTGGTGGCAACCCCCGTTCTGACCGGCTCGATCAGCCGGATCTTTCTTGGCGTCTGGACGGAGCAGTACGGCGGGCGGATCATGTTTCCGCTTCAGATGCTTTTGACCGCGGTTGCCGTCTGGCTGCTGACCAGCGTCCAGACCTATGAAATCTTCCTTCTGGCCGCGCTCGGAATCGGTCTTGCCGGTGGCTCCTTCATCGTCGGTGTCGCCTACACTTCCCGCTGGTTCGAGAAGGAGCGGCAGGGCACGGCGCTTGGCATTTTCGGCGCCGGCAATGTCGGTGCTGCCGTCACCAACTTCGCGGCGCCGTTTCTTGTGGTCGCGATCGGCTGGGAAGGCACAGCCCGTGTCTATGCCGTTGTCCTCGCGGTCGTCGCCGTCCTGTTCTACCTGCTGGCCAAGAACGACCCCGTTCAGGAAGACCGCAAACGGACCGGCGCCGGTCCGGCCTCGACCGGATCCATGCTGGAGCCGCTCAAGGAGATCCAGGTCTGGCGTTTCGCCACCTACTACTTCTTCGTTTTCGGCGCATTCGTCGCGCTCGCGAGCTTTCTGCCGCGATACTATGTCGGTGCCTATGGCCTCGAACTGACGACGGCAGGGGTCTTCGCCGGTCTCTATTCGCTGCCCGGATCGGTTTTCCGCGCGCTCGGCGGCTGGATGTCCGACAAGTGGGGCGCCCGTTTCGTCATGTACCTGACCTTCATCGGGTCGCTCGCGATCCTGTTCGTGATGAGCTACCCCGAGACCGGATACGTCGTCGAGGGCATCAAGGGGCCGATCGAGTTCGATTTCGGCCTGAGCGTGGGGGTCTTCGTCGGCCTGACCGTCATTCTCGGCTTCCTGATGAGCCTCGGCAAGGCGGCCGTCTACAAGCACATCCCGGTCTACTACCCGCATCATGTCGGCTCGGTCGGCGGTCTCGTCGGCATGATCGGCGGTCTTGGCGGTTTCTTCCTTCCCATTGCCTTCGGCATGCTGCTCGACCTGACGGGCGTCTGGACCGCTCCGTTCATGTTGCTCTTCGTGCTCGTCGCGATCTCGACTGTCTGGATGCACGTCGCCATCCGCCGGATGGAGCGCCGCAAGCATCCGCAACTGGCCGAAGACCGTGACCTGTCGGATCTGCCCGAGGCGCCGCTTCCCAAGCCGGTGGACCGGCCGCGCCGTTCCAGAGGCGGGCCCACCTCCCAGCCGGCGGAATAGACCGGCGCCGGCGCGGCCGGAATGGCCGCGCCGCACGCCCACAGCTTCTGAAAAGGGAAAAGACAAATGGCTTCCAGCACGACGAACAAGGGTCACCTGCTGACCGACTGGCGACCGGAGGACGCCGATTTCTGGGAGAACGAGGGCAGGGCGGTTGCGAACCGCAACCTCTGGATCTCGATCCCGTGCCTGCTGCTCGCCTTCTCGGTCTGGCTGGTCTGGTCGATCGTCGTCGCCAAGCTGCCGGCGATCGGGTTCGAATACACCACCGCGCAGCTCTTCTGGCTCGCCTCGCTTCCGGGGCTCTCCGGCGCGACGCTGCGGATCTTCTACTCCTTCATGATCCCGATCTTCGGGGGGCGGCTCTGGACGACGCTGTCCACCGCATCGCTGCTGATCCCGGCCATCGGCATCGGCTTCGCGGTCCAGAACCCCGAGACGCCCTATGCCGTCTTCCTGATCCTCGCGCTGCTCTGCGGCCTCGGCGGGGGCAACTTCGCCTCTTCCATGGCCAACATCGCCTATTTCTTCCCACGCGCGCAAAAGGGCAACGCGCTCGCGCTCAATGCAGGGCTCGGCAATCTGGGCGTGTCGGTCATGCAGTTCCTCGTGCCGGTGGTCATCACCGCGGGCGTGTTCGGCGCCCTCGGCGGCACGCCGCAGGAGCTGTCGGACGGCGGCCAGCTCTGGCTGCAAAACGCGGGCTTCATCTGGGTGCCGTTCCTGGTGGTCGGGGCGATCGCCGCGTGGTTCGGGATGGACGATATCGCCGATGCGCGCGCTTCGCTCTCGGATCAGCTGCAGATCCTCAAGCGCACGCATAACTGGATCATGTGCGTGCTCTACACCGGCACGTTCGGCAGCTTCATCGGGTATTCGGCGGGCTTCCCGCTGCTGATGAAGACGCAGTTCCCGCATCTCGACATGTTGCACCTCGCCTTCCTCGGCCCGCTCGTCGGCGCGCTGAGCCGGGCCGCGACAGGCTGGGTCTCGGACAAGTACGGCGGCGGACGCGTCACGTTCTGGACGTTCCTGGGCATGATCGCCGCGGTTTACGGCGTGCTGCAGTTCCTCCCGCTCGGTGACAGCGCCGGCAGTTTCTGGGGCTTCTTCGCGTGCTTCATGGCGCTGTTCTTCCTGACCGGCGTGGGCAACGCTTCCACCTTTCAGATGATCCCGGTGATCATGCGGCGCGAGACCGCGCGGCTCTTTCCGATGCTGGACGCCGACGCTGCGCGCAAGCAGTCCGAGCGCGAGAGCGCGGCGATCATCGCCTTCACCAGTGCGATCGCGGCCTATGGCGCCTTCTTCATCCCGAAGAGCTACGGCACCTCGATCTCCATGACCGGCGGGCCGGCGGCGGCGCTTTGGGCCTTCCTGATCTTCTACGTCGTCTGCGCGGCGATCACCTTCGTGATCTACACCCGCCCGGGCGGCCTTCTGCACGATATCGAACATGGCCGCGCCACCCCCGCGCAGCCGGCTGAGTAAGAGGACAGCATCATGAGCCATCTCCTGGACAGACTTAACTTTCTGCAATCCAAGGAACTGGAGCGTTTTTCTAAGGGCCACGGTCAGGTCACGCGCGAGAACCGCGACTGGGAGGACACCTACCGGGAGCGCTGGCGGCACGACAAGATCGTCCGCTCGACCCACGGGGTGAACTGCACCGGGTCCTGCTCGTGGAAGATCTACGTGAAGTCCGGGATCGTCACATGGGAGACGCAGCAGACGGATTATCCGCGCACGCGGCCCGACCTGCCGAACCACGAGCCCCGCGGCTGCGCGCGTGGCGCCTCCTACAGCTGGTATCTCTACTCCGCGAACCGGGTGAAGAACCCGCTGGTGCGCGGGCGGCTGATGAAGGTCTGGCGCAAGATGCGCGAGACGACGACGCCGATCGAGGCCTGGACCGCGATCCAGACCGACCCGATCCTCCGCGCCTCCTACACCGAGACGCGCGGCAAGGGCGGGTTCGTGCGCGCCAGCTGGGACGAGGCGACCGAGATCACCGCGGCCGCCAACGCCTACACCGCCAAGACCTACGGGCCCGACCGCATCTTCGGCTTCTCGCCCATCCCGGCGATGTCGATGATCTCCTATGCCGCAGGCTCGCGGTATCTGTCGCTGATGGGCGGTACCTGCATGTCCTTCTACGACTGGTATTGCGACCTGCCGCCTGCGTCCCCGATGACCTGGGGCGAGCAGACGGACGTGCCGGAATCGGCCGACTGGTACAACGCGGGCTACCTGCTGATCTGGGGCTCGAACGTGCCGCAGACCCGCACGCCCGACGCCCATTTCTACACCGAGGCGCGCTATCGCGGTACCAAGTCCGCGGTGATCTGCCCCGACTATTCCGAGGCGGCCAAGTTTGGCGATGTCTGGCTGAACGTGAAGCAGGGCACCGACGCGGCGCTGGCGATGGCCTTCGGCCACGTCATCCTGCGCGAGTTCCACCTCGACCGGCAGGCGCCCTACTTCGAGGAGTATTGCCGCAAGTATTCCGACTTCCCGATGCTGGTTAAGATCGAGGAGAAGGACGGCAAGATGATCCCCGGGCGGTTCCTTCGGGCCGACGACCTGGACGGCAAGCTCGGCGAGGAGAACAACCCCGAATGGAAGGTCGTCGCTTTCGACAGGATCTCCGAGGGTCTGGTCTCGCCCAACGGCTCCATCGGCTACCGCTGGGGTGAGGACGGAGAATGGAACCTCGAGGAGAAGGCGAACGGGGCCGAGACCAAGCTCCAGATGTCGCTGGTCCTCGACGACGACCACGACGACGTGGTGGGGGTCGATTTTCCTTATTTCGGCGCCGACGCGACGGAGGCGTTCACCACCGGCGACAAGCGCCCGAACGTCCTGACCAAGAACGTGCCCGTGAAGCGCATCAAGACGGCGGATGGCGAAGTTGCCGTCGCCACGGTCTTCGACCTCTTCTGCGCCAACTACGGCCTCGATCGTGGTCTCGGCGGCGAGTGGGTTGCGAAGGATTATGCAGACGACGTGCCCGGGACGCCCGCCTGGGCCGAGAAGATAACCGGTGTGAAGGCTGACAAGATCGTCCATGTTGCCCGCGAATTCGCGCAGAACGCCGAAAAGACCAACGGCAAGTCGATGATCATCATCGGCGCCGCGATGAACCACTGGTACCACATGGACATGAACTACCGCGGCGTCATCAACATGCTGGTGATGTGCGGTGCGGTGGGCCAGTCGGGCGGCGGCTGGGCGCATTACGTGGGCCAGGAAAAGCTGCGCCCGCAGACGGGCTGGCTGCCCTTGGCCTTCGCGCTCGACTGGGGGCGTCCGCCGCGGCAGATGAACTCGACCTCGGCCTGGTATGCGCACACCGATCAGTGGCGCTACGAGACGCTGACGGCGGGCGAGATCCTGTCTCCCACTGCGCCCGAAGGCGACTGGGACGTTTCCCTGATCGACTACAACATCCGCGCCGAGCGGATGGGCTGGCTGCCCTCGGCCCCGCAGCTCAAGACCAACCCGCTGGAGGTGGCCAAGGCCGCCAAGGCGGCGGGCAAGGAGGTGGCACCCTACATCGCCGAGCAGCTCAAGTCCGGCGAACTCGAGATGTCCTGCGAAGACCCCGACGCGCCCGAGAACTGGCCGCGCAACCTCTTCGTCTGGCGGTCGAACCTCTTGGGTTCGTCGGGCAAGGGGCACGAATACTTCCTCAAGCACCTGCTCGGCACCGATCACGGCGTCATGGGCAAGGATCTGGGCGAGGAAGGCCGGCAACTGCCGAAGGAGGCGAAGTGGCACGAGGACGGCCCGCGCGGCAAGCTCGACCTGCTGGTGACCATCGACTTCCGGATGAGCACGACGGCGGTCTATTCCGACATCGTTCTGCCCACGGCGTCCTGGTACGAGAAGAACGACCTCAACACCTCGGACATGCACCCGTTCATCCACCCTCTTCAGGCGGCCGTGGACCCGGCCTACGAAAGCAAGTCCGACTGGGAGATCTTCAAGGCGATCGCCTACAAGGTGCAGGAGGTCGCGCCGGAAATTCTCGGGCAGGAGACCGACGTCGTCGCGCTGCCGATCCTGCACGACACGCCCGGCGAAGTCGCACAGGATCAGGTCCGCGACTGGAAGAAGGGCGAATGCGATCTGATCCCAGGCAAGACCGCGCCGAACTTCATCGCGGTGGAGAGGGACTATACCGCGATCGGCGACAGGTTCTGCGCGCTTGGCCCGCTCATGGACAAGCTCGGAAACGGCGGCAAGGGCATCTCGTGGAAGACCGAACACGAGGTCCAGCACCTGCGCGACCTGAACGGCGTGTGGGAGGATGGCCCGGCCAAGGGTTGCCCGAAGATCGTCACCGACATCGACGCGACCGAGGTCGTGCTGATGCTCGCGCCCGAAACGAATGGCGAAGTCGCGGTCAAGGCGTGGGAGGCGCTGTCCAAGGCGACGGGCCGTGAACACGCCCATCTCGCGCTGCCCAAGGAGGACGAGAAGATCCGCTTCCGCGACATCGCGGCCCAACCGCGCAAGATCATCTCGTCGCCCACCTGGTCGGGTCTGGAAAGCGAGAAGGTCTGCTACAACGCGGGCTACACCAACGTCCACGAGCTGATCCCGTGGCGGACCCTCACGGGTCGGCAGCAGCTCTATCAGGATCACCTGTGGATGCTGGCCTTCGGCGAGGGCTTCATGTCCTATCGGCCTCCGGTGGACCTCAAGACCATCACCAAGGCGGTGCAGGACGAGGGCGACACGCTCACCCTCAACTTCATCACGCCGCACCAGAAATGGGGGATCCACTCGACCTATACCGACAACCTGCTGATGCTGACGCTCAATCGCGGCGGTCCGGTGATCTGGATTTCCGAGAACGACGCGAAAAAGGCGGGGATCGTCGATAACGACTGGGTCGAGCTGTACAACGTGAATGGTGCGCTCACGGCCCGCGCGGTCGTCAGCCAGCGCATCAAGGATGGTACGACCTTCATGTATCACGCCCAGGAAAAGATCGTGAACACGCCCGGATCGGAAAAGACCGGCAATCGCGGCGGTATCCACAACTCGGTCACCCGCACGGTGCCCAAACCCACCCACATGATCGGCGGCTACGCCCAGCAATCCTACGGCTTCAACTACTACGGAACCGTGGGGGCGAACCGGGACGAGTTCGTCGTCGTCAGGAAGATGAAGAAAGTGGACTGGCTCGACCGCGAAAAGAGCTGGGAAGCGCCTGCACAGGAGGCAGCAGAATGAGAATCCGCGCACAAATCGGCATGGTGCTGAACCTCGACAAATGTATCGGGTGCCACACCTGCTCCGTGACCTGCAAGAACGTCTGGACCAGCCGCGACGGTGTCGAATACGCTTGGTTCAACAACGTCGAGACCAAGCCCGGCACCGGCTATCCCACCGACTGGGAGAACCAGGCCCGCTGGAACGGCGGCTGGGAGAGGACGAAATCCGGCAAGCTCCAGCCCAAGCAGGGCTCCAAATGGCGGATCCTCGCGAACATCTTCGCCAACCCCGACCTGCCCGAGATCGACGACTACTACGAGCCGTTCGATTTCGACTACGACCACCTGAAGTCGGCCCCCGAGATGGAGGCGTTCCCCACGGCGCGCCCCCGTTCAAAGATCACCGGCGAGCGGATCGAGAAGATCGAGAAGGGCCCGAACTGGGAGGAGATCCTCGGCGGCGAATTCTCGAAGCGCGGCGAGGATTACAACTTCGAAGGCATCCAGAAGGAGATCTACGGGGAATACGAGAACACCTTCATGATGTATCTCCCCCGGCTCTGCGAGCATTGCCTCAACCCGACCTGCGCGGCGTCCTGCCCCTCGGGCGCGATCTACAAGCGCGAAGAGGACGGCATCGTCCTGATCGACCAGGAGAAATGCCGCGGCTGGCGGATGTGCGTCTCGGGCTGCCCGTACAAGAAGGTCTATTACAACTGGTCCACGGGCAAATCCGAGAAATGCACCCTCTGCTATCCGCGCATCGAGAGCGGCAACCCCACCGTCTGTTCGGAGACCTGCGTCGGCCGCATCCGGTATCTCGGCGTCATGCTCTATGACGCCGACAAGATCGAGGAGGCCGCGAACGCGGCCGAGGAGATGGACCTCTACGACGCGCAGCTCGGCGTTTTCCTCGACCCGAACGATCCCGTGATCATCGAGACCGCGCGGGCCGACGGCATCCCCGAGGACTGGATCACAGCGGCGCAGGAAAGCCCGATCTGGAAGATGGCGATGGAGTGGAAGGTCGCCTTCCCGCTGCATCCCGAATACCGGACGCTGCCGATGGTTTGGTACATCCCGCCGCTCAGCCCGATCCAGAACGCCGCCGAGGCGGGCGCGATCGGCATGGACGGCGACATGCCGGATGTCCGCAATCTGCGCATCCCGCTGCGCTATCTCGCGAACATGCTCACGGCCGGTGACGAGGCTCCCGTGGCCCAGGCGCTGGAACGGATGCTGGCGATGCGCGCCTACATGCGCGCCAAGACCATCGACGGCGTGCGCGACGAGGCCATCGCGGCCCGCGTCGGCCTGTCCGGCCGGGTGATCGAGGACATGTACAAGATCATGGCGCTCGCGGACTACGAGGATCGCTTCGTCATCCCCACCACCCACCGCGAACAGGTCGAGGATGCCTACGACCTCAAGGGCGGCTGCGGCTTCACCGACGGCAATGGCTGCTCCACCGGCATCTCCAAGGGCTCGCTGTTCGGCGGGTCCAAGAAACCCCTGAAAATGCCCACGGAGGTGCAGTGACATGGCCCCGCAACTTCAAGACCGCACGCTGAAATCCCTTTCGCTGATCCTGAGCTATCCCACGCGGGAGCTTCAGGCCGCCATGCCCGAGATCGGGGCCGTTCTCGCCTCCGACACAAGGCTCACCGGCGCCGCGCGGCGGGGTCTGCGGCCCATTGTCGAGGCGTTGCGCGACGACGACATCTACGACCTCGAGGAGCGGTTCGTGATGCTCTTCGACCGCTCGCGCACGCTGTCGCTCAACCTCTTCGAGCATGTCCACGGCGAGAGCCGGGACCGCGGCGGCGCCATGGTGTCGCTGATCGAGACCTACCGCGAGGGCGGGTTCGAGCCCGCCACCACGGAACTGCCCGACCACCTGCCGGTTCTGCTGGAATTCCTCGCCACGCGTCCCGTCGCCGAAGCGCAGGAAACCCTGGCGGACGCGGCGCATATCTTCACCGCCATCGAGGAACGCCTGCGACGTCGGGACTCGGAATATGCCGCCGTCTTCGCCGCTCTTTCCCAGCTGTCCGGTGTGACGGCGGACGGGGAGGCGGTGGCAGAGCTCCTCGAACAACCCGACACGGACCCCGAGGATCTCGAGGCGCTCGATGCCGTCTGGGAGGAATCGGAGGTTCTGTTCGGCCCCGACCCCAATGCCGGCTGCCCGATCACGCGCGACATCCTCTCGCGCATGGATGAACCCGTAACACCCGCTCCGCGGCACGCGGCCGAATAGGAGACTGAACCCATGTTCGCCAACTTCGACCTGAACTTCGTCATCTTCGGCGTGATGCCCTATGTTGCTCTGACGATCTTCCTCGTGGGCTCCATCGCCCGCTACGAGCGCGACCCTTTCACCTGGAAAAGCTCCTCGAGCCAGCTCCTGCGACGCAAGCAGCTGATCTGGGGGTCGATCCTGTTCCATGTCGGTATCATCGTGGTGTTCTTCGGCCACCTGATCGGTCTCTTCGTTCCGGTCTGGGTCCTCGACACCCTGGGAGTTCCCTACGGTCTCAAGCAGTGGCTCGCCGTTCTGATCGGCGGACCGGCCGGTGTCGCGGCGCTGATCGGCTCGACCATGCTGCTGCATCGCCGGTTGTTCGATCCGCGCATCCGCGTCACATCGAGCTATCCCGACATCATCATCATGGGCCTGATCTGGCTCCAGCTCGCGATCGGATTGCTCACGATAACCCAGACGCTGCAGCACATGGACGGCGGCGAGATGGTGCGCTTCATGAACTGGTCGCAAAGCGTGGTGACCTGGAACGTCAATGCATGGATCACCGTCGTCGACGTGCACTGGCTTTACAAGCTGCACATCTTCCTCGGCCTGGTCATCACGATCCTGTTCCCGTTCACGCGGCTGGTGCACATCTGGTCGGGGTTCGCGGCACCGTTCCGCTACCTGCTGACGCGCCCGGGCTACCAGATCGTCCGGTCGCGCCGCAGCACACCGCTGCCGGCCCGCAACGGGCCGGTTGCGTCGGCAAGGCGCGCTCCGGTCCCGCCGCGGGCCACGGGCCGGCCCGAGTCCAGTATCGCCAACCCTGCGGAGTGAAACCATGAACGCAGCCCTGTTTCCTGATCTGGTGGTCAATGGCGAGACGGTGCCTCACACCGTCATCGCCGCCGAGACGCAGAACCACCCCGGCCCCAAGGGCAAGCCCGGCATCGCCTGGCGCAAGGCGGCGAACGCGGTGGCGGTGCGCACGCTGCTTCTGCAGGAGGCGCGACGTCGAGGCCTGTCGCCCGATCCGGCCGAGATCGGGCCGGGCCGTTTCGAGACGGACGAGGAGGCTCTGATCCGGGGCCTTCTCGAAACCGCGGTCACGTCCGAGGCCCCGATTGAGTCCGACATCCGTACCGAATGGGAGCGCGACCCACAGCGCTTCCGCTCGCCACCGCTCTGGGAGGTGTCGCATGTCCTCGTCGCCTGCGATCCGCGGGACGACAGGGCGACGGCCACCGCCCGGGAGCGGGCTGCGGATCTTGCGCGCCGCGCGCAGGACAACCCGCGTGGCTTTGCCAAGCTTGCGCAGGAGCACAGCGATTGCGGCTCGAAATCCTCGGGCGGCGCGCTCGGCCAGCTTGGGCCGGGCGACACCGTGCCGGAGTTCGAGGCCGCGCTGCGCTCGCTGGCCGAGGGCGAGATCACGCCCGAGCCGGTTCTCACTCGCCACGGCTGGCACGTCATCCGCGTGGATGCCGTGGCCCAGGGCGCCGTCCTGCCCTTCGAGGCCGTGCGCGGCAAGATTTCGGACGCCATGGAGAAGGCGGCCTGGGCCCGTTCGGCCCGACACTACATCAACCAACTGGTCGCGTCCGCCGAGATCTCCGGCGCGGACCTGCGATCGGTCTAGTCCCGGAAACGGCAGACCATGAACACCCATGTCCGCGATCTGAAGCGAGGAGACTGCCTCAGCCCGACCGCACCTCAGCTTCTGGGAAACCCGCTCGATTTCATCCACGAGGATCATCTGCGCGAAAGAACGATCTGCGCGCAGATGGACGGTTTGGCCGGAGCCCGAACCCCCGACGAGGAAGCGGCGGCACGCGTTCTGGGATTTCTCAAGAAAGAACTGCCGCTGCATCTCGAGGATGAGGAAGAAGATCTGTTTCCATTGTTGCGGCGTCGCTGCGCGCGCGAGGATGAGATTGGAAAGGTGATCGATCGCCTGACCTCCGATCACGGGCATGCCGGAGAGGACGCGCCTCGCGTGATTGTGGACCTCGAGGCCCTTCAAGCGGGACAAAGCGACCTGACTAGGGACATGCGCGAGCGTCTGGCACGCTTTGCCGCACATGCCCGCCGTCACCTCGTGCTCGAGAATGCGATCATCCTTCCCTTTGCAAGGATGCGCCTTACCGAGCGCGACCTGGAGACGCTCCGTCTGCGGATGATGCAGCGCCGCGGCCTCGACAGATCGATGGAGGCACCTGATGCTGAAAGACCTGATTGATCGCAACATGATCTGGTCCGAAACGCGTCACGCGGAAGACCCGGGCTATTTCGCCCGATTGGCCGGCCAGCAAGCCCCGGAATTCTTCTGGATCGGATGTTCCGACAGCCGCGTTCCGGCCAACGTCGTGGCCGGGCTGGACCCCGGTGAAGTATTCGTGCACCGCAATGTCGCAAACGTGGTGCATTCGAGCGATATGAACCTTCTCTCCGCACTCGAATTCGCGGTCGAGGCGCTGCAAGTGCGCGAGATCATCGTATGCGGCCACTACGGATGCGGCGGCGTCAAGGCCGCGACCGAGGACATGCCCCACGGGCTCGCGGATCACTGGCTCGAACCGATCCGACGGCTCGCCCGGGCCTATGCGGTCGATCTGGCAAAATGCGAAGATATCGACGCGCGCCGGGACAAGCTGTCAGAGCTGAATGTCATCGAGGGTGTTCGGCGCGTTTCCGAAACGCCCATCATGCAGAAAGCCTGGGATCGCGGGGCCGACCTACGCGTGCACGGGCTGATCTACGGGCTGAAGGATGGCCGGCTGCGTAACCTCGATTGCTCGATCGGCCCGGGAAATTTCGAGGGGCGGGCCGCGCAATGACCATAATACGACGAATTGAGACACGAGGCTGCGGTTGCGATGCTCCAGAGCCCCCGGCAACGCTGGTCAGTATCGATGACGCGCTTGGACGGATGGCGCAGCTTGCAAGGCCGGTTGCCGCAACGCAGACGGTGCCCCTCTTGAGCGCGCTCGGCCGGGTTCTGGCCGACCCCGTGCGTGCGGCGTGCATGACGCCTCCTTTCGACAACACAGCCATGGATGGCTACGCGGTCGATACCGCGGATTTCGTCGGCGAAGGGCCGTGGACGTTCCCGGTCGTGGCGACCGTTCCTGCCGGTGCCGTCGTCCCAGCCGTGGTCGGCAAGGGCAGTGTGGCGCGCATATTCACCGGCGCTCCATTGCCGCTCGGCGCCGATGCCGTGATCCGACAGGAGGACGCGCGCCATTCGGGGCAGGGCGTGACATTCGAAACGCGCCCTGAAGGGGGCTCGAACATACGCCGCGCCGGTGGAGACATGCGCCGCGGCCAGATCGTCGTGGACGCGGGCACAAGATTGGACCCGCCCGAGATCGCGGCCTGCGCCGCTGCCGGGGCTGGCAGCGTGCAGGTGCGCCGTGCCTTGCGGGTAGGCGTGCTCGTGACGGGCGACGAGCTCTGGACGCCTGGGACCACGCGCGCTCCCGCGGGCATCTGGGACGTGAACACGGCGATGCTTTGCGCGGCTTTGGGCAGTTCCCGGATTGACCTGGTGCATGTCGAGCGGGTCGGCGACCGACGGGACCTGTTGGAGCGCAGTCTTGCCGCCCTGGCTGGTCAAGCCGATCTCATCGTCACGGCCGGAGGCGTATCGGTTGGCGAAGAAGACCATGTGAAGCCCGCGCTGGGCGCGCTCGGCGGGGATGTCCACTTCAGCGGGGTCGCGGTCAAACCGGGTAAACCGGTGTCATACGGTTGCATCGGGAAGAGCCACTGGCTCGGGCTGCCCGGCAATCCGCTTGCGGCGTTCGTCATGTGGCAGGTCTTCGGCACGGCGCTGGTTCAGCGACTGACAGGCCAATGCGTCCGGCGCGCGACGCGGCGACATGTCGTGACGGCCGAAGCGATCCGGCGCAAGTCAGGGCGATGCGAGATCAGGCCCGTGACGATCGCGGGCTTCGATGCCCGGGGCCGCGAGGTGGTCCGGTTCGAGGACGCCACGCATTCCGGACGGGTCGGCGCGCTGCCCGCCGCCGATGGACTGATGTTCCTGCCTGCGGAGGTCGACCACCTGCCCGCCGGGGCGCGCGTCGAGTTCCAGCCTTTCTGCGATGCATGAGGAGACATGAGATGCCTCTCGCCTACACGATGGCGCCCGGGCGCGGCGACACCGACCTGATCCTCGCGCGGCTCGCCACCGATCTGATGGCACGGAGCCTCCGGCTCTGCGGGACGGTCCAGATCAACACCGAGCGCGCCGATACGGGGCCCTGCGACATGGATGTGCGCGTGCTGCCGGACGGACCTGTCCTGCGGATCAGCCAGGACCTCGGGCCCTCCGCGCGCGGCTGCCGCCTCGACCCCGCGGCGCTCGAGACGGCCGTGGGGCTCGTCTCGGCCCGGCTCGATGCGCGGGCCGACCTGCTCATCATCAACAAGTTCGGCAAGCACGAGGCCGAGGGGCGGGGGTTCCGCGACGTGATCGCCGAGGCCATCGCACTGGATGTGCCGGTCCTCGTGGGCCTGAACGGTCTGAACCGGGAGGCGTTCGAAGCGTTCGCTGGGGGGCTCGCCACCCATCTGCCGCCCGAGAGCGACGCGCTCGCCAGATGGGCCGAAGGAGTCGTCAACCGTGCGGCAGAAGCCGTCTGATGGCATCACCGGACTGGAACCGCCTTCCGCCTATCCTGGCGAGCGCGCGCCCCGGGCGGTGAGGGGGTTTTAGAGGGATCTGATGCGAAAGAGCGCCTCGGCCGCCATGGCCATGCCGACGGCGCCCGCCCAGGCAATGCGCGACCGGTAGCACGACTGCGCCCGCACCCATGTCCGTCGCCATGCTGTGCACGACGATAGGCGCCAGCCGGTGCGATAGCGCCCCGTCGTCACGGCTATCGGAAAAACCTCGGCGCGGCAGGGACGGCCCGCGCCACCACACCGGAGGCGATCGCCAGGCGCCTGCGCTTACCGGATGAGCGAGATCGCGAGATCGGCGAGCGCGGCCTCGAGGGCGGGCACGAGATCGCTCGTGTCATCCGCGATCCCGACATCGGTGTTGATCTGGAAGGCCACCGTCACGCCGTGATCCGCGTAGTGGCGCAGGCTCGAGACATGGCCGGGAATCCAGCCGCCATGGCCCCAGACCGGCCCGCGCGGCGTGTCGGCATGGATCGCCACGCCCGCGCCGTAAAGGATGCCGGGGGCGTCGGGATCCACGGGCACCCCGTCGAGCAGCCGGTCGAGATAGGGCTCCTCCATCGCGTCGCCGGCGAAGAGGAGCTGTCCCCAGCGCGCCAGATCGGCAGATGTCGAGGCGAAGCCGCCACCGGCGGATTCCACGGAAGGGTTCCACAGAAGCCGCCCCTGGGCATCGGCGGTGCGCGCGGGCAGGCCGAACGGATTGTCCGGATCGACATACCCCACCGCGAGCCCCGGCAGGTCGCGGCGGTCCGAGGGGACCGTGCCGCCGAGGTCGAGGGGATCGAGCAGGCGGGTGCGGACCGCCTCGCGCCACGCCTGTCCCGTCACATCCTCGATCACGAGACCCAGCAGGACATAACCCGTATCGCTGTAGGCCCAGGCTTGCCCGGCCTCGAACAACGGCTCCCGTCCGGTCACGAAACCGATCAGCTCCTCCGGGTCGAAATTCGGCCCGCCGGCCAGCCCGGTCCAGGCCCGCTGGAACTCCGGCAGATGCACATGGTCCGGCAGCCCGGAGGTGTGGTGCAGCAGGTGATCGATGGTGATGGTGCGCGCGTTGGGCAGCGCGTCGAACCACGGGCGATCCCCGAGATGCGCGGACAGGAGGTCGTCGCGCGACAGCCGCCCTTCGCT
The DNA here is from genome assembly GCF_041365735.1 of Rhodosalinus sp. K401. Classification (NCBI taxonomy): domain Bacteria; kingdom Pseudomonadati; phylum Pseudomonadota; class Alphaproteobacteria; order Rhodobacterales; family Paracoccaceae; genus Rhodosalinus; species Rhodosalinus sp. K401. The sequence continues at coordinate 457,912 of NZ_JBGFSI010000001.1, read as the reverse complement.
TTCCAGAGCCAGCACCGTGACCGCCACGAAGCTCTTGCCGATGCTTGCCGCCAGCATCGGGGTCTCGGGCGTCATGGCGCGGCCTGCCTCGCGATCGGCAAGGCCCGTGGCGGCGGTCACGACCGAGCCGTCGGGCAGGGCGATCGCCGCGGTGGCGCCCGGAAAGCCGTAGCGCGTGTGGGCGTCGTCGAGCGCGGACGACAACCGCTCTTCCTGGGCCGTCAGGGGCGCCGTGAGGCAGGCAAGTGCCAGCGCGAAGACGGGAAGAGGAAGAGGGTTCCGGAACATCTCCCTATGTCACCGATCGGGACGCGGCACCCCGTGCGGCCGGGATGACCTCGGTCACGGCGCCGTCGCGGGTGAACATCGTGTCACGGTTCCACCAGACCGCGACGGCGGCCACGGCCACCAGAAGCCAGGTATCCCAGGGCTGCGCGTCCGCCCAGAACGGGTTGATCAGTTGCCAGTGGAACAGCATGGGCCAGAGCAGGCTGCCCCGCGTGTCGTTGAAGATCGGGGTCACCAGGACCGCGAGCGTTATGTTGCCGACGAAGAAGGGCAGGAAATTCCAGTCGGCGAAGACCACGCCGGCGAGAAAGAAGGCCGGCAGGTGCCAGACCCCCCAGGTCGCGCCGATGATGATGCCCGCCCAGATCGGCGCCACGTGGCGTTGCAGCAGCGGCTGCATGACGCCGCGCCAGCCGAACTCTTCCACGGGTCCGAGAAAGAGCATCATGACCATCACCGCCAGGACCGCCCCCGCGCCCTCGGGCGGCAGGGGCGCCAGCACCGGCCCGCCCTTGATAAGCGAGCCCGCGACGAAGACGAGCGGAATGAGAAGCAGGATGAACGCCGCCCAGCCCCACGACCCGCGCCACATGCGCAGCCGCGCGAGAAAGGCGGCGATGCCCGACAGCCCGCCATGAAGGTAGATCACGGCGAAGGCCGCGATGGCCGGCGACCAGGTGGCGAGGAAGAACAGGGGATGCGCGCCGCTGATCTCGCCGAACGTGCCGGCGGCCATGTCCGGGGCGACGATATAGGCCCCGATCACACCCCATGTGATCAGGAAGGTCACGGCGAGAAAAAGACCGAGAGCCGGGCTTGGGATCGTCTTCGCGGATGGGACGCTCGATCGGGCGGGCATGGTCAGGACCGTAAGGCATTTCCGACGTTTCGCGCAGTGTATCGAGCAATGCGCGGCGCTTCACGCTGATATGGATCAGGCCGGCATCACCGGATTGGCTGACGCCCCGCCTCCGGCCGGGCGCGCCACCAGAGACACATGAGCCGCAGGCCGGATGCGCGATCGACAGCGCTGCGGGTCGGAGACTGTTCGTCCCCTCCGCCTGATCGGGCAATCGTACGAGGTGTGCCCCCGACGTCGCGAACATGGCGGTGCGTCTGCCATCCTCCTCCAGGCAGCCGCCGCGACGTCGAGGCGTCGACAGGGCGCCTCGTGCGCCTTTCCCGGCGGCACACCCCCGACGCGGCTCGGAGGCGCCGGCCTAGTGACGAGCGCCCCCTTCATGTCAAGGCATCGAGGCCGCAGCGGCGCTCAGTCTTGGGAGCGCTCGCCGCCATCCTCTTCGCTGTCCGCGATGAGCCGGCCGTCCTCGCGCATTTCCAGCCACATCGCGTTCAGCACGGCGAACATGGCGGCGAGAGGCAGGCCCAGAAGCCAGGCGAAATACCACATGGCGCGGTCTCCTTTCAGTAGCTGTGGCCCGGGCCGGTGACGTCTTCTTCGGTCACCTTGCCCCAGAGCACTTTGTAGACCCAGGCGGTGTAGGCGAGGATCAGCGGCATGAAGATCACCGTCATCACCAGCATCACGAAGAGCGTGAGATGCGAGGAGGAACTGTCCCATACGGTGAGCGAGCTCGACGGATCGACGGTGGAGGGCAGGATGAACGGGAACATCGTGAGGCCGACGGACGCGATGATCCCGGTGATCGCCATCTTCGACCAGAGAAGCGTCGAGACTTCGCGCCCGGCGCGCAGCCCGGTCACGGCGAAGAGGATGCCCAGAAAGCCCATCACGGGCGCGACGACGATCCAGGGCCGCTCGACATAGGCCGCAAGCCAGCTGCCTCCGCGCGCCACCTCGGAGTAAAGCGGGTTGGAGGGGCCGTCGCGAACGACCTCGCCCGTGATCTGGTAGCCGTCGAGTCCGAAGGCGAGCCAGAGACCGGCGAGCGCGTAGCCGGCCGCCGCGACGATCCCGGCCACCGTCCCGAAGCGGCGGGCGCGTTCGACGACCACCCCCTCGGCCTTGAGCGAAAGCCAGGCCGCGCCGTGCATCAGCAGCATCGCCAGCGAGACCACGCCGGCAAGCAGGGCGAAGGGCCGGAGCAGGCCGAGGAACTTGCCGTAGAACGACCCGTCATAGACGGAGAAGAGATCCTCGGTCAGGTAGAACGGCACGCCAAGGAGCACGTTGCCCACGGCCACGCCGAAGAGAAGCGCGGGAACCGCGCCGCCCACGAAGAGCGCCCAGTCCCAGCCCGTGCGCCAGCGCGCGTCCTCGCGCTTGGAGCGGTACTTGAACGCGACGGGGCGCAGGATGAGCGCGGCGAGTACGGCGAACATGGCGAGGTAAAAGCCCGAGAAGCTCACCGCGTAGAGCGGCGGCCAGGCGGCGAAGATCGCGCCGCCGCCCAGGATGAACCAGACCTGGTTGCCCTCCCAGACGGGACCCACGGTATTGATGACCACGCGCCGCTCCACGTCCGTCTTCGCCACGAAGGGCAGCAATGCGCCCACCCCCATGTCGAAGCCGTCGGTGAGTGCGAAGCCGATCAGCAGTACGCCGAGAAGCGCCCACCAGACCACGCGCAGGATTTCGAAATCGACGAGTTCATGCAGGATCATCTGTCTTACTCCGCAGGTGTTGCGGCGAAGGGGCCCTTGCCGTCATGCGTGCGCAGACGGTGCTGGTGCCGCTCCATCCATGTCTCGGTTTCCTCCACGTCCTCGACGGGCCCGCGCCGGATGTATTTCAGCATGAGCGCCATCTCGATCACGAAGAGCACCGAGTAGAAGGCCATGAAGCCCGCAAGGGTGATGAGAAGATCGGCCACGCTCAGGTGGCTGGCCGAGAGCGCGGTCGGCAGCACGCCGTCGACCGTCCAGGGCTGGCGGCCGAATTCCGCCACGAACCAGCCGAGCTCCGCCGCGATCCAGGGCGCCGGGATGATGAAGACGGCGAGCCAGAGCGCCGGCCGCGGGAACCGCATGCCCCGGAAGTTGGCCTGCACAAAGAAGTACGCCATCACCGCGACGAAGGCGAAGCCCAGACCGACCATGATGCGGAACGCCCAGAAGAGGGGGGCGACACCCGGGATCGTATCCTCGGCCGCCATGGCGATCTGCGCGTCGGTGGCGTCGCGCGGATCCTCCACGTAGCGCTTGAGCAGGAAGGCGTAGCCGAGATCGCCGGAATGCGCCTCGAAGCGCGCGCGCATCTCGTCGGTGACCGCGCCGCGGTTCGCGCGGATGTCCATGAGCGCGTCGTAGGCGACGAGGCCGTTGCGGATGCGCTCGGCGGATTCGGCTTCGAGCTCGTTGATGCCGGGGATCTCTTCGGTGAGCGAGCGGGTGCCGATCAGCCCCATCGCCCAGGGGATCTCCACCTTGTAGTGGGTCTCGCGCGCCTCCTTGTCGGGCAGGCCCACGGCGGTGAAGGGCGCGGGCGCCTCGTGGGTCTCCCACATCGCCTCGATCGCGGCGAGCTTCATCTTCTGGGTGTGGGTGGCCGAGTAGCCCGACTCGTCGCCCAGCACCACGACCGAGAGCGCGGAGGCCAGGCCGAAGGAGGCTGCCACCGTGATCGAGCGACGGGCCATTTCGACGTGCCTGCCCTTGAGGAGATACCACGCCGAGACGCCGAGCACGAAGACGGCCGCGGTCACGTAGCCCGCGGAAACGGTATGGACGAACTTGGCCTGGGCCACCTCGTTGAAGACCACCTCGAAGAACGAGGTCATCTCCATGCGCATGGTGTCGGGGTTGAAGACGGCGCCCACCGGGTTCTGCATCCAGCCGTTCGCGATCAGGATCCAGAGCGCCGAGAAGTTGGAGCCGAGCGCGACGAGCCAGGCGACGACCATGTGCTGCACCTTCGTCAGCTTGTCCCAGCCGAAGAAGAAGAGGCCGACGAACGTCGCCTCGAGAAAGAAGGCCATCAGCCCCTCGATCGCGAGCGGCGCGCCGAAGATGTCGCCCACGTAGTGACTGTAGTAGCTCCAGTTCATCCCGAACTGGAACTCCATCGTGATGCCCGTGGCGACGCCCAGCACGAAGTTGATGCCGAACAACGTTCCCCAGAACTTCGTCATCTGCCGCCAGACCGGGCGGTTGGTCATCACGTAGACCGTCTCCATGATCGCCACGAGGATGGAGAGCCCCAGCGTGAGCGGCACGAAGAGGAAGTGATACATCGCCGTCATAGCGAACTGGAGGCGTGACAGCTCCACGACGTCGAGTTCCATTGGCAGGCTCCTTGTCGCGCGAGAAAACCAATCTCGCAGATGTGCATTTGATGCCGGCCTACACCCGGAGACCGGGTGGCGGTTTGATCTGCGTCAAACAGATATGAAATCGGGAATGTATTTCCGTAGATCGAGGGTGCGGTGCGCTGTCGCAAGCTCCTCGTCCCGGTGCGACGCGGTCAGGATCGCCGCGCGGGGCAGGGCGGCGCGCAGCCCCCGGAGCACCGCATGGGCGGTGTCCGCGTCGAGCCCCTCCGTGGGCTCATCCAGCAGCAGAACCTCGGGCCTGCGCAGGAGCGCGCGCGCGAGCACCAGCCGTCGCGACTCGCCGCCCGAGAGCCCGGCGCCGCCTTCGCCGAGCACCGCGTCCAATCCGCCCTTCGCGGTCACCGTGCGCCGCAGCGCGACGGCCTCCAGCGCGGTCCACATTTCGTCCTCGGTCGCGTCGTGTGCGGCCAGCGCGAGGTTGTCGCGGATCGTGCCCGACAGGAGTGCGGCGCGCTGAAGGACCAGCGTCACCCGTTGGCGAAGCGCGTCCTCGGGCCAAGTCCGGATCGCTGCGCCATCCAGCAGGACCTGCCCGCCAGCGGGCTCGTCGAGGCCGGCGGCGATGCCCAGCAAGGTGGATTTCCCGACGCCGGACGGACCGGCCAGCGCAACGGTTTCGCCGGGCGCGACGGCGAAGCTCACGCCGCAGAGCAGGGGCGCACCGCCACCGGGCCGACCGACGCTCACGGTTTCGAAGCGAAGGCCGGACCGGGCGCGGGGCTCCGGCGCCCCGGCTGGCAGGGCGCGCGCGCCGGCCGGGGCGTCCATGACGCGGCGCGCGGCGTCGCGCATGCGGCCGAGTTCGCCGAGCCCCTTCCGAAGCGGCAGCACCGTCTCGGCGAGCGCCAGCGCGACGAAGAAGCCGATCGCCGCCGGCGCTGGATCGGCCCGACCCGACGCCACAAGCCAGCCGCCGATCACCAGCGCGGCGCCCGCGGTGCCCGCCACCACGCCCGCGAGGGCCAGCCCGGCGTTCCGGTCGATGCGGTTCAACCGGTCGCTCGAGGCGCGGGCATGGGCCTCCAGGGCGGCCAGCGTCTCGAGCCGCGCCGCCATGCGCCCGTGCACGAGAAGGTCGCGCTGGCCGCGAAAGGTGTCGATCACGTCGCGGCGCAGCGCCTGGGTCGCGGCTTCCGCCTCCGAGGAGGGACGAAGCGTCGCCCGGCCGACCTGCGCGAGGATCGCGGTCGCGCCCAGCAGATATCCAGCAGCGATGCCCCACGCCATCTCGGGCGCCACCAGCCACCACAGGACCGCGAAGGCCGCCGCGTGCGTGAGCAGCCCCGCAAGAGCGGGCAGGGCGAGGCGCAGCACGACCCCGTCCAGCGCGTCGACATCCGCGGTGATCCGCATGAGCGGCAGGGCGCCCCGCAGCCTCTGGAGTTCGGCGAAGGGACGTGCGGCGAGGCGGTGCATCAGGTCCAAACGGAGTGCGGCCAACGCACGCAACGTGGCGTCATGGGTCAGGAGCCGCTCGGCATAGCGTCCGCCCGCACGTCCGAGCGCGAGGAAGCGGATGCCCGCGGATGGCCGGAAAACGTCGAAGGCGATGCCGATGCCCGCCAGCCCGGCAAGCCCCGTGGCGGTTATGAACCAGCCCGAGAGGCCGAGAAGCGCCGCGCCCATGACGAGCACGGCGACCGAAAGCGCGGCGCCCCGCCACATCGCTCGTGGAGCCGCGCCCCAAGTCAGGCGGAGGACCTGCCATAGCTGCCTCATGCGGCGCCCTCGGCCGCGGCAGGCATCGCGACGATGCGATCGACCGCCGCGATGAGCCGCGGGTCGTGGGTGGCCACGATCAGCATCGCGCCGCGGGCGACCATGGCGCGCAGCCCAGCGATCACCCGCCGCGCGGTCTCGTCGTCGAGGTCCGCGGTCGGCTCGTCGGCCAGCACGACATCCGCGCCCGAGAGATGGGCGCGCGCCACGAGAAGCCGTCGGGCTTCTCCGCCCGAGACGCCCGCGCCGGTTTCACCGAGCCGTGCATCCAGCCCGTCGGGCAGCCGCGCGACGACCTCCTCGGCCCCGGCGGCGCGCAGTGCCGGCCCGGGATCGTCGCAGGCGCCCGCCGGATCGAGGAATGCGCGCAGCGCGACATCGGGCACATGCACCTCCTGGGGCACGAGCGCGAGCCGCGCGCGCCAGCCGTCGGCGGTCGCGTCGGACAGCGCCCGGCCGGCCACCTCGAGGCGCCCCGTCTCCAGTGGAAAAAGGCCGGCAAGCGCCATGAGCGCCGAGGACTTGCCCGACCCGGACGGCCCGACTAGCGCCACGGCCTCGCCCGGCGCGACGACCATGTCGGGCAAATCGACGAGACCTCCCTCCCGGCGCAGCGACGCATGCTCGAGGCGCACGGTGGCCGCTCCCGGAAGGGGCGCGGCCCGGCCCCCCGTGCCGAGGATCGCCGGGCGGTCCTGCGTCTCCAACGCCGCGAGTTCTCCGGCGACGGCGCGCGCGGTGGCCCGGTCGTGCCAGACGGCCGCCATGTCACGCAGGGGCTGGAAGAATTCCGGCGCCAGCAACAGCACGAAAACGCCTTCGGCCACCGTCAACCCGCCCCAATGGCCGAAGCCGATTTCCCCCAGAAGCGTGAAGCCGACATAGACCGCCACCAATGCAACGCCGAGCGCGGAGAACAGCTCCAGAACCGTCGAGGACAGGAAGGCGACCTTGAGCACGGCCATCGTGCGCGCCCGGAGCGAGTCGGCGCGCGCGGCGAAATCCGCCTCGGCGCGGGCCGTCGCGTCCAGAAGGCGCATGTCCGGCAGGGCCGCGATCCGGTCGATCAGCAGCGCGTTCATGTCGCCGATCTCGGCCATCTGCCGTTCGCTCGCTTCGCGCGCGGCCATTCCGACCAGCGCCATGAAGACCGGGATCAGCGGCCCCGCGATGAGCAACACGAGCGCCGCCGCCCAAGAGACCGCCAGGCTTGCCGCGAGGATCAGCGGCGGCACGAGCGCAACGCGCATAATGGCGGCGCGATAGCGCGACAGGTAGGGCGAGACGAGTGCCAGTTTCTGGGCGACCAGCGCCGCCGTCTCGGCGGAGGAGGGGCCGCCCTCGATCCGATGCGCCGCGTGCGAGAGCAGCCGCCGGCGCTCTGCCGAGACCACGTCCTCCGCCGCCCGGTGGGCGAGGCCGCTGCCTACGTGGTCCAGCCCGGCCCGCAGCAGCCCCGCCGCCACGAACACGGCGACGAGCACCATCGCCTTCGCCGTGTCGCCGTGGATCCATCCGCTGATCGTCTGGGCGGCCGCAAATGCCTGGACGAGCCAGAACGCCCCCGAAGCACCCACCAGCACGGAGCCCGCCCTGAGCCGCCACCCGGCGGCCTGCTCCATCTCTCGCAGCCTGTCATCGCCGGTCATCGGCACGGCCCTCCTCGACGCACCGCACTTAGCGCCGTGCGGTCGCGCACCGCAACGGGGTGCGGGCCGATCCCGCGGCGGCGTTTTGTCCCGAATGCGGGCGGCCGGAACGGACCGGTTTCGGGCAGCGAGACCGTCTGCGCGCCGCGCCTGTCCCGGGGAACGTCACGGGAGGCCAGCACGATCTCGCAAAATCGGGCCCCATCTTCATCAACGGCCGCCCGGCCAGAAGATGTCGGCAGCGGCGAAGCGGATGGCAGATGGCCAGGCGTCGCGGCAGCCGGCGTGAGCCGCCGGGCGATCCGGCGCCGGTCTTTCAGCCGGCCGGCGGTCATCTCCATGCGATCGCGCCGTTCGCCGCGTCGACCCTTGCAGGGAAGGTCGACGTTTCATTCCTTGGGGGGCGGCAGCGGTGGTCCGCCAGCCCTGTCGCTCGCCACCCCTGCGGGATCTCTCGGGGCGTCTTCTCGCCCGGACCGCTTGCCTCGGAAGACTGTCCCGCGGCCCTTGGGTCACCCCCGATCGTCGAAGGTTTCCCGGGCGGCGGGCTCAGTCGTTCGTGCAGCCCTGCTGGAAGCCGTTGTCGCAATGAGCCATGAGGCGTTCGGTATCCTCCCGCGTCCAGCCCGCGGGCGCCGTGACCTGCGCCCACGGCTCGATGTAGTCGTGGGCGTAGTAGGAGTGCCCGTAACCCGCCGGCGTCGTCGTCGAAAGCGCCATGTCCACCGCCAGCTGGAACTGCGTGACGATGGGCAGGAACCGCAGGTCGGGCGACACGCCGTGGCCGGGCGGCTCGGTCATCCAGACGGGCGGACGCCAGACGGAGAACGGATCGTAGAACGTGATCGGGTCGCTCGGGTATTGCAGGAACATCAGCCGCATGTCGCCCCACGGCGCGCCTTCGGAGCCGTCGGCCACGTGGGATGCGTAGCGGATCAGCGATCCGTCTCCCACTTCCGGAAGAACCCAGGATGTCCCTTCGTTCCGTGCGTTCTGCACGTAGTTCCAGAAGTTCGACGGGAATGGCGGACCCGCCCAGAACGCGCCGTCGATGCCGTCGTTGACAAGCCGGAAGAGGTTGGTGGCGTACATCGAGGACCAGGCGCCGAGGCTGAGCCCGTGGATGTAGAGCCGCGGACGGTCGTCCCGGGGCAGCGTCTTCCAGTAGTCGTGGATCGTCTCGATCGTCGCGGTCGCCTGCTCAAGCCCTGTCCGCGTCTCGAAGATCAGCGCGAGCGGGGACTGCATGTAGGAATACTGCACGGCCACCGTCGCGATGTCGCCGCCATGCATGTATTCGACCGGGTCATGCGAGCCGGGATCGAGCCAGCCGGTTCCGGTCGGGCTCGCCACGATGAGGACCTCGCGGTCGAAAGCGTCGAGGCGCAGGAGTTCATCGAGCGCGAGAAGGGCCCGCGCCTCGGGCGTGGGTGCGTTGGCCCGGCCCACGTAGACCCGGATCGGGTCGAGCGCATCCTCGCCCGAGAAGGCCGATATCGCCTCCGCGTCGGGGCCGCGCGTGACGAAGTCCCGGCCCGGCTGGCCCATGGCCTGCCAGTCCACGAGGGACGCCGGACTGCCCGGTGTCCTGGGCTCTGTCGGAGCCGGCGGCGCCTGGTCGAAGAGGTTCTGGGCCGTCTCGTAGCTTTCGTCGAGCACGTCGAAGACGGTCGGCACCAGCTGGTCGCGTGTCAGCAGGAAAAGGAGCATTGCGACGGCGACGAGGCCCAGCACGTTCGCGCGGCGCGGTGGCATCACCCGGTAGAGCGCGCCGCGCACGAGCCGGAAGAGCAGCGAGATCGCGACGCCGAGGGCATAGAGAAGCGCGAAAACGACGGCCACGATCGCGATGACCTGCACCCAGTGCGCTTCCTCGGCCGGGGCGAGATCCATGCGCATGCGCAGATCGTCCTGCCAGCGCACGCTCGCCCGTGTCGACAGAACCAGCGTGCCAAGAACCGGGATCGCGACCACGGCGGTGGCGATCGCCGCCGCGCGCCCCCGCAGTCGCGGCATGTCCGCGAGATCCCAGATCGTCTCGAGGATCCGGCCGCAAAGATAGCCCAGCGCCATCAGGAGCCCTCCGAGCGCCCCCTGGATCGCGGGGCCGCGCGGTATGAGCGACGGCGACAACGAGGCCGCGAGGAAGAAGATCCCCAGCAACAGCGCGGGGATCGAGAAGTGCGTTACGAGGGCCCGCAGAAACCGCATGGGAATTTTCCTTCGATCGACGCTCATGCCGCATGCATGTCACCCGGTGGCCGGACGACCGCCGTGTTTCCGGTTTGCGGCCAGATTGCATCATCACCCCGCGTCTGAACAGCACTGCGGCGCCCGCTTCCTGCAGATGCGTGGAAAGGGTCACGGAACCGCGACACCCGCGGCGTGGATCATGCATGCGTGCGACAGCCATGTGACCGGCACCGGTGCGCGGCGTCGCGCGCGCCCCGATCCGCGAAAGACGAACCCGCGGCGGGACCCGAGCGCCCGCGCTCATTCCTGAACGGGACTCCCGCGCTGTTGCAGCCGCCACTTGTTGGTGCCCACCTGAAGCAGGCCGGACCGGTCCGCCGCACGCAGCCCGTCGTTGAGAAGCTGGCGCAGGTCGGCGCCCACCGCCGCGCTGTAGATGTGGTAGAGGTGACCGGTCGGGCTGCCAGCCGGGAGGTTGCCGAGATCGACGACCTCGACGCCGTCGAGGCTCGCGACATCGTTCCCCGTCTCGCCCAGTCGGGGATACCCATGCAGCTGGGCCGACAGCGCGAGGGGGCGGTCGTTCGCTGCAACGTAGATGGTGATCCCCTCCACGATCGGCCGGATCCGCGGCAGCATGCGACGAAAGATCTCGAAATCCATATCCGGGGCCAGCAGGACGATCTGGTCGAGCCGGATGTCCGGCATTCTGTTGGCCACCTCGTATAGGGCGAGCACCACGCCGCGCGCGCCCAGGCTGTGGCCGACGACATCGACGTCGCCGCCGAAACGGCGTTCCGCCTCGATGATGGCGTCCGCGAGGTCGGGAACGCTCCAGTAGAGGTCGGCCTCGTCATGGGTGTAATAGGCGATTGATCCGTCCGAAGGCCAGCTGAACCACAGGAAACGCCCGGCGAGACCGGCGTTCTCCTGCAGCAGGATCGCGCGGCGACATCCTTTCTCGAAACTGATGTAGTAGCCGTGGACGTAGACCGCAGGCGCCGTGCCGCGCGTCTTGTCCTCCAGCGCGTCGAGAACCTCTGCGCTGTCTCCGCCCTTGATCCGGTCCACCCGCAGCAACTCCTCGCGTATGAAGGAGGGGGCCGCTTCCGCGAGCGGCGCAAGCCCGCCCAGGTCGACTTCCCTGACCCTGCACCATCCGGCCGTGAGGCCACTTCGCTCGTCGCCGTAGAATTGCCCGGGGTCGTCCTTGCCGGTCAGGTTTCTCAATGTCAGGAACGGCAGCTCCCGGTCGTCCAGGGCGGTTTGAGGAATCGCGGCCGTGGGGAACAGGGCAACCGTCACGCCGAGGACGAGGCTTGCGCCGAAAAGGCGCACGAGGTTTGAGAAAGTTGATCGCATGCCGTGCTCTGGGGAATTCCGTTGAATGAATGATGCGCAAGGGGCGCCTGCGGCACAAGGCGACATAGCCTGACGGTCGGAACCTCCAACAGCGGAGATCGGCGATGCGTCGGTCGGGCGGGTGCCAGACCTTGATCGCGTCGCGCGCCGAGATCCGGAATGNAATGTCAGGAACGGCAGCTCCCGGTCGTCCAGGGCGGTTTGAGGAATCGCGGCCGTGGGGAACAGGGCAACCGTCACGCCGAGGACGAGGCTTGCGCCGAAAAGGCGCACGAGGTTTGAGAAAGTTGATCGCATGCCGTGCTCTGGGGAATTCCGTTGAATGAATGATGCGCAAGGGGCGCCTGCGGCACAAGGCGACATAGCCTGACGGTCGGAACCTCCAACAGCGGAGATCGGCGATGCGTCGGTCGGGCGGGTGCCAGACCTTGATCGCGTCGCGCGCCGAGATCCGGAATGCGGACCCGTGGGTCGCTGACGATCCCGATCTCGTGTGACGCCGCGGTGATTGACCGTCGTCAATGAAGCCCGAATGGCCATGCCTAGTCTGCATGGAGTGATGAGTGTCTCGGGCGTGGGCGAAGACGTGAAGGGTGGGTGTGACCTCGCTGCGTGAAGCCGTGTGCGTGCGCGTCAGCCGGGCGGTGCATGATCAGGTTCGAGCCCGGGACCAATGTGCGGTCGCACGATCGGCGCGTTCTGGCAACCGCACGCCGTGGCCGCGACGTCGAAGAGTCGGCGCAAGGCGCGTGCAACAAGGTCGTGCGCACGGTCCGGCGCACCGGGTCATACAAACAGAAGGAGAAAGACATGCAGATCAGGGCAGCGCTTTCGGCGGCGGTCATGACCGTGTCGCCGCTTGCGGTTCAAGCGGAGGGTTCGGCGATCGCTCTCGGCAGGTCGGCTTACGGGGCTCTTTGCGCCGTCTGTCACGGTGACGATGCCAAGGGCGGCGGCGAGGTGGCCGAGCTCTTCGAAGTCAAGCCGCCGGACCTCACCAAGCTCGCGGAGCGCGCGGGCGGAAGCTATCCGTTCTCGGAAGTCTACGAGGTCATCGTGCTCGGCATGGAAGCTCCGGGTCACGGCGCTTCGGAAATGCCGATCTGGGGCGACTACTTCGTCGCCGATGCGCTGGAAGATCGCGGTGTGAGCCGCTCCGATGCCGTGTCGATTGCGGCCGGCCGGGCGCTGTCGCTCACCTACTACCTGGAGACGCTTCAGGAATGATGTCGGCATAGGGCTGCCATCTGCAAAGGCACTGTCGCGACCGACGGGGAGCATCACGGCCAGCTCCGAGGCACAAGAGCGCACGGGCTTCGTGCGCGGTCCCGGCATTTCTGCACGCGTCCCGCTGCCGCCGTGGCAGAGGCCACTCGAAACCCTGCGGCTTGAACGTCCGATCGCACCAGTCGCGCAGCTCTCGACGCGGCCGACTTTGAATTTCATGCGCACAGTTCCGGGCCTCGCCATGCGCCCGGATCGACACCGCGCCAGGCGTTCTCAACCGCGGTCCCGACGACTCCCCCGCAAACTCATGCGCCCGAAAACCTCCCGGTCGGAATGAGAAAGGGCGGCCCGAAGGCCGCCCTTCCGCCGATCCTCCGAGCCGGATTATTCCGGCGTCACCGACCACAGCATCGTCTCGCCGGAATGGTCGTCGACGCCATCATTGTCGGTCGAGATCCACATCGTGCCATCCCCTGCGATCGCCAGACCTTCCACCTTGTCCAGCACGTAACCGCCGGTCGAGGCGAGGCCGGGCAGCAGGTCGACAACGAGCTCGGGCGCGAGAACGTTGGGCGTTTCGCCCGGGGCGACCATTTCCATCCCGCTCAGCGCCACCCGGGTGATCTGTTTGGTAACGGCCGAAGCGGCGTGCTGATTGTCACGCTCGATGAAATAAAGATGGCCGTCATGGGCGGCAACCTCCGAAAGGCCGACCCAGCCGGTCGCCGGCTCGGTCAGCGGGTAGTGGATCACGCCCCATTCTTCGGTCCCGATGTTGTAGGACAGCACCTTCGCGTGGTTCTGCGGGTCGTCGTCCCATTCGCGCTGCACGGCGACATAAAGCGTGTCGCCGACCCGGGCGACGCCCTCGAAGCCGTGGCGGCGCTGCACGTCGAGGATCGCCTGCGGCAGGGTCACGTAGTCCTCGATCGCGCCATCGGCGCCGACACGGTAGAGCGCAGAGGGCACGAGACGGTCGGCGCGGCCTTCGCTGGCCACCCAGAACCCGCCCTCACCGTCGAGCGCGATCCCCTCCATGTCCATGAGTTGCGCGGGCTGACCTTCGCGGGTCACACGGATCGCATCCACGATGCGGGCCGGCGTCTCGCGCACGTCGATGTGGAAGATCGTCGGCTGCATTCCGTAGAAACTGTCGGACACGGCGAAGATCGTGCCGTCCTCGGCCATCACCTGGCCCGAGATCGCGCCCCATCCCACCGGTGCGCCGTCCTCGGTCAGACCGGCGGAGGTCAGATGCGGATAGGCCGCCGGCGCCTCCTGGTATTCGTAGATCATCACATGCGCTGGCGCCGCGCCGTCCCCGCGCCCGTCGAACTCGTTGGCGGTGGCCAGCAGGTTGCGCTCCGGGATCGCGATGGCTCCTTCGGGTGAGATACCCGAGGGCAGCAGCTGTGCCAGCACCGGCGCCGCGGGGTCTGTCATGTCGTAGACCCCCACGATGGACCCGCGCTCCGACAGCAGGAACATCATCGGCACGCCGCCGAAGGTCGCGACCTCCATGCCCTCCGGCTCCACGCCCTTGTTGCCGGAGCGTTCCTCGGGGTAGTGGCCGATCTCGACCAGCGCGTATTCGAAGGACAGGCCGCTGTCGAAAAGCTCGGTTCCGTCGCGGTGAAACACGGTGAAACCGCGGCTGCCACCGTCCATGTCGCCCTCGTTGGCGATGACGAAATGCTCGGTGTCGATCCACTGCACCGCGTCGGGTTCGCGCACCCGGCCCGGCTGGCTCTCGACAAAGCGCAGCGCGCCGTCCTCGGTCAGGTCCACGCCCGCCAGATCGACGGCGCCCGCGGAGAAATGGCTCAGCACCTCACCGGCGGCGGACACGACCACCATGTGGTTGTTTTCCTGCAAGGTCACGACGATGTCGCCGTTGGCGTTCACATCGACGAATTCCGGCTCGGGGTCTTCGGGCGCGACATCGGCCAGCCCGGTCAGATCGACCCGGATCTGCGCGGTGCAGTCCATGTTGCCACCATTGCCCAGGGGCTGGATCACGAGATAGCCTGCGGGCATCTGCGGCACCCGGCCCTCGCCCAGATCCTCGTCGCGCTCGTTCTCGATCGCCACGGTGATGAAGCTGCCATCGGGCGCCACAGCGGTGCTGTCGGGCTGCCCGCCCAGGTCGCAAGAGCCGATCACCGCGCGACTGTCCGCGTCGAGGGCATGCAGCACGCCCGACGGCTCGGTGAAGCTCTCGGAGGTGTTCTCGGCCACGAAAACGGTCCGGCCCAGGACCGACACGGCCGTCGGCTCACCCGCCGGCAGGGCGAAGCTGCCTGCCGCGACCGGGTTGGCCGGATCGGTGATATCGATGAAGCCGATCACGCCCGCAGGGCTGTCAGAATAGACCAGCGTCATGCCGTCGCCCGTCGCCGCGATGATCTCGGCGGAGGTTTCGTCAGCCTCGGGCGTGTTCAACGCCACCGGGAAGGAGGCGATGCGATTGAAATTCATCTCTGCCATGGCGGGGGCGGCGAGCGCTCCCGTGGCAACAAGGGTCAGAAGGGACACGCGCATCAGAGAAGCCTCCATCAGTTGTTGATCGACCCTCGCCTAGTGCCTGCCGGTTACAGCCATGTGACGCTGGATTGCCTCCGCTGAACGTGTCCACTCAGCGGGGGCAGGCCTCGCGATCTCGGCTGGGCAGGTCAGTTGTCTGTCGTCGCTTTGAACACCAGTTCGGGCAGCACGACTTCCCATGCCTCGCGGCGAAGATAGGCCTGATAGGTGTCGTCGCTGTCGTCAGCCCGCCAGAAAAGGATTGCTGCAACACGCGCATCAAGAAAGGCCGAATGCTCGGGCGGGCGGAACGCTCGGGACATTCGGCCAAGCGTTTCCCCACGCGAATTGCGAATGAGCCATCGCTCTCCCTCTCTCGCCAAGCTCACCGGATCGCCGGGCTTCGCCGCGGCGATGGCTCCCAAGGCCGGGTTCCGGTCCGAGAGGCGACCGGCGAAGGACAGGTCCACGAGTTTCGGGTCAGGAGAGACATACTTCTTCCGGATCTGCGGCAGGTCTTCAGTGCAGGGGCTCACGAGCCGACGCAGGATCGCTTCGCCTGCATCCTCGGCGAGGGCATGGTCCCCCTGCGTCAGGAGCGTGAGGCCCTGCCGAGCGCGCGTCATGGCCACGTAGAAGAGCCTGCGAGGGGCATCGGCGTCCTCATTGCGCGAGGCGCGGTCCCAGCCACCGTTCAGGATCGCGACATGGTCGAACTCGAGCCCTTTTGCGCGGTGGGCGGTCAGGAGCAGAAGGCCGCGCTGCGCGGTGCGTGCCTCCCGCGCCCATTCGCCGAGCCATTGCACGAGGTCTGGGACGGGCATCGCCTTCTCGTCGATCTCGCGGGCAAGGGTTCCTATCCCCTCGCCGATGACGTCCGTCCAGAACGACCGCGGCTGCCGGTTCAACATGTCCAGCAGATCGGCGATGGTTACCAGGCGTGTGCGGTCCGCCAGCAAGTCCCTGACCAGCGTCTGCATCTCGCGCAGTCGCCACAGGCTCGGAAGGCCCTCGTTCGCCATCTCGACCGGGATGCCCAGGTGCTCGGCATAGCTGCGCACGGGTTCAAGACGGCGCCAGTCGCGGGCGATAATGGCGGCGTTGCGCCATTGCCAGTCCGGATCAAGCCGAGACAGGCGCACGAACTCATCGAGTGCCGCGACCGCCTGCACGTCATCGCCCGGTGGGGTGTCGAGCAGCGTCACGCGGCCGTGGCCGACCGGGTCGATCCTGGCCATTCCGCCGCCGGGACCGTCGTTTCGCCGTGCGCGGTCCACGCAGATCTCGTGCCCGTCTTTCATGCGGTGCCGTGCAGGCGCGATGACCGCGTTGGCCGCCGCTACAATGTTCCTGGAGGATCGGTAGTTTTCGGTCAGGAAGGTCGGCTTGGCGGAGTAATCCTCTTCGAAGCTGCGGATGAAATCGATCGAGGCGCCGGCAAAGGCATAGATGTTCTGATCGTCGTCTCCGACGGCGAAAAGGCTGAGGCGTTGATCCGGGTCGTCAAGACTGCGGCCGGCCACGGCCGAGATCAGCGCGTACTCCTCGGGCCCGATGTCCTGATACTCGTCCACGAGGATCCACCTGAAGCCCTGGATGAGCGTCTCGCGCAGCGCCTCCGCCTCGGTCTTGGACATGCCTTCGCCGCGCAGCAGGGCGACCGCCTGCATGACGATCCCGTCGAAGTCACGCTGACCTTCGGCCAGTCCGGCAAAGCTCGCCCCTAGAAGGCGCATGGCCAGGGCGTGACAGGTCGAGACCGTCACCCGGGTCGCGTCCTTGCCGATGAGGCGGCGCAGCCTCTCGCGGATCTCCGATGCGGCATGCCGATTGTAGGTGAGAACGAGGATGCCCCGCGGATCCTCGCGCCGCACGCGCACCAGATACGCGATACGGTGCACCAGGACCCGGGTCTTGCCCGAGCCCGGTCCCGCCAGAACGAGCACGTTGGTCTGCTCGCGGTCGTCCTTGACGATCTGTTCCTGAACCGGGTTCTCGAGCGCATCGACGATCGTCTTCCACGAGCGGCTCGTCGTCTGGCGCCGAAGCTCCGTGCCCCTGCCCGGCAGCCACCGACGGATGAAGGCGTCTCGATCGAGGACGAAGTAGTCCTCGGCGAGCCGCTGTGCCTTGTCCAGTTCCTCCAGCCCCATCTCGGCGTAGGTCGCCATCACATGGGTCTGGATGGTCTGCTCCGAGTAATGTTCCTCGAGCGGCGCGAAGTGCTGGACCGTGAACTTCCCGCCCATTGGATTCACATGCACGGTCATGGCCGGGCGGAACACGGTCAGGCCGCGGCCGAGCGTCAGGACCTGCTGCTCGTGAAGCCAGAGAAGGGCGCGATCCATCAGGCGATTGGCATCACGCACCGCGCCGCGAAGGAACGCGTCTCCGTTCAGCGCGGCCAGCATGTCGCCCAGCGTGGTCTCGACCCGGACGTCCTTGCCGCGCGCACCTTTCGGCGCCCGTTCGAGGAGATGCGTGAGAAGCCGCTCGCCCGCCTGCCGTCGCAGCGCGGCGGTTTTCTCGAGAACATCCCATGTCCGCTGTAGCCGGACCGACAAGGTGGTTCGACTGAGCTTGCGCAAGCTCAGATTGCCGCGGCCGCCGTCCTGATCACGTCCGTCGAACGTCATGCCGCGCAACAGCATCTCGACGAGGTCGGGCCGGACCTTCGAGTGCCCGCCATCCCGCAAGGCCTGGCACGTCTCGGTCAGGTTGAGTGGGAGCGGTTCGCCCGCGTCGGCCTCGGGTGCCGTCTCGCGCATGAGGGCGATCAGATCCGCTTCGAGCCGTGCTGCCTGCTCCAGTCTCCTGTGAGATGCATCCTCGACGGCCACGTGCATGAACACCGTTACAGCGGTGTCGTTGCTGGCGATCCCGAGCACCTCGAGATCGGCCAACGCTTTCCGTAGCGCATTGCCCGCAAGGCCGCTGGCGCCGGTCAGCTCGTCGGTGGAGATGCCGGCATCGGCGTCGGCGGTCATCACGTGCCGGACGACATCAAGCAGCTGCTTGCGCCGCGTTCCTGTGATCCGCGCCTTGTCGAGCAGTTCGGTCGCTTCCGCGAGGTTCCGGATGCGCAGCGAGGAGGGGAAAACCTGAACGCGGTTTTCCTCGCGAGAAAGAAGCTTCGCCTCTTCGAGCCAGGCCACGGCGGTCTTGACGCGCGTATCGTCCGTGGCGCTGTCGCGCTCGAATTCGGCGTCGTGCTCCTCCCGCACGATTTCACCGGAGGTGGCGATGACCGATCCGTTCTGCTTGAGCCGCTGATCGAGCCGCTTCAAGGCCTTGAGGATGGCACCGATCTCGTGCCGCGCGAGGCGAGAGCGCGCCGAAAGACTGAACTGACGCTCCACGTCGTCCGCGCTGAAGAGCAAGACGCATTTGGCGGGGGCGCGATCCCTCCCGGCGCGGCCGGCTTCCTGCAGGTAATTCTCCAGTGAACCGGGAATGTCGCCATGGACGACGAGCCGGATGTCCGGCTTGTCGATGCCCATCCCGAACGCGTTCGTGGCCGCAATCACGCGAAGCTCGCCCACGCGGAACCGCTCCTGGATCTCGCGCTTTTCCTCCGCGGAGAGCCCGGCATGGAAACGCTCGGCCGCCAGCCCCTGCGACTTCAGGAACTCTGCGGTCTTCTCCGTGGCGCTCCGTGTGGCGCAGTAGACGACGGCGCCGGACGCACCTTCGGGCGGAAGGCCGGACTCGATCGCATCGAGGATGTCTGCGAGCTTCGTGGTCGGTTGGGTGGGGCGAACAGCGAACGAGAGGTTCGTCCGCACCGCGCCGCCATCCAGCAGGTGCAGGTCGACGCCGAGCCGTGAGTGGAAGTGTTCGCGGATGTCGCGCACGACTTCGGGTTTCGCGGTCGCCGTCAGGCACAGGACAGGTGCGGTGGCCTCGTCGCCGGAATACTCCCGGATGAAACGGCTGACGTATCGGTAGTCCGGGCGGAAGTCGTGGCCCCATTTCGAGATGCAGTGGGCTTCGTCCAGAACCCACATTCCGACCTCGCGCTGCCGAAGCGCGTTGCGGATCGAGACCGATCGCAATTGCTCGGGCGAGATCAGGAGGATTGCCGCATCGCCCATCCGCACCTTCTCGAGCGCGTCGTGTCGCTCGGGCAGCGACAGCATGCCGTTGACGGTGACGGCGGAAGAGATCCCTGAACGCGCCAATCCCTGCACCTGGTCGGCCATGAGGGCCACGAGCGGCGAGATCACGACCGTCAGAGCGCCGGTCTTGTCGAAACGCGAGAGGGCCGGAATCTGGTAGCAGACCGACTTTCCCGTGCCCGTCGGCAGAATGCCCAGAACGCTCCGTCCGTCCATCGCTTCGGAGACGATGCGTTGCTGAAGGGGATGGCCGTCTGCGTCTACAGGTTCGGGACGGAATGACGGAAATCCGAACCAGCGCTCCAGGGCCCGCGTCGGATCGCTTGTCTCGGTGCACCAGGTGCAGTTCGGCCGCGAACATCGCCTGTCGCGTAGATGTTTTACGATCAGCGATGCTTCCCGGAACTGGTGGCGCACCCAGGGCGGCATTACCGAGTCTCCACCCGCCACCGAGATCCAGGACAGCGCGTAGGCCATCGGCCAGCCCAGTTGCGGGCTCGAGAGGCGCGAGATCGTCTGTTCCAGACGCTGGGTGCAGACCTGTCCATCCAGCAGACGCCGGATCGCTTCCGAGGCGTCGGGAACATCCGGCGTTTCGGCGCCTCGGATGTGCCGGAACAGGGCGTCGAAGCCGGCCGAATCCTCCGCGCGAGTCGTGAGAAAGTGATAGGCGGCCATCGCGTCAGGTGAGGTCCGGGCCAGGTCGCCGAACGCGGAGATCTGATTGGCCAGAACGTCGAACACGAGGCGCGCATCGAGCTCAGGGTCGTTGACATGCCCGGCCTCGAGCCGGCCGTCGTGGTGATGTTTCACGAGGTGGTGATACGGGTTCCTCGGGAAGGCGAGCGGGTTGAGCCAGAGCGTATCGATGGGCGCCGCGCTCAGTTCCGCGAGGCGCGCGCGGCTCGCCACAAGGTGCGGAAGGTCATGTCGCAGGATGTTATGACCGACCAGAAATTCGGCGCCGGCGCAGAATGCCTCCAGGCGGTCGAGTGCTGCTTCAAGCTCGCCGCGGTCGTGCCGGAGCACGTGATCTCCAGTCCCGTCTACGGCAGCGAACGAGAATATCCGTGCCGTCTTGGGATCGACCTCGAGATCGATCGACACGGCCTTGGCGAGCGCCGTGGGCAGCTCCATCAAGCTATGCTGCGGCTCACGTCCCACGTTCAGACGCTCATGGCCCGCTCGCGCCGCCAGCGTCTTCGTGACGTGCCGGGGGAAGGGCGGCAAGACACCGCGGAGGGAAGGCGATCCAGGAACTCATGGGACCTATTGAACACCAATTTTCGACATGAGAGTGGCCGGATGCTGGCAACACCGTCAATGCGTGTGGCGCGGCACGGCGCACGGCCTGAGAGCCGCTGGGTGCTCCGTTGGGGGTCAGCGATGGACCACCGATCGAAAACCCCGTAAAAACACGGTGCCTGTGAACCGCCGTGAGCGCCCGGATAAGCTGCCGCGCGCTGTCGCGCTCGGCATGTGTCGCGCTGCCCCGCTTGAAGAAACGCCGGGTTACCGGTTCGGCGGATCTCCTGTCACACAAGACGCTGTCACGATCCCGTCGGGCTGTGGGAGGGGCTGCATCCTCACCTGGAGACGTGGTCCCGGGCCATGTCGGACGGCCGTGGCGTGAGGTCTTCTTGGGCTTGGCTGGGCAGTTGCCTCGGCGTAGGAAGCGGCCCTCGGCCCCGGAGCGCTTTGATGGACCAGGCCGGGAGCGTGCTCGCGCCAAGCTTGGAAGCATGACCGGTTCCCGGCACCTGTTGCGCCCGGTGCCTCGGTTGGTGCGCGCGTGCGTAAGCCTTTCGTGTCGTGGCCGTCCGGACGGGACCGCCTCTTCAGGAGGCATCACCGCGTCGCCTTTCGTCCGCGCTGGCCTCCATCTCCCTCGCGGCAATCCTGATCGCGTCGAGGAGGGGGCCGAGTCTCGCATCGGGCTCACCCGGCGTCGTCGCAACGAAGACATCCACGGAGAACTGGGGCGCTTCGGCAATCAGATGGAGTTCTGCGCGCTCGATCAGGGAGGCGGCGCCGGGTAGAGGAAGAAAAGCGCAGCCGCCGAACTGCCGGAGCGTCGACCGGGCGATGCCGCTCACGCCGACGACGAGGGAAGAAACGGCGAAGTCCCCGACCTCGCGCAGGTGCCACGCGTTGAAGCGCGCGCCCCAGTTCACGTAGACGTAGTCGGCGGGCAACGTGCCGTTCCAGGCCGCGGGACGGTCCGCAACCATGCGTAGCGGCAGGGACGCGATGCGCTCCAGCCTCACGCCGCGCTCGTGCGAGGGCTCGAAGACCAGCGCGAGATCCATGAGTCCCTCCTCGATCCGGGCGCAGAGCGTGTCGGAATAGTCCGACATGAGGCGCAGCTGCACCGGCGGATCGGCCGCGCGCAGCTGCGCGTAGGATGCAGGCGCGAAGAACTCCCAGAGATCCTGCTGCATCCCGGCGCGGATCGGACGTGCACCGGCCGACACCGACTGGACCGTCGTCTTTCCCTGACGCCACGCGCGCAGCGCCGTCTCGGCGAGGGGAACCAGCGCCTCGCCCGCCTCGGTCAGGCGCACACCGTGACGACCGCGGTGAAAGAGGCGCGCCTGCATCTCGTCTTCCAGCGCGCGGATGCGAGCGCTCATGGCGGAATGGCTGACATGCAGGCGCTCCGCCGCGCGGATGAAACTGCCCGTATGCGCGGCTTCCAGGAAGGCGGAGATGTGGGCGAGTTGGGTCATGGGTGACGCCCCCCGAAAGGATGCAGGTTTTCTGCATTCTTCATATCAAAGTTTGCGTTTTACAAGATCGTGAAACCGCCCCTACCGTCCGAACGAGGAGGACTTTGGGAGGAGCCTCATGCGTATCACCCGGCTCACCGCCCATGCGGTGGAACTGCCGATCCGAGGCGAGGGCTACCGGATCTCGGGCGGGCGGCTCTATCACGCGATCCACAGCACGATCCTTCGGGTGGACACGGACGAGGGCGTGACCGGCTGGGGCGAGAGCTGCCCCTTCGGCTCGAACGTGACGCCAGGGTTCGCCGGCGGCGTTCGCGCCGGGCTCGCCGAGCTTGCGCCCGTGCTTCTCGGGCAGGACCCGCGGCGGACGGACGTGCTCGCCCGGCTCATGGACGTGACGCTCGCAGGACACGCCTATGTCAAGTCGGCGGTGGACATGGCGTGCCTGGACATTCTGGGGAAGTGGCAGGGCCGGCCGCTCCACGAGGTGCTCGGCGGGCGCTTCGAGGGCGTGCCGGAGATCCACGGCATCGTCCACGGCCCCGACACCGAGACGATGCTTGCCATGGTCGCCGCCTACCGCCGGCAGGGCTACACGCGTTTCAAGCTCAAGCTCTCGGGCGATCCCGACCGCGACATCGAGGCGCTGCGCGCGGTTGACGCGGCGCTGGAGTGCGGGGAGTCGATGTCGGCCGACGCCAACCGCGGCTGGACGCTGCAGGAGGCGCTGCGCGTGGTGCGCGCGGCGCGCGACCTGGATTTCCTGCTGGAGCAGCCCTGCCACGACTACGAGGCTTGCCGCGCGCTGCGCCGGCGCACGGACATTCCGATCATGCTGGACGAGGTGATCGACGGGATGCACGCGCTCCTGCGCGCGCTCGCCGAGGACGCGGCAGACGCGGTCAACTTCAAGATCGCCAAGGTCGGCGGGCTGACGCGGGCGCGACGGATGCGCGACGTCTGTGCCGAGGTCGGCATGGAGATGGGGATCGAGGACATCGGCGGCAGCGACATCTCCAACGCGGCGATGGCGCATCTGGCGCAGGCGACGCCGGCCAAGCTGCGCCGGCCGTGCCTCGAGTGGAACACGCTCGTCTCGCGCCGGACGGTCGAGGGCGGCGCCCGCATCGAGGCGGGCCGCATGGCCCCGCCGGAGGGCGCGGGCCTCGGCATCGTTCCCCGCGAGGACGCACTCTTTGACGTGGTGTTCGACACGAGCGCCGCGCAGGCGGGGGCGGCATGAAGATCGCGCGCATGACGATCCATTCGGTGGCGCTGCCGTTCCGGCTCGGCCGGTATACCTTCTCCGGCGAGCGCGAGATGGACGGCGCCGACAGCACCGTGATCTGCCTCGAAACCGATTGCGGGCTGCGCGGCTATGGCGAGGTCTGCCCGGCCGGCGCCTTCTACATCCCGCAGAATCCGGAGGCCGCGCGCGCCTGCCTCGCGTTGCTGGGGCCGAAGATCATGGGGCTCGATCCGCGGGAAATCGGAGTCGTGAACACCGCCATGTCGAAAGCGGTCAGTGGCCACGACTACGCCAAGGCGCCGATCGACATGGCTTGCTGGGACCTGCTCGGTCAGGCCACGGGGCAGCCGGTGCACCGCCTGCTCGGCGGGCGGCGGGCGGAGTCGGTGCCGGCCCACCGGGCCATCGCCTTCGGCGCGCCCGAAGAGGCAGTCGCCACGCTGGAGGCGCACCGGGCGCGGGGCTTCCGTCACTTCCAGCTCAAGGCAGGCTGCGGGGTGAAAGCCGACATCGCGAGGATCTCGGCGGTCGCCGACGCGCTCGGCGAAGACGAGGTGCTCTGCGTGGACGCGAACGGCGCATGGACCTTTCACGAGGCGATGCTGATCCTGCGCGGGACCGGCGAGCGCGACTTCATCCTCGAGGAGCCCTGCGCGCGCTACGAGACCAACCGCTCGGTGCGGCTGCACACGAACCTGCCGATGAAGCTCGACGAGTCGATCGACGATCTGCGCTCGCTGCTCAAGGCGCAGGAGGATCAGACCGCCGATATCGTCAGCATCAAGCTGTCGAAGTTCGGCGGGCTGACGGGTGCGCGGCTGGTGCGGGATCTGTGCGAGCGGCTGGGCATGGTGATGAACATCGAATGCGTCTTCGGCAGCGAGATCACGAGTTCGGCGGTCGCGCATCTGGCCATTTCGACCGCGCCGCGGCATCTTCTGAACGCGAGCCACTACGGCGACTACTTCGACGCCTCGCTCGGCGAGGGCAGTGCGCGCGTGGAGGGCGGGCGGATCGTCGTGGACGATCGCCCCGGGCTCGGCCTGCGCATCGACGAGGCCGCGCTCGGGCCGCCGCTCATGAGCTTCGGGGCCGAGGCCCGGCCCAGGCGCGCCGCCTCCGGGCGCGGCGCGGCGGTGGGAGAAGAGGCATGAGCGAAAGGGTTGCAGTCATCGGCGCCGGTCCGGCGGGTATCGCGGCGGCGCGGTATCTGAAGGGTCAGGGCTTCGCGCCGGTGCTGTTCGAGGCGCATGACGCGCCGGGCGGTCAGTGGAACCGGGAGAACCCCAAGAGCGGCGTCTGGCCCGGAATGCGGACCAACACGGCGCGGATGGTCACGAAACTCTCCGACGCCGACTATCCGGCAGGCACGGCCCTCTTTCCGCGCAACGGCGAGGTGTTGGCGATGCTGCAGACCGTGGCGGAGCGCTTCGGGCTGCTGGACGACGCGCGCTTCGGCGCCGAGGTGACCGGGCTCGCGCGCGGCGGCGCGGGCTGGCGGCTGACATGGCGCGACGGGCAGGGCGAGCATGCCGAGAGCTTCCCGCGCGCGGTCGTCGCCACGGGGCGCTTCAACCGGCCCTGGGCGCCTGAGATGCCTGGGCTCGAAAGCTTCTCCGGCACGCTCGGCGTGCGTCACAGCTTCGACTATCAAGGCCCGGAAGCCTGGCGCGGCAAGCGCGTGGTGATCGCGGGCGGCGCCACCTCGGCGGTGGAGATCGCTTCCGATCTCGCCATGGCGGGCGCGGCGGGTGTCCACGTCGCCCAGCGCCGCCAGCGCTACGTGATCCCCAAGATCGTGGCCGGCGTGCCGATCGAATATCTTGGCCTAACACTTCGCGCCGCGCGCGCGGCGGAGACGGCGCCCCCCGACCGCCTCGCCGCCGACCGGGACCGCTTCATCAAGGAGATCGGCGGGAATCCGGCCGCATACGGTTGTCCGCCCGCAGACCCGGACGTGGAGAAGGCGGGCGTGACGGGCTGCCCATACTACCTCGACCTCGTCGCCGAGGACCGCATCGCCGTGCATCCCTGGATCGCGCGGGTCGAGGGCCGGCGCGTCATCTTTGCAGACGGTGGGCATGTCGAGGCGGACGGCATCCTGATGGCGACGGGCTTCCGCCTGTCGCTTCCGTTCCTCTCGGACGAGATCGCGCGGACTGTCCGGCTCTCACCCACCGACATGGAGCTCGCCGAGTTCACACTGCATCCCGATCTGCCCGGCCTCGCCTTCCTCGGGCTCTGGCCGCAGTTCGGCCCCTACATGGTCGCGCTGGAGCAGCAGGCCCGCTTCGTGGCCTACGCCTGGGGCGGCGCGATCGCGATGCCGGACGCCACGAAGCTCCGCGCCGCCCTGCGCCCGCTCTCGGCGACCGGCGTGCCGGGCGGCGGACATCAGGCCCATGTCATGGCGCTCCATTTCGCGCGTCTGGCCGGGGTGGCCCCGCCCGAAACACTCGCGCGGCGGCCCGTCCTTGACCGCAGCCCGGTGACTGGCGAGACTTTCCGCGTCGCCGGGCCGAACGCCGATCCCGGTGCCGAGACGCGTCTGCGCCGCGACTTCGACCTTTTCGCCCCCGCAGACGCGAGCGCCGGCCCGGCTGGATTGCCGCGGCGCGACGGCTCTGACGCCGCCTGAGACACAGCACCAGGGAGGAGAGCACCATGACCCGTTACATGCTGACCGACCGGCATCTGCACCCGCTGGCCGAGCCGACCGCGCGCGCCTTTCGCGCGGGCCGCGTCACGCGGCGCGAATACCTCGCGACCATGGCGGGCCTCGGCGTGAGCGCGGCGGGCGCGCTGGCGCTGGGCGGTCTGCCGGGGCCGGCCGCCGCACAGGAGGGCACGCCTCGAAAGGGCGGCGTTCTGCGCATCTCGATGGCCGTGAAGGCTTTCAAGGAGCCGCGGCAGATCGACTGGGTGCACATCGCCAACATCGCGCGGCAGTGCAACGAGCACCTCGTGCGCTGGAACCGGGACTTCACGTTCGAGCCCTGGCTCCTGGAAAGCTGGGAGGTGAGCGACGACGCGCGCACCTATCTCCTCAACATCCGGCCCGGCGTGCGCTGGTCGAACGGGGACACGCTCAACGCCGACGACGTGATCCACAACCTCACGCGCTGGTGCGACGCGACGGTGGACGGAAACTCCATGGCCTCGCGCCTCTCCAGCCTGATCGACGCGGAGACGCAGCAACTGCGCGAGGGCACGCTGGAGCGGGTGGACGACCTCACCGTGCGGGTGACCCTGCCGCAGCCCGACATCACCCTCATCCCGGGCCTCGCGGATTATCCCGGCATCGTGCTGCACCGGAGCTACGCGGGCTCCACCGATCCCTTCGAGGCGCTTTCGATCACCACCGGCCCTTGCGAGCTCGTCGCCTGGGAAATCGGCGGCCGCGCCGAGGTGCGCCGCAAGGAGTCGCCCTGGTGGGGCGGCGAGTTCTGGCTCGACGGCGTCGAGTGGATCGACCACGGCGTGGACCCGGCGACCGCCGCCGCCGCCATCGACGCCGGCGAGGTGCATGCGACCTATGAAACGCAGGCCGACATGATCCCGGTGCTCGAGGACATGGGTGTGACCACCTCGGGCATCGCCACCGGCTCGACGATCGTTCTTCGGATGAACGTCAACCAGCCGCCCTACGACGACGTGCGGGTGCGCCGCGCCCTTCAGATGTCGGTGGCGCCGGCGCCGGTGCTCGCCATCGGAATCGACGGGACGGGGGAGGTGGCCGAGAACCACCATGTCGGGCCGATGCACCCTGAATATGCCGATATCGGGCCGGCCGTGGTGGACCGAGCGCAGGCGCGCGCCATGCTCGAGGAGGCCGGGCATCTCGACACCGAGTTCGAGCTGATCTCGATCGAGGGCGACTGGCGCAAGGTCACGGCCGACGCGGTGGCCGCGCAACTGCGCGACTCCGGGCTTTCGGTGAGGCGCACCGTGATCCCCGGCGCCTCCTTCTGGAACGACTGGACGAAGTATCCCTTCTCGGCGACCGACTGGAACGGTCGCCCCCTCGGCGTGCAGATCTACGCCCTCGCCTACAAGTCCGGTGTTCCCTGGAACGAGACGGGTCACTCGAACCCCGAGTTCGACGCCAGGCTCGACGAGGCGCTGGCGACGCCCGACGCCGACGCCCGGCGCGTGCTGATGGAAGACCTCGAAACCATGCTGCGCGAGTCCGGCGTCATCATCCAGCCCTACTGGCGCTCGATCTTCCGCTCCCACACGGACGGGGTCGAGGGCTACGAGATGCACCAGGCCTTCGAGCAGCACCTCGACCGCGTCTGGCTTTCCGCGTGACACGCCGCAAGGACGGCGTAAGGGCGGCTCAAGGAGCCGCTCCGGCGACGAGCGGCGCGCTCCCGCCCGACGCGGCCGCCGCAGCGGCGCCAAAATGTGGCTCGAAGCCGGCGTCCGGAGTTCGCTGTGGGCGTCACGTCGCGCGATCGACCAAGCTTCCATCGGGCGCTCGTTGATCGGGCGGTGTCTTGGGCGGTGACGTCGGCTGACTGCGTGGAGCCGGCGCGAGGTGCCGAAAGAAGGCGTGGGGTCACAGGGCGGCTGGAGGGATCTCACGGCAGAAGCTCGACCGAGCGGATCTTGGCCTGACCGAAAAGCTCCGGGCGATCGTGGACGCCCACTGCCACGCGAGCATCTGCAACCGGCGGAAGCTGGCGGGATGGTTCTCCAGGAAAGCAGACGCCGCGCGAAGCGCGCCGGAAGCTTGCGAAATGTGAGGCCTCCGCGCCCGGCGCGCTGCCTGGAAAGACCGCCCAGACGACCGGTCTCACCCACGCCTAGCAGACGCAGCGAATCTCCGGTTCGACGGGCCGCAGCGCGGCGCGAAGGCACCTCGGCCAAGGGCGGTAATGGGCCGCCGTCTGCGGCAACTTGTTCGAACTGGCGACTTGGGTGCCGTGTTGCCGCATGACACCTCTGAGACCGACGTTGCGAATGTCCGTCATGCGCAGACGACGGCACCGCACAGGAAGCCGCCGCGACATGGCCGCAGAGGCCGAAATCGGAGGCCTGGAAGAAGGCAACTCAGTCGAACGACAGGATGCCTCGATGCCGCCCTGGACCGATAGGCAAACCCGAACGGGTCACTCTGCCGCGTCAAGCCACGCGTGAAACCGACGCTGGCGCTGTTCTTCGGTGTTCGCGTACCAACTGCTGTCCTGAACGAGCGCCCGGCCCCCATGCTGAGGAGCGTTCGGCAGGTAGGCGCGCATTGGCACGCCCGTATCCGGGTTGAGACCGATCCGGTCGAAGGCGGACCGGCGGGTCGGGCCATAGGGGATACGGGCGGCGAAGCGCGCCATGCTGGCCGCCTCGGTGGCATGGATGATGAAGTCACGGGCGGCATCGAGCGCATCGGTCGCAGCGGCAATCGCCCAGACCTCGATGCCGATTATGCGGCCATCCCAGACGATGTCGATGGGCACCCGGCCGTTTTGTGCCACGTCGAAGAACCGGCCGTTGAAACCGGCCGCCATGACCGCCCGGCCATCGCGCAGCATCTCGGCGGGTTCGGCCGGGTCGTCCCACCAGACGATGTCGTCCCGGATTGTATCGAGCTTGCGGAACGCCAGCCGCAGCCCGCGATCGGTGCTCAGAAGGCCGTAGACCTGCTCGGGGGGCACGCCCTCGGCCAGCAGCGCCCATTCCAGAATGCCATCCGGACTGCGCTGAATGGCGCGTGGGCCGGGAAAGCGGGCGGTGTCGAAGAAATCCTCGATACGGGTCGGCTTGATCCCGGCAAAGGCGCGGTCGTCGAAGGCCATGACCCGGGCATAGGCGTTTTGCGGCACGGAACAGCGATCCGGCTGGACCGGGGTGAAATCCGCCAGCGCCTCGGACGAGAAGAGCGCACCCGGATCAAGCCTCAGCAACAGGCCGCGTGCGCAGGCGACCCGGGCCTGGTCGGCCAGCATGTCGATCAGATCCCAGCCCTCCGCAGGTCCGCGCTCGGCCAGGGCGGCCCAGCTCCCATCATAGACGGTCACGTCAATCTCCAGGCCGGTTTCCGCTTCGAACGGGTCGATGATGGCTTGTCTTTGCGCGGCCTCGTAGGCCCCGCCCCAGGAGACGATCGTCAGATCCCCTGCGGCGACCGGCGTGGCGCAAAGCGCCCAGGCAAGACAGAGATCAGACAGACGCATTCTCTTCCCTCCTCAGCCGGGCCGCCTCGTCCAACCAGGCCGCTACGAGATCCGCCTCGGTAACCGCGCCCAGGAATTTGCCGTCCGTCTCCGAGACGACCGGCACCGCGTCACCGACGAAACCGCGCAGGCGCTCCATTGCCTCGGCCAAATCGGTCGTGTCGTGGAAAACCAGCCTGGCCGGAACGATGCCTGACCCAACACGGTCGACATCGTCATGCGGACCGGGCGTAAATACGCCCAGCAGCCTGCCGTCTCGGTCAAGAACGAAGGCTTCGCGCCATCCCTGCCCGAGCAACCGGTCCGCTACCTCCTCCGGCGCGTCATCGGCCGTGGCGGTCAGGGCATCGGACTGAAGGTAATCAACGACCCTCAGCGCCGCGAGATGCGCGTGATCCCGTCCAAGAGAGAAGTCGATGCCGCGGCGGGCCAGTTGCACGTCGAACAGGGATCGGCCAAAGGCGCGATGCGACACGAGGTTGGAGAACACGACCGCAACCATCGCGGCGATGGTCACATCGTAGTTCCGGGTCAGTTCGAACACGATCAGGATACAGGTCAGAGGCGCGCCGATCACGGCACTGGCGAAACCCATCATGCCGCTGATGGCATAGATCGCCGCGCCTGACGTGGGCACGGCGGCGACCCCGCTCGCCACGGTCCAGAAGAACACGCCGATCAGGCTGCCGATCAGAAGCGCGGGGCTGAAGGCCCCCCCGGAAAAGCCCGCCCCGATGCAAAGGGCGGTCAGCACGATCTTGGCAATGATCAAGACCACGACCTCGCCGGGCCCGAAAGCGCCGTCGATCGTGGCAAAGCGCAGCGTAGAGGTGCCGATGCCCAGCACGTCCGGCAGGGCCAGCGCCGTCAGGCCGACCGCCAATCCGGCCAGTGCGGTGCGCAGCTCTGGCCGCTTCACCCAACGCGCCAGCGATGGCCCGACAGCCAGCAGAAGCCGCATGAAGACGATCGCCCCCGCGGCGACGAGAATGCCGAGCGCCGCGACAAGGGCGAATTCGTAGCCATGCGCGATGCCGGGTGCTTCGATCCTGAACAAGGCGGTCCGTTCGAAGATCACGTTCGCGAAAACGTAGCCGGTCACCGAGGCCACCGTCACCGGCGCGAAGGCGCGGGTGGCGTAGTGGCGCAAGACGACCTCATGCGCGAACAGCACGCCTGCGATCGGGGCGTTGAACGCGGTCGATATCGCCGCTGCGACGCCGCAACCGATGGCGATGCTGGCAAGGTTGGGTACACCGAGGCGCAGGTGCCGGGCGAACCCGCCGAAGATCGCGCCGAGATAGACCATCGGTCCGTATTGGCCGACCGAGGCCCCCGCGCCCAGCGACAGCGCGGCAGTCCCGGTCGAGATCAACCCGCTGCGCAGGCCCGGAAGCGGCTTGTGGAACTGCACGGCCTCGATCACATCCGGTGGACCCAGGGGCCGCCCGACAGGTGACAGGTGACGATGCACCAGCCCCACGATCAGCCCGCCCAGCGTCGGCACGAGGATCGTGGTCATGGCCACCAGCCACGGCAGGCTTTCCCATTGCACTCGCGCCTTGGGGGCGACCAACAGACCGGTGTTCAGCAGCGTAACAAGCTCCACCAGTGCGACGGCAGCCAGCGAGGCCGCACTCCCGACGACAAGGGCAATTCCGGTCAGAACGAGCACGCGCCAGAGTAGGGGCACCGTATCGGTGTTCGGGTCTGTGGCCATCCTAAATTAGATTGAACCACGTGAGAGGACGACGCAACGCCGCCCAAGATCGTGATGATTTCCGAGGGTGCGAGCGTCCTTAGAGGTCCATGGCCATCATCTGGCCGAACCTCTTCGGCATGGCGCGACGACTACAACCATCACCGCCCGCACACGAGCCTCGACGGGCTCATGCCGCGGGAATCCTTCAACCGGTCAGAGAAGGACCAAACCCGGAAAGGACTAAACTTCTGAACGAGGAAAATCAGGGGAGCAGGTCGGATCGTTTAAAAGCATGACTTGGCACTTTCAACGCTGTCCGCCCAGGTAACGCAGGACTCAATATCCTGCACATCGCTCCTTAGGTTCTCCACGTCGTTCAGGAGATCATTGTAGTCGTCGACGAGTTCGTTGTGAGTGCGCAAGAGTTGGTCATATTCGTCAACGCACTCGGTAACGTTCGACTTGCAAGTAAAGCCTTGGTAGTCACACTGATAGCGGTCGAAGCAAACCGCAGCGGCGTCAACACACTTGCCGAGGGAGGAGCAGACAGTGTCCCCGTAGTCGAGGCATGCCGGTCGTGTTCCAATGCGACAGGTGAAGCTTTGGCTGAAAGATACTGAGGGGTACATTAACAGAGCTATCAAAAGAATGGATCGTATCATTCATCTCTTTTTCTTTGTGAGCGTTTCGCCAAATTCTATCTGACTT
Organism: Rhodosalinus sp. K401; assembly: GCF_041365735.1. Taxonomy (NCBI): domain Bacteria; kingdom Pseudomonadati; phylum Pseudomonadota; class Alphaproteobacteria; order Rhodobacterales; family Paracoccaceae; genus Rhodosalinus; species Rhodosalinus sp. K401. The sequence continues at coordinate 426,019 of NZ_JBGFSI010000001.1, read as the reverse complement.
ACACTTGGCGCTGGATGCGGAGAGATATGCGCAGAAGTTGGTGACGCGTGATCCAGTGGCAGCCTGAAGTTGGCGGACGGCGTCTCGGAACTCAACCCCGCTGATGACCTCCGGCAAACGGTTGCGGCCGTCGAGCGTTCGCCATTTCGCCTGGGCGGACATCATCAGACTGAAGGCCATGGCCGGGCCGGTTTTTTGGCTGAGGCAGACCTAGGTGCGCTTTGTTCCATGTCTGACGGTGGCGAACGTGCTCTCGATCGGGTTAGACGTGCGGTTGTGCTTTCAATGTTCGGCGGGGTAGTCGTTGAAGCTCAGGAGCGCGTCCCGGTCTTTGACCATCTCGGCGAACGCGTCCCATTTCACGCCGTAGGCCTCGACGAAGAAGTCGAAGGCGACGTTAGGCGCGTCTGAAGCTGCGACCAAGCCTCCCGCAGGTACCGCGTTCCGGTTCTGAGCCATTCGCAAGAGATGCTTTCCCGGAAGGTCAACGTCACGGATGCGAAGGTGATACCAATATTCATCGAGCTGCTGTGCGGCCCTGGTTGCTCGTGAGGCGGCTACTGCGGATGAACGCGTCCTCAGAGAGTACGAGAGATCTTGCTGGTCGAGTAGTACTTCCGAAGGTCTCGAGGCACCCTTCGCCCGAAATAGCAGATGCCGCTCTTGGTGAACGAAAAGGGGACCGAAATGTCATACGCCATGACCTGCCCGCACAGTTTCCTCAAGAATCCGAGGCGTATCGATGGGTCGGCGAAGGGAGTGGTGCCCGGGGGCGGAATCGAACCACCGACACGAGGATTTTCAATCCACTGCTCTACCCCTGAGCTACCCGGGCACGGGCGCATGGCGTTGATGCGGGGTGGCGGCGTTCTAGGCGCTGTCGCGCCGGCTGTCCAGAGGCTTCACGACAGATTATCGACCGCCGCTCATCCCGCCCTCTTCGGGGTCGTCCGCATCGTCGCTGGCGGGCGATCCGGGCAGGGCATACCGGCCGGAGAGCCAGCGGTAGAGGTCGATATCGGCGCAGCGCCTCGAGCAGAAGGGCCGGGCGGCGGGGTCCGTCGGTTTCTTGCAGATCGGGCAGGTCACGGGCGAGCCAGGGGCGGCCGCGCGCGTTGGCGTTGAAGCTCGACATGACCGAGCGGGGTCCAGCCCACGAGTGCGGTGTCGACCGGGTCGCGGCGGAATGCGGCGCGCAGCGCGGCGTCGAGCTTCGGCCGATCCTTTCGCGGCATCGGTGCTGGGTCGATGACGATCTGCCCGCCGAGACCCCGAAGCCGAAGCGCCCGCGGCAACGCCTTCGCGGCGGCGAGGTTCGCCTTGAGCCCGGCGGCGGCGGACGCGTCCGCGCCCGTGTCGACATCGACGGCGACCAGCGCGCGCGTCGCCTCCACAGTCATGCGCGCCCCGCCGGGGAGGGCGGTGTCCGGCGCCGCGAGCGCGTCGATGGCGTCGAGCACGCCGGTCTCGGCGAAGCTGTCGGGCCCACGCTCCACCTGCGCCGGCTCGGTCCATTCGCGCCAGGCAAGCGCGTGGGGTCCGTCGCCCTCCACGAGCGTCTCGGGGGCAGGCCCGGTATCGGCCAGGATCTTGCGCGCCAGATCCGTGACCGCGCGGATATCGGCGGCGATCGCGTCGTCCTCCGCCTCCGCGCAGGACGAGCGCAGGACGAGACCGAGCGACGCCCCGGCCTCGCCCGCGTCCGGCAGGAAAGTGCTTTTGGCAAGCCCGATCAGCGCGTCGCGGCGTGTTTCGTCACGAATGCGGCGGCTGACATTCACGCCGGGCACATCGGGCGTCGCGATGGCGTAACGGCTTTTGAGCATGACGCGCGTGGTGACTGGAAACGCCTTGCCCGGCTCGGCATGGCCGCTGACCTGGACGATGAGCGGCTTGCCCGGCGCGACGCCCTTCGCCTGGCGCAGGAAGGCCATGCCGTCCGGCGTGCGCACGAACATCCCGCCAAGCCCCTTGAGCGGCCGGTCGGGCAGGGCGCGGTAGATCGTCCCCGGGCTGGGCGTGTCGCCGTCGACGAAGAGATCCTCGAGCACCCCGTCCACCAGTAGCGCGGCCGCCTCACGGCCCCGCCACGCCCCGAGCGCCACGATACGCCCCTTCACGGCGTGCGCCATAGCGGCCATCCCGCCGCCTGCAGAAGCCCCGCCGTCTCGGAGAGCGGCAGGCCCACGACGCCCGAGTAGGAGCCCCGGATCCACGGGATGAACGCCTCGGCCATGCCCTGGATGCCGTAGCCCCCCGCCTTGCCGTGCCAGTCGCCGCTGGCGAGATAGGCGGCGATTTCCGCCGCGCCCAGCCGCTTCATCTTGACCGTCGTCGTCACCGCGCGCTCCCAGACGCGTTCGCCGCGCCGGACCGCCACGGCGGTCACGACCTTGTGCCGCCGACCCGAGAGAAGTTCGAGAAAGGCCCGCGCCTCGGCCTCGTCGGCGGGCTTGCCGAGGATGCGTCGGCCGACGGCCACGGTCGTATCGGCGCACAGCACCAGATCGGTTTCGCCCGCGGGCACCGCTTGCGCCTTGCGGGCGGCGATCCTGACGCAGTACCCGCGCGGCAGCTCGCCGGGCAAGGGCGTTTCGTCGATCTCGGGGGGGTGTATGTCGTCGGGCGTCACGCCGAGCCGGGCAAGCAGTTCACGCCGACGGGGGCTGGCGGAGCCCAGAATCAGCCGCAACCGCTTACTTGAAGCGATAGTTGATCCGACCCTTGGTCAGATCGTAGGGGGTCATCTCGACCTGGACCCGGTCGCCCGCGAGGACGCGGATACGGTTCTTCCGCATCTTTCCTGCCGTGTGCGCGATGATCTCATGGCCATTTTCAAGCTCGACCCTGAATGTCGCGTTCGGCAGGAGCTCCTTCACGACACCGGGAAATTCGAGCGTATCTTCCTTGGCCATGATCTCTCCTGTAACTTCGTCCCGCCCTGTCGCGGAACGCGCTAGTAAATGAGGGCTTTCGGAGGGATTTTCAAGACACCATTCAGCGCAGCGCGCAGGTCGTGACCGCGCCGATGCGCGGGGCCTGCTCGTCCCAGTGAGTGGCGTTGAGCACCACCCCGTCGGCGCGCACCTGCGCGATCCGGTCGCGGTCGATCTCGGCGAAGGTCCAGCCGGGCGCATCGACCGCGCCGGCGGCAAGCACGCCGGTGGCGGGAAATCCGGTGTCCGGCGGGCCGAAAACACCGCCCGCGCCCGCGTTGGTGTCCACGGCCGGCGACCAGCGCGCATCGCCCACGGTCGAGGACATCACGCTCACGCACTGCCCTTCGAGGGCGCGCGCCATGGCACCGATGCGCACGCGCCAGTAGCCGGCCAGCCTCTCGGTGCAGGACGGGACCAGCAGGATTTCCGCGCCGGCCTCGACGAGGGCCCGCGCGAGCAGCGGATATTCCGCGTCATAGCAGATCAGGATGCCGACGCGGCCCAGCGCCGTTTCGAAAAGCTTGAGCGAGCCGCCCGGGGCCACGTCCCACTCGTCGCGTTCGAAGCGGGTCATGATCTGCTTGTCCTGATGGCCCTGCGCGCCCGAGGGCGCGAAAAGGCAGGCGCGGTTCACCGGCCGCGCGCCGAGCGCGGGATCGAAGACCGGCGCGGACGCCGCGAGGATGTGCACCCCATGGGCGCGGGCAAGCCCCGCGTGCAGGGCGCCGGCCTCTTCCATGCGCTCGGAGACGGCGTGAAGCGAGCGTTCCAGATCTCCGGCGGCCGCCTCGCCCGCAAGGGTCGCGAGTTCCATGGCGCCATATTCGGGAAACACCAGAAGTTCGGCCCCTTGCCCCGCGGCCTCGGCGACCCAGGCGGCGATCTTGTCCTCGTACTGCGCCCAGTTTTGCAGCCAGTCCATCGGATAGGCGGCGGTGGCGACTTTCATGTCCGATCTCCCTTGACTGTACCGCGGCAGGAAATCGCTTCGAAGCGATTTCCGCAAGCGGGTTCGGGCCTGTGCCGGCCCCCGGCCCACCCGTCGGGCGCGGCCCGAGAGAGCAGGGCGCCCGCGCCGCCCGGGGGCGGCGCGAAAGACCGTTCGAACGGTCTTTCGCTGCCTCAGAGCTCGCGCATCCAGAACTGGAGTGGTTTTTCCGTCTCTTCCGGCTGGTCTGTGTCCTTCCAGCTGAAATGCGCCACGACGCCGGGAAGCGGCGCGTAGCCGCGTTTGCGCCAGAACGGGTCGAGGGGCGCGTGATCGGCAGGGCGCAGCGGATGGTCGGCGGGGCGCAGCACGCCACAGAAACAGACTTTCGCATAGCCGAGGCGTCGCGCGTGCGCCTCGCGCAGATCGAAGAAGCGATGCCCGACGCCCTGCCCGCGATAGGCCGGAAGAAGCACCGATTCGGCGCAGTAGAAGAGGCTGGACAGATCGAGTCCGGTGCCCTCGAAGGCGGCGGCGAAATCATCGGCGTGGTCGGTCATCGGCGTGCCCGTCGCCGCGCCGACCAGCCGATCGCCGTCGAAGGCGCCCACGAGAACCGCGCGCTCGCTCTCCCGGTAGACCTCCAGATAGCGGCGCTCGTAGTCGAAATCCCCGTCGTAGAGATAGGGAAAGGCGCGAAACACCTCGATCCTCAGCCGCGCCACGTCGTCGAGCGCCCGCTCCAGCGCCTCGCCCGTCAGGGTCTCGACCCGCATCACGAGACCTGCCGGATCCAGTCGGCGAGGTTGTAGTAGGTCACGATGCGCGTGATCTTCCCGTCGCGGAGCGAGAAGAACGATCCCGCCGGCAGGCGATAGGTCTGCCCGCTGGCTTCCGGCAGCCCCTCTTCCGTGGACAGGTAGGTGCCGTTCACCATGTATTCCGCGGCCGCCCGCGCGCCGCCCTCGGCCTCGAACACCACCATGTCGGTCAGGGTTTCCCTGTAGCAATGGCCCATATGGGCGCAGAACTCGCCGAAGGCGGTCTTGCCGACGCGCCCGCGCCCCTCGTTCACGTGATGCTCCACGTCGGTATCCAGGCAGTCGAGCATGCCCTGCACGTCGCCCGCGTTGAACGCGTCGAAATAGCGCCTGACGGTTTCGCTTGCCGTTGTCATTCGTCCTCCTGTGGCTGTCCCCATGTCTCGATGAGCTTGGCCGCGATCTGGTCGCGGGTCTTGCGGTAGGCGGCGAGCTTGGCCTCGCGCGTCTCGCCCAGACCGGTCGGATCCATGATCGGCCAGTATTCCACGTCGATATGGAAGAACCGTGTGAGGTCGAGCGCCCGGTGGCGGCTTGCCGGCGAGAGCGCGATGACGAGATCGAAGGCCGACAGGTCATCGCCCCATTGCTGCATCTCGTCGAAGCTGCGCACCCGGTGGCGGGCGAGTTCGACCCCGATCTCGGCGCATACGGCGATGGCGAACCCGTCGATGTCGAGATCCGACAGCACGCCGGCGGACTGCACGTAGGTTTCGAAGCCGTAGAACTTCTTCATGATGCCTTCCGCCATGGGCGAGCGGACGGCGTTGTGATCGCAGCAGAAGAGGACCGACTGCGGAAGGTCCAGGGCCACCGTTCAGCCCCCGAAATGCAGCACGCAGATCAGCGTGAAGAGCCGCCGCGCCGTCGCCTCGTCGACGTCCGCCTTGCCCTCCAGCCGCTCCTGCAGGATGCGGGAGCCCTCGTTGTGGATGCCGCGCCGGGCCATGTCTATGGTCTCGATCTGGCCGGGCGGCAGCGTCTTGACGGCGTCGAAATAGCTTTCGCAGATCTGGAAGTAATCCTTCACCACCTGACGGAACGGGCTGAGCGACAGGTGGAATTCCGCCGCGTCGCTCCCGTCCTCGGTGTCGATGTCGAAGACGAGCCGCTTGTCGCGGATCGCCAGCCTGACCCGGTAGGGGCCCTCGGGCACGGCGCGTTCCTCGCGCGCTGGCAACGCGAAGAGGTTTTCCTCGAGCAGGTCGAAGATCGCCACCCGCCGCTCCTGTTCCACCTCCGGCGTGGGCGGGGGCAGGTTGCTGTCGTCGATCTCGATATGGCTTATGCGGGACATGGGATGATGCAGTTGAACAGCGGCTCTCGCGCCCTGACTAGCCCGCCCGTGCGCCGTGCACAATCCGCCCGCTCATGCGGTGTGGCGGAACACGCTCGTCTGGAACCTCTGCTCGGCGCCGGCCGGCGTGACGTGGGTGAGGCGCTCCGTGGCGAGCAGCCGGAAGCGGCGCGGGGCCAGCGCATCGAGCTCGGCGGCCAGATCCTCGGGCGCATAGCGCTGCACGGGCAGTCCCGAACATCTCTCTGGCCCGTCGTCGGCGAAGGTCGACAGGATAGCTGTGCCGCCGTCCCGCAGCGCCTTCTGCATCGTGTCGACGTAGGCCGCGCGATCGGCGGCCTCGACGAGAAAGTGGAACGCGGCCCGGTCATGCCAGACGGCATAGTCGCCGCGGTCCGGACTCCAGCCCGTCACGTCGGCCGTCACGAAGCGCACCCCGGGCACGTCCTCTCCGAGCCGCGCGCGCGTCTGCTCCACGGCCGCTTTCGAAAGATCGAGCAGCGTCACGGGTCCGAGCCCCCGCGCGATCAGCAGGTCTACCAGCCGCGACCGGCCCGCGCCGACGTCGATGATCGGATCGCCCGGCGCGGCATGGGCCGCCACGAGTGCGGCGAGCCGCTCCGGCGCCGACTCGAACCAGCTCACCTCCGCCTCGTCGCGCCCCTCGTAGACCTCGTTCCAATGCGTTTCATCACTGCCCATGCGGTCACTCGTTCAGCTTCGCCAGGCGCGCGGCCACGGACAGCCCGTGCGCCTCGAGGCTTTCGGCCCGGGCGAGGCGCTCGGCCGCGGGCCCGATCGCGCGAAGCGCCTCGGGCGTCATGCGCGCCGTGGTGGTGCGCTTGAGGAAATCGAGCACGGAAAGACCCGAGGAGAACCGCGCCGACCGGGCGGTCGGCAGCACATGGTTGGGCCCGCCCACGTAATCGCCGATGGCTTCGGGGGTCCACTGCCCGAGAAAGACCGCCCCCGCATTGGTGATGCGCGCGGACAGCGCCTCGGGGTCTGCGACGCAAAGCTCCAGGTGTTCGGGCGCGATGCGGTCGGCGAGCCGGGCCGCCTCGTCGAGGTCGCGCACGGTGACGATCGCACCGAAGTCGCGCCAGCTCGCCCCGGCGATGGCGCGCCGCTCGAGCGTCTCGAGCCGCCTGTCCACCGCCGCGGCCACGGCCCGTCCGAACGCCGCGTCGGTGGTCACGAGAAGCGCCTGCGCGCTTTCGTCGTGTTCGGCCTGGCTCAACAGGTCGAGCGCGATCCAGTCGGGATCGTTGTCGCCGTCCGCGATCACCAGGATCTCGGACGGCCCGGCGATCATGTCGATGCCCACGCGGCCGAACACGCGCCGCTTGGCCGCCGCGACATAGGCGTTGCCGGGCCCGGTGATCTTGTCCACCGGGCGGATCGTCTCGGTGCCGTAGGCCAGCGCCGCGATGGCCTGCGCGCCGCCCACCCGGTAGATCTCGTCCACCCCCGCGATCCGCGCCGCCATCAGAACGAGGGGGTTCGCCTTGCCGTCGGGCGTCGGCACGGTGATGGCCAGCCGGCCCACCCCGGCGGTCTTGGCGGGCACCGCGTTCATCAGCACCGACGAGGGGTAGGAGGCAAGCCCGCCGGGCACGTAAAGACCCGCCGCCGCCACGGGCCGCCAGCGCCAGCCGAGCGTCGCGCCCTCGGGATCGGTCCAGGAGGCATCTTCGGGAATCTGGCGGGCGTGATAGGCCCGGATGCGCTCGGCGGCGAGTTCGAGTGCCGCGCGCTCCTCGGGCGTGACGCGGGCGCACTCGGCCTCGATCTCCTCGGGCGTGAAGGCCAGGCGGTCGGGGGTGAGCTCCAGCCGGTCGAAGCGCGCGGTCAGTTCCACGAGCGCCGCGTCGCCGCGCGCGCGCACGTCGGCGATGATCGCGGCCACGGCCGCGTCCACATCGGCGCTGTCCTCGCGCTTGGCCTCGAGCAGCGCCGCGAAGGCGGCCTCGAAGTCGTGCTCGGCGGTATCGAGAAACTGGGGCATGCGTCGCCTTCCCTGCGTCTTGCTGCGGACATAGCCGCGTGCGCGCCGGCCCTCAAGTCCGGTCCCCGGACATGCGCCGTTGACGGCCGTCAATGCGCGCCCCGGCGCCGCCGGGAACACTTGACCGACGGGTCATCGGGCCCGGACAGGACAGGAAGGAGCACGTCAAATGAAAGCGAACCGCAACTTCGGCGCCGCCCTGGGGGCCGCGCTGGCGATCCTCGTGGCGCCCATGTCGCAGGCCGAAGAAGTCGGGGAGGCGGAATACGTCGCGGCCTGCGCCTCGTGCCACGGCGCGTCCGGCGAAGGCGATGGACCGCTTGCCGATCTCATGACCGTCGAGGTGCCTTCGCTTACCGGGCTTTCGGCGGCCAATGACGGGACCTTCCCGATGCTCGACGTCATCCAGGTGATCGACGGCCGCACGGGTGTGCGCGGACATGGCTATCCGATGCCGGTCTGGGGCTCGCGCTACAAGGCCGAGGCGATGGAGGCCGGCGAATACGCCGCCGAGATCGAGGTGCGCGGCCGGGTCCTCTCGCTCGCGATGTACATCCAGTCGATCCAGGAATGACGGGCCGTGCCGGGGCGGCTCAGTCGCCATGCTCCGGCGCCTTCCCCGAGGGCGCGCGGTAGGGGCGCGTCACGTCCCGAAGCCGGAGTTCCAGCGCCTCGAACTCGAGGCGGATGGCGCCGTCGCCCGCAAGCACGAGCGTCAGCGCGCCGGCCCCTTCCGGCCCGGGTTCGAACTCGAGCGCGAGCAGCGACAGCACCACGTCCGCGTCGCGCCGGTCGATGCCCTGGCTCGCCACCCCGAGCACGTTCTCGACCGCAAGGACCGATCGCGTCCGCTCATAGGGCCGCCCGCGCGCCTCGGCCGCGGCGCGGTCCTCCCAGCGGAACCGGTTCATCAGAAGCGAGAAGCGCCGGCGCCGCGGCTCCCACAGCATTTCCGTGGCCGGGAACACCGCGTCCTGCAGCAGTGCGGAGATCACCGGAACGTCCTCGGCGTCGAGCGCGCCCAGGTTGAGCGGCGTCTCCCGTCCCTCCTCGAAGCGCGCGTCGCGGGTCATTGCGCCGGAACCCTCTCGATCTTCGCACCGACAGCCGAGAGCTTTTCCTCCACGCGCTCGTATCCGCGATCGAGGTGGTAGACGCGGTTGACGGTCGTATCGCCCTCCGCGGCCAGGCCCGCGAGGATCAGGGACACGCTGGCGCGCAGATCCGTGGCCATCACCGGCGCGCCCTTGAGCCTGTCGACGCCGGTGACGCGCGCGGTCCCGCCCTGCACGTCGATCCGCGCGCCCATCCGCATCAGTTCGGGCGCATGCATGAAGCGGTTCTCGAAGATCCGCTCCTCGAGAACGGAGGCACCGTCCGCCGTGCACAGAAGCGCCATCATCTGCGCCTGAAGGTCGGTCGGGAAGCCCGGAAACGGCTCGGTCGTCACGTCCACCGCCTTCACCCGGTCGCTCCGGCGCGACACCTTGAGGCCGTTTGCGGTCTCGGTCACGTCGATCCCGGCGGCGTCGAGCTTTTCGCAGAAGGCGCCGACGAGGTCGATCCGCCCGCCGAGGCACTCCACCTCGCCGCCGCAGATCGCGGGCGCGAGCATGTAGGTGCCCAGCTCGATGCGGTCGGTCACCACCCGGTGCGTCGCGCCGTGGAGCCGGTCCACGCCCTCGACCGTGATCTCGTCGGTGCCTTCGCCCTCGATCGCCGCCCCCATCGTCCGAAGGCACCGCGCGAGGTCCACGATCTCGGGCTCGCGCGCGGCGTTGCGGATCACCGTCGTGCCGCGGGCGAGCGTCGCGGCCATCAGCACGTTCTCCGTCGCGCCGACCGAGACGAAGGGAAACTCGACCGGGCCGCCCCTCAGCCCTCCGGCCGGCGCCCTGGCGTGCACGTAGCCGTCACGCAGATCCATCTCCGCGCCGAGCGCTTCGAGCGCGCGCAGGTGCAGATCGACGGGCCGCGCACCGATCGCGCAGCCGCCCGGAAGCGAGACCTCGGCCTGACCCGCGCGCGCCAGCAGCGGCCCCAGCACCAGGATCGAGGCGCGCATCTTGCGCACGATGTCGTATTCGGCCCGGTGCCCCGTGAGCGCGTGGCTCGACAGCGCCAGGACCTGCCCGTCCTGGAGCGCGGACACCTCCGCCCCCAGCGACTGCAGCAGCGTCGTCATCGTGCGGATGTCGGAAAGCCGCGGCGCGTTCGTGAGCGTGAGCGGCTCCTCGCTCAGCAGCGTCGCGGGCATGAGGGCGAGGCAGGCGTTCTTCGCGCCCGCGATCGGGATCTGCCCGTGAAGCGGGCCATTGCCCGTGACGATGATGGAATCCATGCCTACTGCCCTCTCTCGCCGCCTGTGCCCCCGCCCGTTCCGGCGGTGTCGTTCTCGTTGCGCGCGGCATCGTCGCCGTCGTCGCGCGCGGCGTCTTCGCGGGCGCGGGCCTGCGCCTTCCGCCGGGCGATATTCGCCTTGAGGGCGGCCTTCAGCCGCTCTTCCCGCCCTTCGTTCGGCGGACCGGAGGCCCCTTGCCGCTTCGCGCCTTTCGTCATGGAAAACCTCTACAGGAGCCCGGGCGCAGCGTCCAGAATGCGCTTGCGCGACCGGGCGATAGCGTCTAATGACCCGCGCGTCGGGCTGCCGTAGCTCAGGGGTAGAGCACTCCCTTGGTAAGGGAGAGGTCGAGAGTTCAAATCTCTCCGGCAGCACCAGAAACCACCACAAAATTAATTGGATAAGCGGATGCTGCGGCGCAGGCTGCCCAGTTACCCCGGCGTTACCCTCGGGGTCAACGGCAAGACCGTTGCCGAGCACGCGCCCGAGGCAGACTTTGTCGGGATGCCCCGCCTGACCGTGCCGATGGTGGCGCGCATTCAGGGCTTCCCGGATGACTGGCACTTCACGGGCCGCAAGACCGCCGCCTACAGGCAGGTGGGCAACGCATTCCCGCCGCCCGTTGCGCGGGCAGTGGGCGAAAACGTGCGCGCAACCTCGGGCTGGCGGTCCCGGCAGGAGCTGAAGGCGTCCTTGCTCATGCCGAGGGCGCGGGCGATGGTCGAGACGTGGCAGCCGCGCCCGGCCAACTCCTCCACGAGGGCGATGCCCAAGGGGGTCACGCGCCAGTGGCTCCGGCCCGTCTCCCCCGGCTCCGGCGGGACCAGCCGGGCGGGCAGGTTGTCGTCATTGCGGTCGGTCATGGGCGTCTCCCGCTTCGGCTTGTCGGTCCGCGCCTCGGGATTGCTGGCGAACGAGCATCGTCGATCGTAAAGGCGGCCGATCCGGCGCTCGGTATCGCCCGTGCCGCGTCTTGGACGCTTCCGGATCCGTGTGTGCCGTGAACAGCACATACGCTCGACCGAGCGCCTCGAGCCACACGCGCAAGCGCCGGCTCGAACTCATCCGCGCCAACGGCGCGTCCGTCCCGATCTAGCTCGCGCCGCCCTTGTCGGCGGGCCGGGTTGCGGCGTGGCGCACAACCTTGGCGACCCGGTGCAGTTGCTCGGCCAGCGGGCTCGATTTCCTCCAGATCATGCCGATCCGTCGCGCCGGGCCGGGCGGGGCGAAGCGCGCCACGCTGACCGCGGCGGAGCGTGTCTCGACGGGCACCGCCATCTCGGGGATCAGGGTGACGCCGATGCCGGCGCCGACCATCTGCACCAGGGTGGAGAGCGAACTTCCGTCCAGAAGCTCGCGCGGGCGCGCAGCGTGCATGTTGCAGAAGGACAGGGCCTGGTCGCGGAAGCAGTGCCCCTCCTCGAGCAGGAGAAGACGCATCTCGCGCAGCCGCTCGGCGCTCGGAACGGGCTTGTCCGCATCGCCGGCCGGCCGCACCAGAACGAACTCTTCGGCGAAGAGGTCGATTTCGGCCAAGGCAGGTTCCGAGACGGGCAGGGCGACGATCGCGGTGTCGAGGCGGCCCTCCGACAACTCCTCGATCAGTCGCGCGGTGAGCGTTTCGCGGACCCGGATGTCGAGTTCGCCGTAGCGGCGCGACAGTTCGGCCATGATGCCGGGCAGAAGATAGGGCGCCACGGTCGGGATGATCCCGATCCTGAGCCTGCCGGCCAGGCTGTCCCGCGCGGCGCGGGCGAGATCGGAAAGCTCGTCGACCGAGCGCAGGATCTCGCGGGCGCGGGCAGAGACCTCCTCTCCGAAGCCGGTCAGGCGGACCCGCCGCGCGCCCCGCTCGAAAAGCGGCGTGCCGAGCGTTTCCTCGAGGTCGCGGATCTGCATGGAGAGCGCGGGCTGCGAGATCGCGCAGGCATTGGCCGCCCGCCCGAAATGCCCGTGTTGCGCCAGCGCGTCGAGATAGCGAAGCTGCTTGATGGTCAGATTTCTCATAAGTACGACTTATCAACCATATCAGAAAAAGAAACTTACACAAATCGCTCGGGTTTGCTAGAACGATTCCAGGAAGCGGGAGGGGTTCGTCACCGCGGCGCGCCGGTGGCAGCAGGCCAGAAGCAAGGCCCGCCACAGCGCCGCGCCGTTTACCGCAGGGCCCACACGCAGGCACCTCCCGGCCGCCGGACACGCAACGCAGTCACGATCGGAGAAAGACATGGACGGAAACGATATCCCCGCAGGCAAATGCCCGGTGATGCATGGTGGCATGACCGCGCTCGGCACCACCGTGATGGACTGGTGGCCGAACGCGCTGAACCTCGACATCCTGCATCAGCACGACCGCAAGCCCGACCCGATGGCGGAGACCTTCAACTACCGCGAAGAGGTCGAGAAACTCGACGTCGACGCGCTGAAGGCCGACCTGCACGCGCTGATGACCGACAGCCAGGAGTGGTGGCCGGCCGACTACGGGCATTACGGCGGCCTGATGATCCGCCTGGCCTGGCATGCCGCCGGATCCTACCGTCTGGCCGACGGCCGGGGCGGTGCCGGAACCGGCAACATCCGCTTCGCGCCGCTCAACTCTTGGCCGGACAACACCAGCCTCGACAAGGCGCGGCGCATTCTGTGGCCGATCAAGAAGAAATACGGCAACCGGATCAGCTGGGCCGACCTGATCATCCTGGCGGGCAACGTCGCCTATGAGTCCATGGGGCTCGAGACCTTCGGCTTCTCCTTCGGGCGCGAGGACATCTGGCACCCCGAGAAGGATGTCTACTGGGGCGCCGAGCGGGAGTGGCTCGCCCCGTCCGACACCCGCTACGAGGATGTGAGCAAGCCCGACACGATGGAGAACCCGCTCGCCGCGGTGCAGATGGGCCTGATCTACGTCAACCCCGAGGGCGTGAACGGCCAGCCCGACCCGCTCCAGACGGCCGCGCAGGTGCGCGAGACCTTCGCGCGGATGGCGATGGACGACGTCGAGACCGCGGCGCTCACCGCGGGCGGTCACACCGTGGGCAAGTGCCACGGCAACGGCGACGCGGCCGCGCTCGGCCCCGAGCCGGAGGCCTGCGGCCCCGAGAGCCAGGGCCTGGGCTGGGCCAACGCGGCGCAGGCGGGCCTTGCAAGCAAGGCGATCACCTCGGGGATCGAGGGCGCCTGGACGACGGAGCCCACCAAGTTCGACATGGGCTATTTCGAGATGCTCTTCGGTCACGAGTGGGAACTGAAGAAAAGCCCCGCAGGCGCGTGGCAGTGGCAGCCCGTCGACATCAAGGAAGAGGACATGCCGGTCGATGCGAGCGACCCCTCGGTGCGCCGCATGCCGATCATGACCGATGCCGACATGGCGATGAAGATGGATCCGACCTACAACGCGATCTGCCAGAAATTCATGGCCGATCCGGAGTATTTCAAGGACAGCTTCGCCCGCGCCTGGTTCAAGCTGACGCACCGCGACATGGGCCCGAAGGAGCGCTACATCGGCCCCGATGCGCCTCAAGAGGATCTGATCTGGCAGGATCCGGTCCCGGCCGGCCCCACGGGCTATGACGTCGCGGCGGTCAAGCAGAAGATCGTCGACAGCGGGCTTTCCGTGGCCGACATGGTCGCCACGGCCTGGGACAGCGCGCGGACCTTCCGCGGCTCGGACATGCGCGGTGGCGCCAACGGCGCGCGCATCCGTCTCGCGCCACAGAAGGACTGGGCCGGGAACGAGCCCGAGCGTCTGGCGCGCGTGCTGGCGGTGCTCGAGCCCATCGCGGCCGAAACGGGCGCGTCCATCGCGGACGTGATCGTGCTGGCCGGCAACGTGGGCATCGAGAAGGCCGCGAAGGCCGCGGGGATCGATGTCGAGGTGCCCTTCGCGCCGGGCCGCGGGGACGCCACCGACGAGATGACCGACGCGGACAGCTTCGCCCCGCTCGAGCCCGTCGCCGACGGCTACCGCAACTGGCTGATGAAGGATTACGCGGTGAGCCCCGAGGAGCTGATGCTCGACCGGACGCAACTCATGGGGCTGACCGCGCCCGAAATGACCTGTCTGCTGGGCGGGATGCGGGTGCTCGGCACCAATCACGGGGGCACGAAGCACGGTGTCTTCACCGACCGTGAAGGGGCGCTCACCAACGACTTCTTCGTGAACCTGACCGACATGGCCTATGCGTGGAAGCCCGCGGGCGAGAACCTCTATGAGATCCGCGACCGCAAGACCGACGAGGTCAAGTGGACGGCCACGCGCGTGGACCTCGTGTTCGGCTCGAACTCCATGCTTCGCGCCTATGCCGAGGTCTACGCCCAGGACGACAACCACGAGAAGTTCGTGACCGACTTCGTGGCGGCCTGGACGAAGGTCATGAACGCCGATCGGTTCGACCTGGTGGCGTGACGCGGGCAAGTGCGGGCCGCCCCGGCGGCCCGCCATGAGGACTGCAGGGCGCGGCGTCGCGGGGGAACCCCGGGCGCCGCGCCTTCGCGTTTCGGGACCGGCCCGGCGCGGCCGGCGCGCGGAAGGGCTATGCCGACCCGTCATCCGCCGGCCCGCTGCGCCCGGCGCCGGCCCCGGGCCGGGAACGGTCGCTTTTCGGGACATCGCGCCGGATGTGCCCGTGCCGCGCCCGCGCGGCGCGGGCCGCGCCTAACCGGCGAGGATCATGTCGGCCGCGCGGGTGGCGGTCATGATGGCGGGGGCGTTCGTGTTGGCCGATGTGATGTTCGGAAAGACCGAGGCGTCCACCACGCGCAGCCCCTCCACGCCCCAGACGCGCAGCGCCGGATCGACCACGCCGCCCGCCTCCCGCGGCGCCATGCGGCAGGTTCCGCAAGGGTGGAAGACGGTGGAGGCGCGCGCGCGGAAATCCTCGACGATGGCGCCGTCGCCCGCCCCCTCGGGCGTGAAGCTTTCCGCGCCGGCGACGAGCCCGCGCAGCGCCCGCGTCCCGAGAAGCCGCTCCACCAGCCGCGCGCCTTCCACGACCTGGGCGATGTCCTCGTTGGTGGAAAGATAGTTGGGCCGGATCCGCGGCGCCTGGGCGGGATCGGGCGACGCGATGTCGATGCGCCCGCGGCTCGTCGGCCGGCACGGATTGAAGCCGAGGCAGAAGCCGGGCCACGGGTCGGGTTTCAGAAGCGGACGGCGGCCCGTCAGGACCGTGGTGTAGCTGAGCGGGTTGAAATAGAGTTGCACGCCCGCCCGGGCCGCCCCGGGGGCGCCGCGCAGCAACCCGCCCATCTGGTTCACGCTGAGCGACAGCGGCCCGCGCCGCGTCAGGAGATAGCGCAGCGCCGCGCCAAGCTGTCCCGCGCGCCGGCCGAGCGCCTGGTTGAGCGTCGCCTCCGTGGCGTGGAAGATGTAGCTGACCGCGAGGTGATCCTGCAGCCCGCCGCCGACCGCGGGATTGTCGACCCGCACCGGGACGCCCATCCCCGCCAGAAGCGCGCCGGGCCCGATCCCGGAAAGCTGCAGGAGCTGCGGCGACTTCACGGCGCCTGCGGCGAGAAGGATCTCGGCCCGGCAGCGTGCGACACGGTCCGCGCCGCCCTTGCGGTAGCGCACCGCGACCGCCCGCGCGCCATCGAAGACAAGTCCCGTCGCCTCTGCCCCCGTGCGCACGACGAGGTTCCGGCGTCGCCGGGCGGGCGCGAGGAAGGCGTCGGCGGACGAGCAGCGACGGCCGTGCCGCGTGGTGACGTGGTAGGGCCCCGCGCCCTCTCCGGTCACGGTGTCGCCCTCGGCAAGCCCGGCCTCCCGCGCGGCGTCGAGATAGCGCCGCGAGACGGGATGATGCTCGCCCGAGCAGTCCGTCACCCAGAGCGCGCCGTCGCCGGCCGCGCGGCCGTCCGCGCCGACGCGCCGCTCCACGCGCTCGAAGGCGGCGGCGGTTTCCGCCGCGCCCCAGCCCGGGTTGCCCGCGGCCGCCCAGTCCTCGTAATCCTCGGGCAGGCCGCGGCAGTAGACCATCGCGTTGATCGCGCTCGATCCGCCCAGAAGCCGCCCGCGCGGCCAGTAGAGGTCGCGCCCGCCCAAGCCCGCATCCGGCTCGGAGCGGAAGCGCCAGTTCATGCGCGGGTGGTGGAAGAGATGCCCGTAGCCGAGCGGTACCCGGACCCAGGGCGAGCGCCCCGCGCCCCCCGCCTCGAGCAGGAGGACGCTGTGCCGGCCCGACGCGCTCAGCCGGTCGGCAAGCACGCAGCCGGCCGAGCCGGCGCCCACGATGACGTAGTCGAACTCTTCCATGTGCCCGGTCTCCGACCCTTGCAAGACGGAGGGTTTCAGGCTTGCAGACCAAAGACAAACAATGGAAATAGCGGGTATGACCCCATTGCGCTTTGGCCATCCGCGATGAAATCCCTGCCGCCCCTTGCCTGGCTGCGCAGCTTCGAGGCAGCGGCGCGCCATGGCGGCTTCGCCGCCGCGGCCGAAGAGCTTGGCCTGACGCCCGCCGCCGTCAGCCAGCAGATCCGCGCGCTCGAGGCACGGCTCGGGTTTCCGCTTTTCCGGCGGCTGCCGCGGGGCGTCGCGCTCAACGAGATGGGGCAGGCCTACCTGCCCTCGGTGCGCCGCGCCTTCGAGGAGCTGTCCACCGCCACGGCGGGGCTTTTCGGGCCGGGCCGTGCCGAGATGGTGGTGGTACGCGCGCCGCCAAGCTTCGCCGCCCTCCGCCTCGCCCCGGTGCTGGGACGCTTCCGCGAGGCGCGCCCCGACGTCCCGCTGCGGCTTTCGACCTCGATCTGGGCCGAGGCGTCCGACGACGACCGGGTGGACATCGACATCCGCTACGGCGACGGGCGGTGGGCCGCGCCCGGGTCGCACAGGCTGACCGAGCCCGTCTCGTGCCTCGTCGCCGCGCCGGGCGGCGCGCCCGCGCCCGGCGAGCCCGCGGCGCTTCTGAAGGCGGTGGCGCCGCGCGCCATCCATGTCGCCGGCTGCGAGAGCCTGTGGCATCTGGCCGCGCGGCGGTTCGGTCTCGACCCGGGCGCGACCGGGACTGGGCTCGGCGTGGATTCGTCGCTCGTCGCGCTGGAGATGGTGGCGGCGGGGCTCGGCGTCGCGCTCATCGCGCGGGATCTCGCGCAGCCCTACCTGGAGGCCGGCCGGGTCGTCTGCCCCGGGCCGATCGAGATCGCCCATGACGAGGCGCATTACGCCGTTCTGACGGAGGCGGGCCGCACACGGCCCAAGGCATGCCTTTTCCGGGATTGGCTGGTGGCCGAGTTCACCGGCTGAGAGGCGGGCGAATGCCGCTTGCCAGACGCCGCGCGCCGCGCGACGCTCATGATCGGCGAGGCAGTGCAGGACGGGTGCGCAATGGACGGGAAGATCGGTTTCATCGGGTTGGGGAGCCTTGGCGCCAATCTCGCCGGAAGCCTCCTGAAGAACGGGGCGGATCTGTCGGTGAGCGATCTCGACGCGGCGCGGGTCGGCGCCTTCGTCGCGCGCGGCGCGCACGAGGGGCACGACCCCGCGACCGTGACGGAACGCTGCGACACGGTCATCACCTGCCTGCCGAGCCCCGCCGCCTCCGACGCGGTGGTGCGGGCGATGCTGCCGGCCATGGGCCCCGGCAAGACATGGATCGAGATGTCGACGACCGACGCCGCGGAGGTGCGGCGCCTAGCGGCCCTCGTGACGCGGCGCGGCGGCCGGGCCGTGGAATGCCCGGTCTCGGGCGGCTGTCACCGCGCCGCCACGGGCAACATTTCGATCTTCGCGGGCGGCGAGCGCGACAGCGTGGACCACGTCATGCCGCTCCTCGCCGTCCTCGGACGGCGGGTGCTGCACACCGGGCCGATCGGCACCGCCTCGACGCTCAAGGTGATGACGAACTACCTCGCCACCGCGAATCTTCTGAGCCTTTGCGAGGCGCTGGTGACGATGAAGGCCGCGGGGCTCGACATGGCCACGACCTACGAGGCGATCCGCATCAGCTCCGGCAGTTCTTTCGTGCACGAGACCGAAAGCCAGCTCATCCTCTCGGGGTCGCGCGACGTGAACTTCACCCTCGATCTCGTGCAGAAGGACATCGGCCTCTTCCAGCGCATCGCCGAGGCGCATGGCGTGCCGCTCGAGCTGTCGCCCGAGATCATCCGCATCGTCACCGACGCGCAGGCGCGGCTCGGCGTGGCCGCGCAGTCGGACCGCGTGATCGAGCGGCTCGAGGCGGCCACCGGCCTCGAGGTGCTGGCCGAGGGCTTTCCGCGTGCACTCGTGGACGACGAGCCGGAGGCGCCGAGCTACGAGGTCGTCCCGCCGGGCCGCGCGGCTAACGGCGCGCCGCGTCCAGAAGCGCCGTCAGCGCATCCAGCCCGTCCGTCAGCGCCGCCGGACCCGGCTGAAGTATGAGCGGCGACTTGATCTCGTGGATGCGGTCCGCCCGCACCGCGGGGATCGCGTCCCAGCCGGGCCGCGCGGCGATCCGTTCGGGGCGCACCTTCTTGCCGCACCAGGAGGCCACGATCACCTCGGGGGCGGCGGCGATCACCTGCTCGGGCACGACGATCCGGTCGCGCGCGGCGGGTGCGGCGGCGAGCGGGGCGAACACGTCCTCGCCGCCGGCCACGCCGACGAGCTCGGACACCCATCCGATGCCGGAAATGAGCGGCTCGTCCCACTCCTCGATGTAGACCCGTGGCCGCGGCCCGTTCGGCACGCCTGCGGCGAGGCGGGCGAGGCGTGTCTCGTATCCCGCGGCAAGCTCCTCGGCCGCCGCGCGCCGGTCCACCAGCGCGCCCACCGTTCGGATCATGGCGAGGATCCCCGCCACGTCGCGCTGGTTGAAGAGATGCACGGCGACGCCAGCGCGCGCCAGTTCGGCCGCGATCTCCGCCTGAAGATCCGAGAAGGCCAGGACGAGATCGGGTTCCAGCGCCAGGATCTTCGGGATGTCGGCCGAGGTGAAGGCGCCCACGCGGGGCTTCTCGCGGCGCACGCGCGGCGGCCGCACGGCATAGCCCGTGACCCCCGCGATCCGGTCCTCCTCGCCCAGAAGGTAGAGCGTCTCCACCGTCTCCTCGGTCAGGCAGACGATCCGGTCGGGCGGGAAGCGGCGCATGTCCGGTCTCCTTCGATGGCAGTCGGCCGGGACGGTCGCGGCTTCGCCCCGCCGATGCAAGGGGCCTCAGCCCAGCCTGACCACCGGCCCGCCCGCCGCCTCGGCGTCGGCCACGTCGTGGGTGACCATGAGCACCGGCAGCCCCCGGTCCTTCGCGCGGGCGAAGACGAAGCTGCGGACCTGCGCGCGGCGGTCGGCGTCGAGGCTCGAGAACGGTTCGTCGAGAAGCAGCGCCCGCGGCTCTGCCAGGAGCGTGCGCATCAGCGCCACCCGCAGCTTCTGCCCGCCCGACAGCGTGGCCGGGTCGCGCCCGGCGAAGCCTGCGAGCCCCACCTCGGCGAGCGCGGCCTCCACCGCCGCCCGCCGCGCCGCTCGGCCGCGCACGCTCTGCGCGAGGCCGAAGGCAAGGTTGTCGCCGACCGAGAGATGCGGGAACAGAAGGTCGTCCTGGAAGAGGATGCCGATGCCGCGCCGCTCGGGCGGCAGGGCGGTCACGTCCTCGCCGTCGAGGCGGATCCGCCCGCTCATCGTGAAGGGAGGGCCGAGCGTGCCGATCACGGCGGCCAGAAGCGTGGATTTCCCCGAGCCCGAGGCCCCCATGACCGAGACGACCTCGCCCGGGGCCACGGCGAGGTCGAGCGACAGAAGCGGCGTGCCGCCCCGAAGGATGCGAAGCCCCTCGAGCACGAGGCCCCCGCTCATGGCCGCATCCCCCGGCGATCGCGATGGACGAGGCGCGGCAGGCCGAGCGCCAGCGCGAAGGGCAGGAGCGCGGCGGCCGTTTGCGCCAGCGCGTAGACGCCGATGGCGCGCCGGTCGCCCCCCGCGGCGAGCGCCACAGCCTCCGTCGTCACGGTGGCCACGCGCCCGCCGCCCACGAGCAGGGTGGGCAGGTACTGGCCCACGGAAACGGCGAAGCCCACCGCAGCGGCGGTCAGCGCCGGGGCGAGCAGCATCGGCATCCGCACCCGCCAGAGCACCCGCTCGGGCCCGGCGCCGAGCGTGCGCGCCACCGTGCCCATGCGCGCGTCCCATGCGCGCCACGGGTCGCCGAGCGCGAGAAAGACATACGGAAAGACGAAGAGAAGATGCGCGGCCGTCACTGCCCAGATCCCGGTGGTGAGGCCCGCGGCCAGCATCGCGGCCTGAACGCCGGGCAGGAACGCCACCTGCGGCACCAGCAGCGGCGCGTAAAGCAGCCACAGCCCGCCCGCGCGCAGGCGCAGGCCATGGCGGTACTCGGCCTCGAGGCAGCCGATGGCAAGCGCGAGCGCGGCCAGCGTGGCGATGACCGCGATCACCGCCGTCTGGCGCAGCGCCGCGCCCAGTTCGGGACCGTGGCGCGCCCAGCTTCGCGCGGTGAGCGCGTCGGGGAACGCCTCCGGGAAGGGCCAGAGCGCGGCCACCGACCAGAGCGCGAGCACCCCGAGCCCGGCCAGCACGGCGGTGGACGAGACCAGCGCCAGCCCGAGGGACAGGACCCGAAGCGCGCGGCCCCGGGGGCCCCGGCGGCCGGTGCGGATCCAGGCCCGTCCAAGCGCCGCCGCCGCCCCCTCCAGCGCGCGCCACAGCGCCAGCGCGCCCAGCACCAGGCCCAGTTGCAGCGCCGCCGCCGCCGCCGCCTGCAGGCGGAGCGCGAGGTCCGGATCCGCCATCCAGCGCACGAGCTGCACCGCCAGGGTGGAGGGCGTGTTCGGTCCAAGGATCACGGCGACATCCACCACCGTCATCGAGTAGGCGAGCACGACATAGACCGGCAGGCGGATCTGGGCGTAGAGCCTGGGAAACACCGCCACGAGCCAACCCGCCTCGCGCCCGTGGCCCAGCGCCCGCGCGGTGGTCAGCGCGCGGGCCTGGTCGGTCTGGCCCATCGCCGCGATGGACATGAGCAGGAGAAAGGGCACCTCCTTCGCCGCGAGCCCCGCGACGAGGGCGAGGCCCCAGGGATCCTGCACGACCAGCCAGTCCGGCGGCCGCTCGAAGCCGGAAGGCCACGGCGAGAGCGCGCGCATGACCCAGCCCGAGGGCGTGATCAGGAAGGCAAGCCCGAAGGCCGCCGCGGCATGCGGGACGGAAAGAAGCGGCGAGAGCGCCCTGCGGATCGCGCCGAAGACGCGCGTGCCCGACCACGAGGCGAGGATGAGCGCCGTGACGGCGAGCGAGAGCGCCGTCGCCGCGAGGCCGGTGACGAGGCTGAGCCGCGACGCCGCTGCAAGACCAGGCCAGTCGAGAAGCGACCGGAAGGCATCGAGGCCGGGCGCGGCGCGTCCGATCGCGGGCAGGATGCCGAAGGCGGGCAGAAGCGTGCCGGCCAAGCCCGCGGCCACGGGCAAAAGCAGAAGCGCGACGGTGAGGGCGGGGACGACGGGCAGCACCCGTCCGCGCCGGGGCGCTTGCCCGGCGCGCGCCGCGCCGGCGGTGGTGGCGCGGGCCTCCACGCTATTCGGTGACGCCGTAGCGCGCGATCCAGTCCTGCTCGATGCGTTCCATCCAGGAAGGGTGCGGCTCGGGCAGGGCGGGGCCGAGCGCGTCGGGTGGCAAGGTGGCGATACCGAGCTCGATCGCGTCGAAGCGGGCGCGGTCCCCGGGCGAGAGCGTGTCGAGGTCCAGCACCGTCCCGTAGCCCAGCACGTCGGGGTCGAGCGCGCGGGCCTGCGCCTCGGGCGACAGGAGGAAGTTGGCGACGACCATCGCCCCGGCCTTGGCCGAGGCGTTGTAGGGGATCGCCACGAAGCTCGCGTTGCCGATGCTGCCGCCCTCGGGCACGAAGGTGCGCACCGTGGCGGGCAGCTGGAAATTGGCGATGGCGGCCGACGCCTCGCCGGGGCTGAAGGAGATCGCGAGGTCGATCTCGTCGTCGGCCATCAGCTGGATCTGGCGCGGCCCGCTTTGCGGATAGGCCCGGCCCTGCCGCCAGAGATGCGGCGTGAGCGCGTCCACGAAGGCCCATAGCGGCGCGGTCACGGCCTCGTAGTCCGCTTGCGCGGCCGGCGCCAGAAGCACGTCCGGGTCCTCCACCACCCCGTAAAGCGCCTGCTTGAGGAAGGTGGAGCCCAGGAAGTCGGGCGGCTGGGGATAGGTGAAGCGCCCCGGGTTGGCCTCGGCCCAGTCGAGGATCGCCTGCATCGAGGGCAGCGGCCCGGGGATGTCCGCGGTGTCGTACATGAAGACCACCTGCGCCGTGGCCCAGGGGCTTTCGTAGCCGTCGGTGGGCACGGTGAAGTCGACCGTGACCGGCTTGCCCGAGACATCGACATGGCGCCAGTTCGGCAGATCCTCGGCGAAGGAGCCGAAAAGGAGGTCGTTCTCCTTCATGGCCGCGAAGTTCTCGCCGTTGATCCAGATGAGATCGACGGCGCCGCCCGCGTCGCGGCCCGCGGTCTTCTCGGCGAGCACGCGGCTCACCGCGTCGGCGGTGTCCGACAGTTTCACGTGCTCGAGCGAGACACCGTGCTCCTCGGCCACGCGCTGGCCGACCCAGGCGATGAAATCGTTGGTGGTGGTCGAGCCGCCCCAGGCGTTCCAGTAAACGGTCTGGCCGCGCGCCTCCTCGAGCACGGCGTCCCAGTCCGCCGGGTCCGGGTCGGCGAGGGCAGAGGCGGGCAGGGCGGCGAGAAGCGCGGCGAGCAGTCGTGTCATGCGGGATCCCCGTCGGTGGGTTTCGGAAAGACCTTCCGTGCCAGCAGAAGGCGCGAGGCGGCGGTGACGAAGCAGAGCACGCCGAAGGCCCAGGCCATGGGCGCGAAATGCTGCGGCAGAAGGCAGAGCAGCACGAAGAAGGCGATGGTCTCGGCGCCCTCAAGAAGCCCGCCCGTGAAGTAGAGGGACTTCACGCCGCGCGCGTCGGTGCGCATCTTCCGCTTCTCGGCGAGGATCGCGAAGCCCAGAAAGCTCGCCCCGTTGACGTAGAAGCTGAGAAGCAGGAAGGCGCCCGCGGCGCCGTTGGCGGCGGGATCGAGCCAGACGAAGCCCAGGGGCACCGCGCCGTAAAAGAGGAAATCGCTCGTGATGTCGAGGTAGCCGCCGAAGTCCGAGGGCCGTGTGGCGCGCGCGACCGCCCCGTCGAGGCCGTCGGCGAGACGGCTGGCAAGCAGGAGGAAAAGGCCCGGAAGCAGGTATCCCAG
Organism: Rhodosalinus sp. K401; assembly: GCF_041365735.1. NCBI lineage: Bacteria > Pseudomonadati > Pseudomonadota > Alphaproteobacteria > Rhodobacterales > Paracoccaceae > Rhodosalinus > Rhodosalinus sp. K401. The sequence goes on along the minus strand of NZ_JBGFSI010000001.1, from coordinate 402,496 downwards.
AGCGATCGCGCCGGCGGCCGCGAGGCCGAGGGCAAGCCCCGCGAGCGTCACCGCATCGGCCGTGATGCCCCGGCGCGCGACGACACGCCCGAGGGCGTCGAGCGGCGGGTCGATCAGCGGGCGGAGGCGGGCGTCGAACATGGCGTCGTCTTAGGCGAGGCGAGCGCGGCGCACGAGTCCCAATTCCGTGAGAGCGAGGTCAGGGGCGGCGTGCCGGAAGGGCCTTCGAAGGCCCTTCCCGCGCGCTCCCCGCCCGGTGTCGCCGCGCCTGCGGGACGCAGCGCCGCAAGGCGATTGAGGCGCCTTGCCCCGCCCTAGTCTCAGGCGACGTTCTCGAGCTGGAGATCGGGCTTGAGCCCCAGCGCGAAGCAGACGTCGCGGGTGAGTTCGGGCCGGTTCAGCGTGTAGAAGTGCAGCGTCTCCACGCCGCCGTCGATGAGCTTGCTGCAGAGCTCGCTGCACACCGCCGTGGCCAGCAGATCCTCGCGCCCGTCGCGGCGCGCCTTCTCGAAGGCGCGGTCGAGCCAGTCGGGAATGACCGCGCCGCAGCCCTTGGCGAAGCGTTTCACGCCGTCCCAGTTCTCGATCGGCATGATGCCGGGCGTGATCCGCGCGTCGAGTCCCGCCTTCTCGCAGCGGTCGCGGAACCGGAAGAAGGTCTCCGGCTCGAAGAAGAACTGGGTGATCGCCTCGGCCGCGCCCGCGTCGATCTTGCGCTTGAGCCAGTCGATGTCGGCCCCGTCATGCGGCGCCTCCGGGTGGGGGTCTGGATAGGCGCCCACGCGGATGGTGAACCGTCCCGTCGCGGCGAGCGCCTCCACGAGTTCCACCGAGGACGCGAAGCCCTCGGGATGCGGCGTGAAACGGCCCGCGCCCTTGGGCGGGTCGCCGCGGAGCGCCACGATCTCGGTCACGCCTGCCTCGGCGAAGCCCTCGGCGATGGCGAGCGTCTCCGCCTTCGAGGCGTTCACGCAGGTCAGATGCGCCGCCACGTCGAGGCCGGAATGCTTGTGGAGCGTTCCTACCGCGTCGCGGGTGAGCTCCCGCGTCGTGCCGCCCGCGCCATAGGTGACGGAGACGAAGCGGGGCGAGAGCGGCGCGAGCACCTGCACGGTGTCCCAGAGCCGGAAGGACGCTTCCAGCGACTTGGGCGGAAAGAACTCGAAAGAGACGCGCGGTGCGGACATGCCTGACCCTCCAATCGTTCCGCGCCTTGTCGCACGCGGGCGGACGTGAAACAAACTCATAAATCTCAAGACCAAGATGAGCCGAACATGAAGATGCACCTGGAATTGCGGCACCTGCGGTCGATCAAGGCCATTCACGACAATGGCGGGCTGGCCCGCGCGGCGGACGCGCTCAACATCACGCAGTCGGCGCTCAGCCATCAGATCAAGGGCCTCGAGGAGCAGACGGGGGTGGAGCTTTTCGTAAGGCGTTCGAAGCCCATGCGCCTGTCCGCGGCGGGCCAGAGGCTTCTGCGGCTCGCCGAGCGGGTGCTGCCGGAGGTCGAGGCGGCGCAGGCGGAGTTCGCAGGGCTGCGCGCCGGCCGCTCGGGTCGGCTGCACATCGCGATCGAGTGCCACGCCTGTTTCGAGTGGCTCTTCCCGGTCCTCGAGGGCTTCCGGAAGCTCTGGCCCGACGTGGACGTGGACATCCGCCCGGGCCTCGCCTTCGACGCGCTGCCGGCGCTTGCCAAGGAGGACGTGGACCTTGTCGTGTCCTCGGACCCCGAGGAATTGCCGGGCGTGACGTTCACGCCGCTCTTCGAGTATTCCCCGGTGTTCGTGGCGGCGTCCGCGCATCCGCTGGCCGCGAGACCGTTCGTCGAGGCCGAGGATTTCAGGGGCGAAACGCTCATCACCTACCCGGTGGAGCGGTCGCGCCTCGACGTCTTCAGCCAGCTTCTGAGCCGCGCGCGGGTGGAGCCCGCGGCGATTCGGCAGGTGGAACTGACCGCGGTGATCCTGTTGCTCGTCGCGTCGAACCGCGGCGTGTCGGTGCTGCCCGACTGGGTCGTGCGCGAGGTGAAATACAGCTCCGATTACGTGACCCGCCCACTGACCGCGAACGGGATCACGCGCAGCCTCTACGCCGCGACCCGGGCCGAGGACGCGGAGAAGCCCTACATGGTGGACCTCATCCGCCTCGCGCGCAGCGAGGCGGAGCGGATGCAGGCGGCGTGAGGCGCTTTCAGAGCGCCTTCAGGTCGCTCGCCATGGTGCGGCCGTCCCGGCCTTCCCTGAGTTCGTAGGACACTTTCTGGTTGTCGGCGAGCCCGGTCATTCCGGAACGCTCCACGGCCGAGATGTGCACGAAGACGTCCTTGCCGCCGTCCTCGGGCGCGATGAAGCCGTAACCCTTGGTCGTGTTGAACCATTTCACGGTGCCTGTCGGCATTTTCCGTGTCTCCTTTCCGTCTTCCGTCGTCAGCCCCGCCGCGGAGGCGAAGCGCGGTCCGGACGTCAGGTCCGGAATCGGAAGGTCGAGCCGGAAATCTGAACGGCCGTTGCCGCAAGGGAAGGATTGCATGCGAAATGTAAAATGCAAGCAAAACGGTGGTGATCCCGGGCCGCGCGCGATGTAGGACACCGGGGACGATCGACGGAGCGACGCGCATGCTGATCTACGGGCTGAAGACCTGCGACACCTGCCGAAAGGCGCTGAAATCCCTGCCGGAGGCGCGGCTCGTGGACATCCGTGCCGAAGGGATGCCGGAACCGGTGCTCCGGCGCGCGGCCGCGCAATTCGGGCCGGATCTGGTGAACCGGCGCTCCACCACCTGGCGCGCGCTGTCGGAGGAGGACCGCGCGCTCGCGCCCGAAACGCTCATCGCGCGCCAGCCGGCGGTCATGAAGCGCCCGCTTATCGACGACGGCGGAACGCTCTATCTCGGCTGGTCGGACGAGGTGCGCGCGGCGCTTGTCGGATAGCGCCGTGCGCGGGCCCATTTCGCGAAGAAGAGGTCAAGGAGTACGCCATGCGCAACGCGGCACTGACGCTCGGGATCATCGCCGGGGTGATCGGCATGATCGTGGGTTTTTTCGGGTACGGCTACGTCGAGCTCTCGAACCGGTTCGCCGAGGTCGACGAAATCTTCGGCCCGCTCGACAACAAGAGGCTGATCCAGGCGACCTCGATCCTCTCGCCGCTCCTCGCGATCGCGGGCGGGGCGATGGCGCGCGCCCGGGCGCTCTGGGGCGGGATCCTGCTGATCCTGTCCGCGGGCGGCATGTATCACGCCTTCGGGTTCAACGTGGCCACGATGTTCCCGATCGCCTTCGCGGGGCTCGGCGGGCTACTCGCGCTCGCCGCCGGAAAGCCCGACGAGCCTAAGGCGCATTTCTGAGGCGGGTCGCCAGCAGGCGGTCCAGCGAAAGCAGCCCCGCGCCCTTCAGAACGAGGGTGAGCAGCAGGAACACCCAGAGCGCGCGCTGATCCAGGATCGCCCCGTCCGGGAACCGGTCGAACCACGCCCCCAGCGTCTCGGCATGCTCGATCCCGCCATGGCCGTAGAGGTCGGTCAGGCTTTGCACCGCGATGAACCCGATCATGGCAAGCGCCGCGAGCCGCGTGGCGAGGCCCAGAACCACAAGCGCGGGCAGGACGAACTCCGCCAGCGTGCCCGATACGACGACCAGCCAGTGCCAGAGCCCCAGCTGCGAGGTATCAAAGCCCGCGGCCTCCATCTGCCGGGGGAAGATCTGCGCGTAGGCACCCATCGAGGGCTGCAAGAGACCGAAAAGGCCGTCGCCCGTCTTCGTTCCGGCCGCATGCCAGAAATAGACCAGCAGCACCGCGGCGAAGAGGAAGCGCGCCAGGGTGGGCAGGATCACCGTCTCGCGGTCCAGCGGGTCGGTGGCGCGGTCGTAGAGGGAAAGAAGGGCGTTCATGGTCATTCCTCGGGTGGCGTGAGGCCGGTGATCGCGCCGGCCCCGAGAAGGAGGCCGAGCGTCGCGGCGAGGTCGAAGCCGGGCGCGGCGGCCTCGGCGGCGGCATGGGCCTCGCCGAAGGGCGCACCGTGGGCGAGCGTGGTCACGAAGGCCGCGCCGCCCGGCGCCAGCAGATGCGGCGCGGGATCGAAGCCCGGGCGCGCCACCAGCACGTCCTGCGCGCCGGGCGCCGGTTTCGGCGCGCCCTCGACCATGTTGAAGGCCCAGATCGCGTGGAGCGGCCAGCGCGAGCGCAGAACGCGCACGGCGGGCGCGAGCGAAAGCCGGGTGTGCATCAGCCTGTCGGGCGGCAGCGCCTGAAGCGCGTCGGGCGCGATCGGCTCTGCGTCGGCGGCGTGATAGGCGTGGCGGAGCGCCAGGTCCAGCCGCGCCGCGTCGGGCAGGTAGCCGTGGCGGGCGAGCGGCGCGAAGCGTTCCAGAAACCCCGGCAGCGCGGCCCCGTAGAGCGCGAGGCGCGGATCCTCGGGCGGGTGCGCGCGCAGGAACGCCAGCGCCATGTTGCGGAACGCCGCGGCCCCGGTGAGCTTCGCGAGCAGCGGAAAGCCGACCTCGAGCGCCTCGAGCAGGCTCGCGGTGACGTTGTTGCGGTAGACGTCGAAGCGTCGTGCCGCCGGCCGGCCCGTCCCGTCGGTCAGCCCCGGGGGCGCCGGACGCACGGGATCGAGCAGCGCGGCGCGGAACTCGGTCTCGCGGTTCATGCGGCCACGCGCTCCAGCGCGGCGGCGGCGCGGCCGGCCTCGGCGCGGAGCACCGGCCAGTCCGGCACGTCGGTGTCCCATTCGACGAGCAGCGGGCGCGGGCCCGCCCGATCCAGAACCCGGTCGAGCAGCGCCCAGACCGGGTCGGCCACCTCGCGCCCGTGGCTGTCGATGAGAAGCGGCGCACCCGCCTCGTCGGCGTCCTCGTCGTGGCCGCCGAGATGGATCTCGCCCACATGCGCGACGGGGAAGTCGTCCACGTAATCCTGCGGCGAATGGCCGAGATTGGTGGCCGACACGAAGACGTTGTTGACGTCGAGCAGCAGACCGCAGCCGGTGCGCCGGGCGATCTCGGAAAGGAACTCGGTCTCGCTCATCTCGCTTTCGGCGAAGGCGAGGTAGCTCGACGGGTTTTCCAGCAGCATCCGCCGCCCGAGCGCCTCCTGCACCTCGTCGATGTGGCGGGAGACGCGCGCGAGGGTGGCGCGCGTGTAGGGCAGGGGCAGAAGATCGTTCAGGAACGCGCCGTCATGGGTGGACCAGGCAAGGTGCTCGGAAAAGCTCGCGGGCGCGATCCGGTCGCAAAGGGTTTTGAGCCGCGCGAGGTGATCGCGGTCGAGCGGCGCCTGCCCCCCGATCGACAGACCGACGCCATGCACCGAAACGGGAAAGCGCTCGGCGAGCGCGGCGAGCTGCGCGCGGGGGCGTCCGCCCGCGCCCATGTAGTTCTCGGCGTGGATCTCGATCCAGCCGACGGGCCCCGGCTCCGCCGTGAGGCCGGCGAAATGCTTCGCCTTGAAGCCCACGCCGACACGCGCGGGAAGCGATATGTCCTGGCTTGATGCGTCGAACATGGCGGGCGGTCTCCCTTGCGTCGGGTCAGGCGGTGGAGGAAGGGGCGGGCGTTCGGCCCGCCCCGAAAGCTCCGCCGCGTGTCAGCCCTGCTGCGGCAGGTCACGCTCCAGCGGTTCGAGCGATCCCATCCGGTCCCCCGGAAGCTCCATCGATTCGCAGGTGCCCTCGTCCACGAGGGTCCAGGCGTTGCCCTGGTAATCGACGGTGGACGTGCCCGCACAGGTCGTGCCGGGGCCGGCCGCGCAGTCGTTCTCGCCGGCGAGCGAGACGCCGTAGCACTTCTCCTGCGCCTGGGCGTGTGCCGTGCCGGCATAGGACGACAGGGCGGCGGCGACCGCGCCGGCGACTGCGGCGGATTTCAGCGTGATGGACATTTGTGGATCTCCCTCCAGTTTGGTCCGTGCTGCCGCGGAGCCGCGGCTGGGGGAGTCATACCGCTGCGACGACATGACACGCCAGTCACGGCCGCGTGCTTCACGGCGCCGTCATCGCGAGTGACGGGGCCGTGAGACCGGCTCGCGACCTGCATGGGGCAACGCCGCGATCGCCGGCGTCGGGGCGCGCGCCGCACGGGCGCGCCGCCCCCGAATGTTACAAACGGTCGGGCGCGCGCGCCTCGTCGGCCAGCGCGTTCACGAAGGCGTCCATCGGCTCGGTGCTGGTCGCCTTCTCGCCGAGGCGCCGGATGGTCACCGTGCGCTCCTCGACCTCGCGGTGACCGCAGGCGAGGATCACCGGCACCTTGGCGAGTGAATGCTCGCGCACCTTGTAGTTGATCTTCTCGTTGCGGGTGTCGGCCTCCGCACGAAGCCCGGCCGCGCGCAGCGCCGCGACAACCTCCGCGACATAATCGTTGGCGTCGCTGGTGATCGAGGCCACGACGACCTGACGCGGCGCAAGCCACATGGGCAGCCTGCCGGAGTAGTTCTCGATCAGGATCCCGATGAATCGCTCGAAGCTGCCCAGGATCGCGCGGTGCAGCATGACGGGGCGGTGCTTCTCGCCGTCCGCGCCGATATAGCTCGCGTCCAGCCGCTCGGGCAGGTTGAAGTCGGCCTGGAAGGTGCCGCACTGCCACTCGCGCCCGATCGCGTCGGTCAGCTTGAAGTCGAGCTTCGGGCCGTAGAACGCGCCTTCGCCCGGGTCGATCTCGTAGTCGTTCCTGACCGAGAGGATCGCCTTCTCCAGCGCCGCCTCGGCCTTGTCCCAGACCGCGTCGGACCCCACGCGCACATCGGGACGGGTGGAAAGCTTGATGTCGAAGCTGCCGAAGCCCGTGTCCTTGTAGACCTTGGACAAGAGATCGATGAAGCCCGCGCATTCCTGCTCGATCTGGTCCTCGGTGCAGAAGATGTGCGCGTCGTCCTGGGTGAAGCCCCGCACGCGCATCAGCCCGTGCAACGCGCCATGCGCCTCGTAGCGGTGGCAGGAGCCGAACTCGGCCAGCCGGAGCGGCAGGTCGCGGTAGCTCTTGATGCCCTGGTTGAAGACCTGCACGTGGCAAGGGCAGTTCATCGGCTTGAGCGCGTTCACCCGCTTCTCGTTGGCGTGCTCCTCGTCGATCTCCGTGATGTACATGTTCTCACGGTACTTGTCCCAGTGGCCCGACGCCTCCCACAGCTTGCGGTCCACCACCTGCGGCGTGTTGATCTCGCGGTAGCCCGCGGCGTCAAGGCGCCGGCGCATGTAGTCCTGAAGCTCGCGGTAGATGGTCCAGCCGTCGGGGTGCCAGAACACCATGCCGGGCGCCTCCTCCTGGAAGTGGAAGAGCTTCATCTCGCGGCCGAGGCGGCGATGGTCGCGTTTCTCCGCCTCCTCGAGGAAGGTCAGGTAATCCTTGAGCGCCTTGCGGTCCTTGAAGGCCACGCCGTAGATGCGCTGGAGCATCGGGCGCGAGCTGTCGCCGCGCCAGTAGGCGCCGGCCACCTTCATCAGCTTGAAGGCGTCGGCGGGGACCTGCCCGGTGTGGGCGAGATGCGGGCCGCGGCAGAGATCCTGCCAGTGGCCGTGCCAGTACATCCGGATGGGCTGTCCTTCCGGGATCGCCTCGACGAGCTCCACCTTGTAGGGCTCGTTGTTCGCCTCGTAGTAGCGGATGGCGCGGTCCCGCTCCCAGACCTCGGTGGTCACCGGGTCGCGGCGGTCGATGATCTCGCGCATCTTCTTCTCGATCGCGCCGAGATCGTCCGGGGTAAAGGACTCCGCGCGGTCGAAGTCGTAATACCAGCCGTTCTCGATGACGGGGCCGATGGTGACGCGCACCTCGGGCCAGATCTCCTGCACCGCGCGCGCCATGATGTGGGCGAGGTCGTGCCGGATGAGTTCGAGCGCGGGCGCGTCGTCGGCCATGGTGTTGATGGCGATCGCGGCATCCGCCTCGATCGGCCATTGCAGGTCCCAGTGGGCGCCGTTCACGTCGGCGCTGATCGCTTTCTTCGCGAGCGATTTGGAAATTCCCTCGGCGATCTCGCCGGGGGTGATCCCGGCGGGAAAGTCGCGGACGGAGCCATCGGGGAAGGTCAGGGAAACGGTGGACTGGTCGCGGGCCATGTCCGCTCTCCTCGTCGGTTCGGCGCCTACGAAGCGCCCGGTTGCGGGTCAGGGTTCGCGGGCGACATGGCGGGACGGGCCCGGGAAGTCAAGGATGACGGTGTCGTGCCGACACCCGCCGGGGCTTTTCACCCGGCCCGATCGCGGGCACTCTTCGCGCGCCACCGATCGGAGGATCCATGACAGAGCCCAGCTATCTCGACACGCCGCAGCGGCGCCGCATCGCCTATCATCGGACCCCGGGCGAGGGGCCGGGCGTGGTGTTCCTCGGCGGTTTCATGTCCGACATGGAAGGCACCAAGGCGCTGCACCTCGAGGACTGGGCGCGAAACGCGGGCCGCGCCTTCCTGCGCTTCGACTACTCCGGCCACGGGCAAAGCTCGGGTGCCTTCACCGACGGGTGCATCGGCGACTGGGCCGAGGACGCGGAGGCGGTGCTGGATGCGCTGACCGAGGGGCCGCAGGTGCTCGTGGGCTCCTCGATGGGCGGCTGGATCGCGCTGCTGACCGCGCGGGCCAACCCCGAGCGGGTGGCCGGCCTCGTCACCGTCGCCGCCGCGCCCGACTTCACGGAGGACGCGATGTGGGCGGGCTTCGACGCCGAGCAGCGCGCCGATCTCGAACGCGACGGCGTGGTGCACCTGCCCTCCGACTACGGCGAGCCCTATCCGATCACGAAGCGGCTTATCGAGGACGGGCGCGCGCATCTGGTGCTGCGCGCCGCGCTGCATCTGCCCTTTCCCGCGCGCTTCCTTCAGGGCACCGCGGATGCGGACGTCGACCGCGCGGTGGCGCTCGCGCTTCTCGACCACGCCACCGGTCCGGACATGCGGCTGACCCTTGTCGAGGGGGCGGATCACCGGTTCTCGGAGCCGGATTGCCTCGAGCTGATCACCGACAGCGTGGAGGAGGTGAGCGCCCGCGCCGCGCGCCGGCGTGGCTAGGGCGGTGGCCTGGGCGCTTCTTCTCGTCGCGACGGCGGCTGCGGCGTTCTGGTTTCTGGGCCCGCGCGAGACGGTGGCCGTTGCCGCGCCCGTGGCGCCCGAGGCGCTGGGCGATCTCGACCGGCATTTCGCCGATGCGGAGGCGCGCTTCGACGATATCGTGCCCGGCACGGAAAAGCGCGTGCTCTGGGCGGGCGCGCCGGGCGCGCGCACGGATCTGGCGATCCTCTACGTTCACGGGTTTTCGGCGACGTCCGAGGAGATTCGCCCGGTGCCCGACCGCGTGGCCGGGGCGCTTGGCGCGAACCTCGTCTTCACGCGGCTTCAGGGCCACGGCCGGGGCGGGGCGGCCATGGCCGAAGCCAGCGTCGCGGGCTGGATGTCGGACCTTGCCGAAGGCCTCGCGGCGGTGCGCGCCGCCGGTGACCGCGTGGTCGTGATCGCCACCTCGACGGGCGCCACGCTCGTCACGCTGGCCCTCGGCCGGCCCGAACTGGCCGAGGGCGTGGCCGGCGTCGTGTTGGTGTCGCCCAACTACGCCCTTCACGGGCGCTTCGCGGGTCTGCTCACCTGGCCCGCCGCCCGGATCTGGTTGCCGTGGATTCTCGGACCGACGCGGGGGTTCGAGCCGCGCAACGAGGCGCATGCGCGCTACTGGACGCAGAGCTATCCGGTGGAGGCGCTCCTGCCCATGGCCGCGCTCGTCGCGCATGTGCACAGGCTCGATCCGGGCGGCATCGGGGTGCCCGCGCTTTTCTGGTTCTCGGATGACGACCAGGTCGTGCGCGCGGACGCCACGCGCGCGGCGGCCGCGCGCTGGGGCGGCGCGGTAAGACTGCACCCGGTGTCCCCCGGCTCCACGGACGATCCCGCCGCCCATGTCCTCGCGGGCGATATCCTGTCGCCCGGACTGACGGACGCCGCCGCGACGGCGATCACGGCATGGATCCGCGCCTTGCCGGAGGGGTGAGCGCGGGCCTATGGCCCCTCCGTCCGGGGGCTGCTATCGAAACGGCCGCAGACGGCGGGGGAACGGGATGAACGGGCAGACGGCGCAGGACGTCACGAACGGGCAGGCGGTGCATGGCTGAACCGCTCGTCCTTCTGCCGGAGTTCATGTGCGACGCGCGCCTCTTCCTGCCGCAGATCACCGCGCTCGGCCGCGATCGCCCTGTGACGGTGGCCCCGCTCGCGGGCGGGGAGCGGGTGGAAGAGATCGCCTCGCACCTCCTGCCGCAACTGCCGCAACGGTTCGCGCTGGGCGGTCTGGGCCTGGGCGGCATGGTCGCCATGGAGATCCTGCGCCGCGCGCCCGACCGGGTGGCGCGGCTGGCGCTCATGGACACCGAGCCGCTGGCTGAGACGCCCGCGCAAGCCGGGGAGCGCGATCCCCTCATCGTCCGGGCGCGCAGCGGGGCGCTCGACGCCGCGGTGGCCGAGGTGATCCGGCCGGATCACCTGGCACCGGGGCCCGGCCGTTTCGAGGTGATGGCGACGCTCGCCGAGATGGCGCGCGGGCTGGGCGTCGAGGCGTTCACGCGACAGATCCGGGCGCTTCAGCGCCGGCGCGACCAGCAGGCGACACTGCGCCGGTGCAAGGTGCCCACGCTGCTGCTGTGCGGGGCCGAGGACACGCTCATGCCGGTCAAGCGCCACGTCTTCCTGGCGGAGCTCATCCCCGGCGCCACCTTGCGGGTCATCGACGGGGCCGGGCACTTGCCGCCTCTCGAGGTGCCGGAGGATACCACCGAGGCTCTGTCAGAGTGGCTGAGCGCGCCGTTCGTCCTGCGCTGAGCGCGCGGCTCAACTGCCCGCCAGCAGGGCCTCCACCGGCTCGGTGATCCGGCCCGACATCGGCCGGGCGGTGGCGCCGAACGTTTCCACCACGCGGCCCTCGCCATCCAGAAGCACCTTGTTGAAGTTCCACGACGGCTCGAACGTCGCGGTCTCCTTCAGCCAGGCGTAGAACGGGTGTGCCCCGCTGCCCCGCACGGGCGTGATGGTCGTCATCGGCATGTCGATGCCGAACGTGATCTCGCAGAACTCCTTCACCTCGTCGTCGGAGGCGAGTTCCTGGTTGAAGTCGTTCGACGGCACGGCAAGCACCACGAGGCCGGCGTCGCGGTAGCGGTCGTAAAGCGCCTGCAAGCCCTCGTATTGCGGGGTGAAGCCGCACATCGAGGCCGTGTTGACGACAAGGACCGGCTTGCCGGCATAATCCGACAGCCGGATCTGGCCGCCGTCGATGCTGTCGAAGATGAAGTCCTCGGCCGCGGCAGCGGTGGCGAAGACGGCGAGGATAATGGCGAGCAGCTGTTTCATGCGGGCCTCCCGTGGCTGATCGGAAAGATAGCTGCGTCATCTCCAAGTCAAGCGTCGCCGGGCTTGGCCCGAACCGGGCCGGCGCGGTATGCTTGATCTGCCATTCCGGAGGGACCGATGCCGCGCAACGATGAAGAGAAGCTGAACGGGCGCCTGCATGGCGCGCAGCCCCACGCGCCCAGGGAGTCCATGCCGGTGCGGCTGCTGCACGTGGTGCTCATCTGGATCATGCTGAGCCTCGCGCAGACCGTGCTGACGGTGGCCACGGTGATCCAGGCCGTGCTGATGCTGGTGAACAGGGGCGATCCCAACGCGCGGCTGGCGGAGTTCGGCACCGATCTCGGGATATGGATCGCGAAGGCCGCGCGCTTCCAGACCGGCGCCTCCGAGGTCAAGCCCTGGCCCTGGACGGAGCTTGACTGACCGGCGGGGAACGGGACGTCCGCGGGCGTCGTTGCATTGACCGCGCCGCACGCCGTGCCACGTTCGTGCCCTGCGCCAACGAAGGAGAATCCGATGTCCGACACCCCCGACATCCCGCAGAAAGCCCCGTTCCCGGCCGAGGTATCGGCTGGCAAAAGCTATTTCTGGTGCGCCTGCGGGCGCTCGTCGCGTCAGCCGTTTTGCGATGGAAGCCACAAGGGCACCGGCATCGAGCCCGTGAAATACACCGCCGAGAGCGACGGCCGCGTCTTTTTCTGCGGTTGCAAGCAGACGGCGCGCGGGCCGCTTTGCGACGGCACGCACACAGGGCTCTGATCCGCGCGGCGCGCCCGTCCGGCGCGGCGCGCGGCAGATATCCTAGTCCTCCATCGCCTCGAGCTCGTCGATGAGCCCGGCGATCATGGAAAGTCCCTTGTCCCAGAAGGCCGGGTCGGAGGCGTCGAGCCCGAAAGGCGCCAGAAGCTCCTTGTGGTGCATCGACCCGCCAGCCTTCAGCATCTCGAAGTACTTCTCCTGGAAGTCGGGATCGCCCTCCTCGTAGGCGGCATAGAGCGCGTTCACCAGCCCGTCGCCGAAGGCATAGGCGTAGACGTAGAAGGGCGAGTGCACGAAATGCGGGATATAGGCCCAGAAGGTCTCGTAGCCCTCCATGAAGGTGAAGGCGGGGCCGAGGCTCTCGCCCTGCACGCTCATCCAGATCGCGTTGATGTCGTCCGGCGTGAGCTCGCCGCCACGCCGGGCGTCGTGCAGCTTGCACTCGAAATCGTAGAAGGCGATCTGGCGCACGACCGTGTTGATCATGTCCTCGACCTTGCCGGCCAGCAGCACCTTGCGCTCGTTCCGCGTCTTCGCGTTCTCCAGAAGCCGCCGGAAGGTCAGCATCTCGCCGAAGACCGAGGCCGTCTCCGCCAGCGTGAGCGGGGTGCGCGACAGGAGTTCGCCCTGCCCGGCGGCGAGGCGCTGGTGCACGCCGTGGCCGAGCTCGTGGGCGAGCGTCATCACGTCGCGCGGCTTGCCGAGGTAGTTCAGCATCACGTAGGGGTGCACCTCGGTCACCGTCGGGTGCGCGAAGGCGCCCGGCGCCTTGCCGGGCTTCACGCCCGCGTCGATCCAGCCGCTGGTGAAGAACGGCTCGGCGAGCTCGGCCATCCGCGGGTCGAATTCCGCGTAGGCCGCGCGCACCGTCTCGCGCGCCTCGTCCCAGCCGATGGTGCGCGTCTCCTCCATCGGAAGCGGGGCGTTGCGGTCCCAGACTTCCAGCGTGTCGAGGCCGAGCCAGCGGCGCTTGAGCTCGTAGTAGCGGTGGCTGAGGCGCGGATAGGCGGCCACGACCGCGTCGCGCAGCGCCTCGACCACCTCGGGTTCGACGTCGTTGGCCAGGTGGCGCGCGGTCTGCGGCGTGGGCATGCCGCGCCAGCGGTCCATCACCTCCTTCTCCTTGGTCTGCGTGTTGTGCACGCGGGCGAAGGTGCGGATGTTCTCGGAGAACACTTCGGCGAGCGCCCGCGCCGCGGCCTCGCGCGTCGACCGATCGTGATCCGTGAGCAGGGTGAGCGTCGATTCGAGCCCGAGCGCCTCACCCTCCACCTCGAAGCTGAGCCCCGCCATCGTCTCGTCGAAAAGGCGCTCCCACGCGTCGCCCACGACGCCCAGGTCGTGCAGGAACTTCTCCAGCTCGTCCGAAAGCTGGTAGGGCTTCATGGCGCGGATGCGCTCGAACACGGGGCGATAGCGGGCAAGCTCCGCGTTCTCGCCGAACAGCCGCTCGAGGTGGTCGTCCTCCAGCCGGTTGAGCTCGAGCGTGAAGAAGACCAGCGGCGTGGTGAAGTTGGTGATCTTCTCCTGCATGTCGGAGAGGAACTTCGCCCGTCCCGCGTCGGTGGTCTGCTGGTAGTAGCGCAGCCCCGCATAGGACATGATGCGTCCCGCCACCGTCTCGATCCGCTCGTTGCGGCGCACGCAGTCCAGAAAGCCCGCCGCGTCGAGTTCGCCGAGCCGGCCCTCATAATCCGCCGCGAAGGTGCGGCCCTCGGCCTCCAGCCAGTCGAGGTCGCGTGCGATCTCTGCCGCGTCGGGCGCGGCATAAAGGTCCGTGAGGTCCCATTCCGGCAGATCGCCAAGGCCCTCGGGGCCGGAAGCGGAACCGGCGCTGGCGTCGAAGACGGGGCGGGGGGCGTGGCGCATGGGGATCTCCTGCGAAATTGGATGCCTGCGAGAGATAGGCTGGCGCGGCGGGGCGGATCAAGGCCGCGCGCCGAGGCGCCGCGGGTGCCCCGGGGGAAGGCGGCGCGCTCAGGGCCGGCCGAACAGACGCATCAGTACGTAGACCGCCGCGCCCGCGATCAGCGCCACGACCGCCGCCTTCAGCAGAAACGAGGCGATGGGTATGATGATCATGAGCCCGAAGACGATCGCGGCGGTTACGATCGCGATCCAGAGCGAATCTTGCATGTCCCGGTCCTCCGCTTGCCCGGCCCGCGCCGGAATCGCCGCGAGACTACCCGCGCCGCGGCCCGAAATCATCCCTCCGCGCCAGCCTGGCCATGGGCGGTCAGCATCTCCCTCAGATCGTCGAGCGTGTTCGCCTCGGCGGCCGGCTTGTCGCGGCGCCAGCGCGCCATGCGCGGGAAGCGGAGCGCGAGGCCGGACTTGTGGCGGGGGCTTTCGTGGATGCCCTCGAAGGCGATCTCGAACACCTGCTCGGGGCGCACCTGCCGCACGGGGCCGTAGCGTTCCAGCGTGTTGCGCCGCACCCAGCGCGTGATCTCGGCGAATTCCGCGTCGGTCAGGCCGGAGTAGGCCTTGGTGAAGGGGACAAGGGCGTTGCCCGACCAGACCGCGAAGGTGAAATCGGTGAAGAGATTGGCGCGCCGCCCGTGCCCGGCCTGCGCGTAGATCATCACCGCGTCCACGGTCAGCGGGTCGAGCTTCCATTTCCACCAGTCGCCGCGCTTGCGGCCCGCGAGGTAGGGGCTTTCGCCGCGCTTCAGCATCACCCCCTCGGCGGCCCGCGCCCGCGCCTGCCCGCGTGCATCCGCGAGCGCGGCCCAGTCGTCGAAGTCCAGAATCGGCGGAAGAACCAGCGGCGCCTCCGGCGGAAGATCGGCGAGCAGGCGTTCAAGCCGCGCGCGCCGCTCGTCGAAGGGACGGGCACGAATGTCCTCGCCACCCTCTTCCAGCAGGTCGTAGGCCGCGAGCGCGACCGGCGCCTCGGACAGAAGCTTCTTCGGCACGGTCTTGCGCCCGAGTCGCTTTTGCAGCGCGTTGAAGGACAGCGGCCCGTCGCGCCAGGCCAGCAGCTCGCCGTCGATCACCGTGCCGGGCGGCAGGAAGTCGCGCGCGCGGGCGAGTTCGGGAAAGCGATCCGTCATCAGCTCCTCGCCGCGGGACCAGACGAAATGCTGGCCGTCGCGCAGGATAAGCTGGCCGCGGATCCCGTCCCATTTCCACTCCGCCCGCCAGCCGGACGGATCGCCCAGCGTTTCCGGCCCCGCGTCGAGCTGGTGGGCGAGGTAGAACGGGTAGGGACGCGAAAGATCCGCCGCGCCCGCCTCGGAGTGCACGAGCTCCTGCCAGCTCGTGGTCGCGGGATCCCAGGCGCCCATCAGCCGATGCGCCATCTCGGCCTCGTCCCGGCCGAGCGCGCGGGCAAGCGCGCGCGTCATCAGCTTCTGGCTCACCCCGATGCGCCAGCCGCCGGTGAGGAGCTTGTTGAAGAGGAAACGCTCCGCGGGCTCCAGCGCCTCCCAGGCGTCGAGAATCGCGGCGCGCCGGTCCGGCAGCGGCCGGTCAGCAAGCGCCCTGAGCGCCGCGATCCACTCGGCCAGCCCGCGGTCGCGCGGGTGCGCGGGCGGCGGCAGGATGAGCGCGATGGTCTCGGCCAGATCGCCGACGATCCCGTAGCTTTCCTCGACGATCCAGAGCGGCAGGCCCGCGCGCTCCGCCGCCCATTCGCGCAGCTGTGTCGTCGTGATCGCGCGCCGCGGCCGCCGGCCCGAGAAAAGCGCCACGGTCCAGAGCCGGTCCGCGTCTGGCGCGGTCGCGAAATAGTCCGACAGCGCGTCCACCTTGGCCGATGTGCGCGTGGTCTCGTCGACCCGGGCGATGAGGCGGGCGAAGTCCTTCACGAGACCTGCGCGCGCCGGAGGTTGGAAGCCGAACGGCCGGGAATCGCGACAGACCTCCGGTTTTCCACAGCCATGTCCACAGGCGGACGGCGGCCGGGGCCCCGGCATGCGAGGATCAAGCCGCAAGTCGTTGACCGGACACGGATCATGGCGCCACCTCGGCCTCGTCTTCGGCCTCGCCGCCGAACTGCGTGGGCACGATGCGGGCATCGAATCCCTCCGCGCTCAGCCAGCGTGAGAATATTTCGGTGTAACCGTGCGTCACGAATATCTTTTCGGCACCCGTCCCCCGGATTGCCCACAGCAGCCCCTCCCAGTCCGCGTGATCCGAGAGCACGAAGCCGCGGTCGACGCCCCGGCGCCGCCGCACGCCGCGCAGGCCCATCCATCCGCTGGCCACGGCGGTGGACGCCGGGCCGAAACGTCGGGCCCAGGTGCTGCCAAGCGCGGCGGGCGGCGCGAGGACGAGCGCCCCCGGGAAATCCTTCGGGTCGAGCTCCGGCGTCACCTGCCGCGTCTCGGGCAGGGGCAGGCCGGCTTGTCGCAGCACGTCCGTGACGCCCTCGACCGCGCCGTGAGTGAGGATCGGGCCGATGCCGGTGTCGAGCATCGACAGCAGCCGCTGCGCCTTGCCCAGCGCGTAGGCGCCGAGCATGGCGGTGCGCCCGTCGCGCGCCGCGCCCGCCCACCAGTGGTTCAGCGCGCCGGCGACCTCGTCCTGCGGCGCCCAGCGGAAGACCGGCAGCCCGAAGGTGCACTCGGACACGAAGGCATGGGCGCGGAGCGGCTCGAACGGCTCCGACAGCCCGTCCGCCGCAATCTTGTAGTCCCCCGAGACGACCCAGACCTCGCCGGCGACCTCCACCCGGATCTGGGCCGAGCCCGGCACGTGGCCGGCCGGGTGGAAGGAGACGACCGCATCGCCGATCCGTCGTTCCTCGCCATAGCGCATCGTTTCGAGCGCCACGTCGCCGAGCCGGTGGCGCAGGACCGGCGCGGTGCCGTCCGTGCAGAGGTAGCGGCGGTGCCCCGGCCGCGCGTGGTCCGCGTGGGCGTGGGTGATGACGGCGCGATCCACCGGCCGCCAAGGGTCTATGTGAAAGTCGCCCGCCGGGCAGCGAATGCCGCGGTCGGTGAAATCGAGAACCGGGGGCCGTGTCATGCGCGCCAGTATAGGGCCGGCTTGCCGCGTGGCCAGCTTAGGCAGGTGCGCCCGCCTGTTCGAGGAAGAAGGACGCCGTCGCCCGAAGGATGCGGTCGCGGATCTCGGCGCGCTCCATCAGCACCTCGTGCTCCGCGCTCTCGAGCAGTTCGAGCCGGCCCGAGGGCCAGCCCCGCATCCGGTCATGGACGCGCGCCTGGTCGACGATCCGCTCCCGGCTGCCGAGCCAGGCGATGGCGGGCAGGTCCGGCGCGGGCCGGCGGGCGAGCGCGCGGCACTCCGCCAGCGCCTCGTGCAGCCAGTGAAGGCTGGGTCCACCCAGTTGCAGCTCGGGCCGCGCGTGCAGGTGGGACTGCATCGTCGCCCACATCCCGGCATCGGTGGTGAGCGTGTTGCCCTCGAAGGGGGCCGTCGCGATGTAGGATTGCGGGCCGGTTCCCGGCGCCACGACATGGCCGAGGCCGAGGCGCGCGCCGCTCCAGCTGATCGCCCAGGCGGCGGGCCGCATCAGCGCAGAGATCCGGATCCCCCACATCGGCCCGGTGAAGGCCGCGCCCGCCACGTCTAGCCCGTCCATCAGCGCGCGCAGGCCGATGCAGCCGCCCATGGAATGCGCCAGCAGGAAGATGGGCGCCGGAAGGGCCTCGGCACGCGCGACGGCCAGCATCGCGGCCACGTCGCGCTGGTAGTCCGAGAAACGCCCGACATGGCCGGTAAGCGGCTCTCCCAGAAGCCGCTCCGAAAGGCCCTGGCCGCGCCAGTCGACCGCCAGGACGGCGAGGCCGCGGTCCAGAAGCCGCGCGGCCACATGCGCGTATTTCTCGATGTACTCGGTGCGGCCGGGAAACACGAGCACCGTGCCGCGCGCGGCATCGTCGGGTTGCCAAAGTCCCATTCGAAGCCGCGCCCCGTCCTCGGCGTGCACCCAGACGGCCCGCGCCGCGGGCCAGCCGTTCACCAGGTCGTCGAAGAAGGGCGCATCTTCCATCAGCCCAGCGCGGAGCCGAGCTTCATCGCCATGCCCATGTCGCCGTCCACGCTCAGCTTGCCCGACATGAAGGCCGAGGTCGGGTCCATCTCGCCTTGCAGGATCTGCTGGAACGTGTCGGCCGAGGCGGTGAGCGTCACGTCGGCCTCCTCGTCGGCCGCACGCACCCCCCCGGCGTCGAGCATGATCGCGCCCTCGCCCTCGATGACGAATTTTGCAATCCCGTCAAATCCGCCCGAAAGCTTCTGGTTCAGGGCGTTCACGGCCTCGTTGATCATGTCGCTCATCACATCGCTCCTTCGAAACGCCACGCGCCTCTGGATTCGGCGCGGGTAACAGCTATTCTAGGATTTATGGTCACAAGCGCCTTCCCGATCAAACATCTCGTCGCGGCATTCGCCGCAGCCCTCTCCTTCGCGCCGCCGGCGTGGTCCGAGGACGGCGCGGCGGACGAGATGCTTGGCGAACTCCGCTCTGCCTCTCCGCAGCAGGCCGAACAGGTCGCCGGCGAGATCCGCAACCTCTGGTCGAAGTCGGGCTCGGCAGCGATGGATCTTCTCCTGCGCCGCGGCCGCGACGCGCTCGAGAACGAGGATTACGTGGTCGCGGTGGAGCATTTGACCGCGCTGACGGATCACGCGCCCGATTTCGCCGAAGGATGGGCCGTGCGCGCAATGGCGTTCTTCCGGCAGCAGGAATACGGCCTCGCCCTTGGCGATCTGCGCCGCGCGCTCGCGCTCAACCCGGACCACTTCGGCGCGCTCTACGGCCTCGGCGTCATCATGGAACAGCTCGAGGAGCCGCGCCTGGCCTGGCGCGCCTACGAGGAAGTGCTTGCCATTTACCCGCATCATCCCCAAGTGGGGCCGGCGATGGAACGGCTCGAGCGCGAGGTTCTCGGCGCGGAACTTTAGCCGCCGCGCCCGGCCGCGGGGAGTAGCGAATGACACGGCAAGGCAGGACCCTCGCGGTTCTGGGCCCCACCAACACGGGCAAGACCCACTACGCGATCGAGCGGATGCTGGGCTACCGGACGGGGGTGATCGGGCTGCCGCTCCGGCTTCTGGCACGAGAGGTCTATGACCGGATCGTCGCCGTGCGCGGCCCGTCCGTGGTGGCGCTGGTGACCGGCGAAGAGCGGATCGTGCCCCCGCGCACGCAGTACTGGGTCTGCACCGTCGAGGCGATGCCCGAGGGCATGGGCGCCGATTTCGTCGCCGTGGACGAGATCCAGCTTTGCGCCGATCCCGAGCGCGGGCACGTCTTCACCGACCGACTGCTGCGGATGCGCGGCCAGCACGAAACGATCTTTCTGGGCTCGGACACGATGCGCGCGCCCATCGCCGCGCTGGTGCCCGGGGTCGAATTCGTGCGCCGCGAGCGCCTGAGCGAACTCACCTACACCGGCTCGCGCAAGATCAGCCGGATGAAGCCGCGCAGCGCCATCGTGGGCTTCTCGGTCGAGAACGTCTACGCCATCGCAGAGCTGATCCGCCGCCAGAAGGGCGGCGCCGCGGTGGTGATGGGCGCGCTCAGCCCGCGGACGCGGAACGCGCAGGTGGAACTCTATCAGAACGGCGACGTGGATTACCTCGTCGCCACCGACGCCATCGGCATGGGGCTCAACCTCGACATCGACCATGTGGCCTTCTCCGGGGTGTCGAAATTCGACGGGCGGCGGGTGCGGCCTCTGGCGCCCAACGAATTGGCGCAGATCGCCGGCCGCGCCGGGCGCGGCATGGCGAACGGCACATTCGGCGTCACCGGGGAGGCGCCGCCGCTGCCCGACGAGGTCGCGCTTGCCATAACCGAGCACCGCTTCACCCCGTTGCGCCGGCTGCAATGGCGCAACGCGGCGCTGTCCTTCGGATCCGTCGAGGCGCTCATCGCGTCGCTCGAGGCCCCGCCGGAGAGCGAGATCCTGGCCCGCGCGCGGGAGGCGGACGATCTTCGCGCGCTCCGCGCGCTCTCCGCGCAGGCGGAGGTGCGCGCCCGCGCCTCGGACGGGCCGTCGGTGCGGCTTCTGTGGGATGTCTGCCGGATTCCCGATTTCCGCGGCATCAGCCACGCCGAGCACGCGAGCCTTCTCGAGGCGATCTACGGCCACCTGCACGAGCGCGGGCGCGTTCCGGACGAATGGCTCGCTCGCCACGTGGCGCGCATCGACCGGACCGAAGGCGACATCGACACGCTCTCGCGTCGGCTGGCCTTCATCAGGACCTGGACGTATGTGGCGCAACGCGCCGGCTGGGTGGCGGACGAAACCCATTGGCGCGAGGCCACCCGCGCGGTAGAAGACCGCCTGTCGGATGCGCTGCACGCGCGGCTGACGCAGCGTTTCGTGGATCGGCGCACCTCGGTGCTGATGCGCCGGCTCAAGCAGAAGGAGGCCCTGTTGGCCGAGGTGAACGAGAAGGGCGAGGTGACCGTCGAAGGCGAGTTCGTCGGTCGGCTGGAGGGGTTCCGGTTCCGTCAGGACCAGGCGGCGGCCGGACAGGAGGCCAAGACGCTGAAATCCGCGGGTCTGCAGGCGCTTGCGCCGCATTTCCACCTGCGCGCCGACCGGTTCTACAACGCGCCCGACACCGAGATCGACTACACCGAGCAGGGCGGCCTGATGTGGGGCGACCAGGCGGTGGGCAAGCTGGTCGCGGGCGATGAGCCGCTCAAGCCCCGGGTCAAGGCTTTCGTCGACGAGGAGGCGGGTGCGGAAGTCGTCCAGAAGGTCGAGCGCCGCCTGCAGCATTTCGTCGATCGCAAGATCGCCACGCTCTTCGAGCCGCTCCTCGCCATGAGCCGCGACGAGGCGTTGACGGGCCTCGCCCGCGGCTTCGCGTTCCGCCTTGTCGAAGGGCTCGGCATCCTGCCGCGCGGGCAGGTCGCCGCCGAGGTCAAGGACCTCGACCAGGCTGCCCGCGGCGCGCTGCGCAAGCACGGCGTGCGGTTCGGCCAGTTCACCGTGTTCATGCCGGCGCTGCTGAAGCCCGCGCCCACGCGGCTTCGCCTGATGCTGTGGAGCCTCGCGCAGGGTCTCGACACCTTTCCCGAGGCGCCGCCGCCGGGCCTTGTCACCGTGCCCGTGGACCGAAGCGCGCCGCGCGGCTATGATGCCATGGCGGGCTATCGCAACGCGGGCGAGCGGGCGATCCGACTCGACATGCTGGAGCGCCTCGCAGATCTCCTGCGCGCCGAAGATGGCCGCGCGGGCTTCGAGGCCAAGCCCGAGATGCTGTCCATCACCGGCATGACGCTCGAGCAGTTCGCGGACTTGATGCAGGGGCTCGGCTACCGTGCCGAGCGCGGCGAACGGCCCAAGGCGAAACCGGCCGCGGCGCCGGCGGGCGCGCCGGACGCCGCCGGGACCGAGGCTGCGTCTGCGCGCGAGGCCGGGACCCCCGAGGGGACCGAGGCAGAGACGCCACCGGCGACAGGGCACGACGCGGCGCCCGCCCCGGATGCGCCGGCCGCCGCGACCAGCGAAGAGAAGGTGCCCGGGGCCACCGGCGAGGCCGTGCCCGATACCGTCGACACGGCTCCGCCCGACGATGCGGCAGCGCCCGACGATGCGGCAGCGCCCGACGCCTCAACGCCCGAAGGCGCCGAGACCGAGGTCTTCTACACTTTCACCTGGATCGGACGGGGCGCGCGGGCGGGCAATCAGCGCGGCCGTGGCGCGGGCGCCGAGGGCCGCGGCAAGCCGAAGGGCAAGGGCAAGCCCAAGGCGAAGGGCAAGCCGCGCCGCGAGGAGGGCGAGAAAACCTTCAAGTCCGGGCCCCGCAAGGCGGATCGGATCGATCCGGACAACCCGTTCGCTGCCGCGCTCATGGGCCTCAAGACACGGGACTGACGGCGTGAACGGGCCGCGACCGACCCAGCGCCTCGACAAGTGGCTCTGGCAGGCGCGTTTTTTCAAGACGCGCAGCCTGTCGGCGCGGGAGATTTCCGCCGGGCATTGCCGGGTGAACGGCGCCCGGGTCACCAAGCCCGCCACCGGGGTGGGCGCGGGCGACGTGTTGACCTTTGCGCAGGGCCGGCGCATCCGCGTGGTGCGCGTCGCGGCCCTGCCCGAGCGGCGCGGGCCCGCCGCCGAGGCGCAGACGCATTACGACGATCTCGACCCGGTCGGGCCTGACGCCGAGGACGCGCCAGGGGCCGCCGCCGCCCCGCGTCCAGAGCCGGGCGGGCGCCCCACCAAGCGGGCACGCCGCGCCTTCGACCGGACGCGCGGCCCCGGCGCTTGAATGTCCCCCCCGGCTGGATTAGCTGGAAGCCGGAAGAGACAAAGCCGGAACCGCCCCATGACCTATGTCGTCACCGACAACTGCATCGCCTGCAAGTACACCGACTGCGTGGAAGTCTGCCCGGTGGACTGTTTCTACGAGGGCGAGACGATGCTGGTGATCCACCCCGACGAGTGCATCGACTGCGGCGTCTGCGAACCCGAATGCCCGGCCGATGCGATCCGCCCCGACACCGAGCCGGACATGGACAAATGGGTCGAGTTCAATCGCAAGTATTCCGACCTCTGGCCGGTGATCATCACCAAGAAGGACCCGCTGCCCGAAGCCGACGCGCGCGACGGCGAGGAGGGCAAGCTCGACAAGTATTTCACGGAAGCCCCCGGCGAGGGCGGCTGACCGGCCGATTCGCCCCTGCGGTCGCGTGGCGGCCGCCTATGGGACACGAAGTTTCCACGTTAAGCATTTGACGTGGCGCTGCTTATTCGATGCTGCACATGCACGCGCTGGAATTCTGCGCCCAAAGGTGCTATATTTCTGTCACATTGAGTTGCCCGGCCTGCGCCCCGCAAGGGTTTTCAGTAGGCCACGGCAGCGCATATGACGCTTCGGGCTCGGGAATATACCCATATTTCCGACCGTTTTTTGTCGCTCGTTGCTCGGGCGGCGCGCGAGGAAGGACCGCATGAGCAAGACCAAGAAAATCGAATTCCGTCCCAACGATTACGTCGTGTATCCCGCGCATGGAGTCGGGCAGATCCTTTCGATCGAGGAACAGGAAATCGCCGGCCTCAAGCTCGAGCTTTTCGTGATCTCGTTCGAGAAGGACAAGATGACCCTGCGTGTGCCGACGAACAAGGCCACCGAGATCGGGATGCGGTCGCTGTCGACGCCGGATGTCGTGTCCAAGGCAATGTCCACGCTGAAAGGCAAGGCGCGGGTGAAGCGGGCCATGTGGTCGCGCCGCGCGCAGGAATACGAGCAGAAGATCAATTCGGGCGACCTTATCGCCATCGCCGAGGTCGTGCGGGACCTTCATCGCGCCGACGATCAGCGTGAGCAAAGCTACTCCGAGCGCCAGCTCTACGAGGCGGCGCTGGAACGCCTGACCCGCGAAGTGGCCGCCGTTGCGGGCGGCGACGAGGTGGCCGCCGCGCGCCAGGTGGACGAGGTGCTGCTTTCGCGCGCGGCCTGACCAGGCCTTGCAGTGCACGTCGAGGGCCGCGGAAGACCGCGGCCCTTTTTCGTGCCGGGGCGACGGAAGGCGCGGGGCCGGTCAGGCCACGTCCTGCTTGGGTTCGAGCAGTTCCGTGAGCTGGGTTTCTAGGTCGCGCTCAAGCTCGCGCGCGCGGGCGATGTAGGCCTCGTTCTCCGACGGCGGGATATCCGGATCCCAGACCTTGGCGAGTTCTCGCACCGCCTCGCGGTCGTGCCGGTAGAAGGTCTTCTCGGCTTCGGCGGCCTCGAATTCGGTCAGCCCAATGTTCTCTAGCACGTAGCGCCCGGCCCGCAGCGAGCCGTCGAACATCTCGCGCACGATGTCGTTGGCCCCGGCGCGGTAGAGGTGGAAGACGTGGGTGCGGTCGCGCGCACGGGCGATGATATGCAGGTCCGGCCGCTCGCGCCGGGCATAGGCGACAAGGCGCGTGGATGCCTCCGGATCGTCGAGCGCCGCGACCAGCACCTTGGCGTTCTTCAGCCCCGCGGCATGCAGAAGCTCGGGCCGGGTCGGATCGCCGAAGAACCCCTTGAAGCCGAAGCGCCGCATCAGCTGGATCGTCTTCATGTCGTGATCGAGCACGACGGTGTTGTAGCCGGTGGACTGCACCAGCCGGTTCACGATCTGCCCGAACCGCCCGATCCCGGCGATGATGACCGGCCCGCTCTCGTCGATCTCGTCGGGTTCGACCGGCTCGCGCCCCTCGGCATGGCGTTTCGCCAGCCAGTCATGGAGGAGAAACAGAAGCGGCGTGGCCAGCATCGACAACGCGATCACCAGCAGCACCTGTTGCGAGAGCGTCCGCTCCAGCACACCCGTCTGCACCGAGAAGGAGGTCAGCACGAAGCCGAATTCCCCCGCCTGGGCGAGGCTAAGCGTGAAAAGCCACTGCTCGCGGCCCTTGAGGCGAAAGGCGAGGCCGAGGCCGTAAAGCACCGCGCCCTTCAACACGATCAGGCCCAGCGTGAGCCCCAGTATGAGCGCAGGCGCACCGAAGAGGACCTCGAAGTTGATCCCCGCCCCGACGGTGATGAAGAAGAGCCCCAGCAGCAGGCCCTTGAAGGGCTCGATGTCCGACTCGAGCTCGTGGCGGAATTCCGAGTTGGCGAGCACCACGCCGGCAAGGAACGTGCCCAGCGCAGGCGACAGCCCCACGAGCGTCATGAGCGAGGCGATCCCGACCACGATGAGAAGCGCCAGCGCGGTGTACATCTCGCGCAGTCGTGCGGCGTGGATGAAGCGGAAGACCGGCCGCGTCGCGTAGACGCCCGTGAGTATGATCGCGCCGACGGCGCCCAGCGTGACCAGCGTCGATGCCCATCCGGGCAGGTCGGCGACGAGAGACATGCCGCCTGCGTGTCCGAGGGCCTCGCCGTGCTCGACCGAGGCGTGCTCCGCCCCGCCTGCGGCGCCCTGCAGCGCGAGAAGCGGCAGCAGCGCCAGCATCGGGATCACCGCGATGTCCTGCGTGAGCAGGACCGAGAAGGCCGAGCGCCCGCCCGCCGTCTGGATCAGGCCCTTCTCCGACAGCGTCTGGAGCACGATCGCGGTGGAGGAGAGCGCGAAGATCATGCCGAGCGCGACCGCCACGTTCCATGCAAGGCCCGCGGCCATCGCGCCGCCCGCGACCAGCGCCATGGTGATGGCGATCTGCAGCCCGCCGAGCCCCAGAAGCTTGTGGCGCATGTTCCACAGAGCCCTTGGCTCGAGCTCGAGCCCGATGAGAAAGAGCATCATCACCACGCCGAATTCGGCGAAATGCTGAAGCTCCTCGGTATCCGCCCCGACGAGACCCAGCGCGGGTCCGATCACGATGCCCGCGGCGAGGTAGCCCAGCACGGAGCCGAAACCGAGCCGAGACGCGATGGGTACCGCGATGACCGCCGCGGCAAGGTAGATCGAGGCCTGGAGCAGGAAGTGTTCCATGCGGGTGCGGGTCCCGTTGCGGTTCTCAGGTCGGTAGCGGCGCGTCGCGCTTCAGCTGGTCCATGACGATCTGGCTGCGCACCCGTGCCACGGCGGGGTGGGCGAGAAGCACGTCGTGGATGAGTCGGTTCAGCGCGTGAAGATCGGGGCAGTATACCCGAAGAAGGTAGTCCGCTTCGCCGGTCAGTGTCCATGCGCTCACGATTTCGGACCGGGTGGAGACGAGGCGCGCGAAGCCCGCCGACTGCTCGGGGCCGTGGCGGGCGAGTTCCACCTGCACGAAGGCCTGCACGATCAGTCCCAGCCGTTCGGCGTCGAGACGAGCCGCGTAGCCCCGAATGTAGCCTTCCGCCTCCAGTTTCTGGCGCCGGCGGCCGGCCTGGCTGGGCGAGAGGTTAAGCCGTTCGCCGAGCTCCTGCGCGGTCAGGTGCGCGTCGGACTGAAGCGCGTCGAGAAGGCGTAGATCGGTTCGGTCCAGCATATGCGTGACCCCTGCATTTCAAGGCAGCATAATGCGGGTTTCGCGCGAAATGAAGGTGTGAGCATTGGCAGAATGCGCAGAAGCGGCGTTCGTGGTGCGATACTGTGCGGTGAAACGCGACTGGATCGACCGAGGAGGAGACGCAGATGGGACCTTTCCCGCACGACGCGCCCAAGGCGCAGATCACCGAGGCGAACCCTGCCGGCACCGACGGGTTCGAGTTCGTGGAATTCGCGCATCCCGACCCGCAGGCGCTTCGCGACCTCTTCGCGAAAATGGGCTACGCGCGCGTCGGCCGGCACAAGTCGAAGAACATCGAGCTCTGGCAGCAGGGCGACATCACCTACATCGTCAACGCCGAGCCCGGCAGCTTCGCGTCGCGCTTCGTCGAGGAGCACGGCCCCTGCGCCCCCGCGATGGGCTGGCGCGTGGTGGACGCGCAGCACGCCTTCGAGCACGCGGTGAAGATGGGCGCCGAGCCCTACGAGGGCCGCGACAAGACGATGGACGTGCTGGCGATCAAGGGCATCGGGGGCTCGCTCATCTACTTCATCGAGGATTACTACGAGACCTCGCCCTACAACGCGGAATTCGAGTGGCTCGCCCCGTCGAAGCCGCGGGGCGTGGGCTTCTACTACCTCGACCACCTGACCCACAACGTCTACCGCGGCAACATGGACAAGTGGTTCGAGTTCTACGGCAAGCTCTTCAACTTCCGCGAGATCCGCTTCTTCGACATCGAGGGCAAGTTCACCGGCCTCTACAGTCGCGCGCTGACCTCGCCCGACGGCAAGATCCGCATCCCGATCAACGAGGACCGGGGCGAGACCGGGCAGATCGTCTCCTACCTGAAGAAGTACAACGGCGAGGGCATCCAGCACATCGCCGTGGGCACGGAGGACATCTACGGCTCGACCGACGTCATCGCCGAGCGCGGCATCCGCTTCATGCCGGCGCCGCCGGACACCTACTATGACCTCAGCCACGACCGCGTGCAGGGCCACGAGGAGCCCGTGGACCGGATGAAGACGCACGGCATCCTGATCGACGGCGAGGGCGTCGTGGACGGGGGCGAGACGAGGATCCTGCTGCAGATCTTCTCCAGGACCGTGATCGGCCCGATCTTCTTCGAGTTCATTCAAAGGAAGGGCGATGACGGCTTCGGCGAGGGCAACTTCAAGGCGCTCTTCGAGTCGATCGAGCGCGAGCAGATCGAGTCCGGCGAGATCCAGGCGGCGGAATAAGCCGCCGGAGCACCGACCTTGCGGGCCGCGTTCCTTCCGGGGGCGCGGCCCTTTTTCGTGCCGGCGCGAAGCCGGGGTCTGGCTCACCCCCCCCTCGTGACGCTCCAGCCGGCGGGCGCCGGAAGCCGCTCGCCGGCGTGGAGTGTGCAAAAAAATGCAAATCAGTTGTGCAAGGCTTGCGCGTCGGACGTATTAATGCACTATAAAGCATACTTCGATTCTGCGTCAGACAGGGAGGAGAGCCATGTCAGCTGCGGATTTCGCCGAGGTGGTGGGCCGGGTCGCCCGCGACATCGAGGGTCGCCCTCTGGACGATGCGCTCGCCGCATATCTCAACGAAACCTATCCCGCCGGCGGCGAGACCTTCGCCCGGCTCAAGACGCTTTGCGCCGAGGGCGAGGCCGAAGGGTGGCTGATGGGGCGCGAGGCCGGCGGTATCAAGTTCGGCCGCGCGATCCGCCCCGGCGCCGAGGCGGGCGGCTTCTCGGTGGACGTGGTGCGCATGAAGGACGTGAAGGGCCCCCACCACGTGCACCCCAACGGAGAGATCGGCGCGGTGATGGCCATCGACGGCGCGCCCGCCTTCGATGGCTGGACCGAGGGCTGGTACGTCTACGAACCGGGCACCGACCACCATCCGACCGTCCGGGGAGGCGACGCGCACGTGCTTTACCTCCTTCCCGAGGGCGCGATCGAATTCACCGGAAACTGACGCGCCCGTCATCCGGGCGCCGCATCGGCAGGGGAGGGCCGAGGCATGAGCGCAAACGAGAACGCCGCAAGCTGGTTCGTGGACCGGCACGTGACGGAGGGCCGCGGCGCGAAGACCGCCTTCCGCGAGGCCTTCGGCGCGGGGCGCAAGCTCAGCTATGGCGATCTCGCCGAGGCGTCGGGGCGGGTCGCGGCGGCGCTCTCTCGCGCCGGACACCGCCGCGAGGAGCGGGCCGCCATGCTGGTCCTCGACCAGATCGAGTTTCCGCAGATCTTCTGGGGATGCCTCAAGGCGGGCGTGATCCCGATCCCGCTCAACACGCTGCTTGCGCCGGATGTCTACAACGTGATCCTGCGCGATTGCCGCGCCTCGGTGCTCTTCGTCTCGGCCGAGCTTCTGGAGACGGTGTCGCCCGCGCTCTCCGGCAATCCCTACCTGCGCCATCTGGTCGTGCTGGGTGATGCGCCCGCCGGGGTGGAGACCGGCCCGGCCCGGAGCGAGTCCTGGGACAGCTTCCTCGGCGATGCCGCGCCGGTGCCCGCGGTGGAGGCCGACGCGGACGAGGTCGCCTTCTGGCTCTATTCCTCGGGCTCCACGGGCCAGCCCAAGGGCGTGCGCCATGTGCATCATAGCCTGCGCTACACCGCGGATACCTACGGCGCCGAGGTCCTCGGGATAGAGGAGGCCGACACGGTCTATTCGGTGGCCAAGTTCTTCTTCGCCTACGGGCTGGGCAACGCGATGACCTTCCCGATGTCGGTGGGCGCGACCACGGTGCTTTTCAACGGCCGCCCGACGCCGGAGGTGGCGGTGCGCATCCTCTCCGAGGAAAAGCCCACCGTCTTCTGCGGCGTGCCCACGCTCTACGCCGCCACGGTCGCGCATCTCGAGGGGCAGGGAGGCGCGCCCGAGGTGCCGCTCCGGCGCTGCATCTCCGCCGGCGAGGCGCTGCCCGAGGAGATCGGCAAGCGCTGGCGCGCGCTCTTCGGGGTGGACATCCTCGACGGCGTGGGCTCCACGGAGATGCTGCACATCTTCCTGTCGAACCGCCCCGGCGACGTCGTCTACGGCACCTCCGGCCGGGCCGTGCCGGGATACGAGCTCAGGCTCGTGGACGAGGACGGGCGGGAGATCACCGCAACCGGCGATATCGGGGAGCTTCTGGTCTCCGGGCACTCCGCCGCCGAGGGCTACTGGAACAAGCGCCGCAAGTCGCGCACCACCTTCGAGGGCGAGTGGACGCGCACCGGCGACAAGTACGAGGTCACGTCGGAGGGGCGCTACGTCTACTGCGGGCGCACCGACGACATGTTCAAGGTATCGGGCATCTGGGTCTCGCCTTTCGAGGTGGAACAGGCGCTCGTCGCGCATCCGGGCGTGCTGGAGGCCGCGGTGGTGGCGGGGCGTGACGAGAACGGGCTGGAAAAGCCCCGGGCCTTCATCGTGCCGAAGGCCGGCCAGGACGGCGCCGCGCTCGCCGAAGAGCTCAGGGAGTTCGTCAAGGCGCGCATCGGGAAATGGAAATACCCTCGCTGGATCGAGGTGGTGGAGGACCTGCCCAAGACCGCGACCGGCAAGATCCAGCGCTTCAAGCTGAGGGAGGTGGCGTGATGGCGGATTGGACGCGCGGGCCCGCGACGCTGGAGGCGGGCGGCAAGCGGCTGGAATACGCCTGCTGGGGGCCGCCCCCCGGCGAGGCGCCCACCATCGCGATGCTGCATGAGGGCCTGGGCTGCCTCGCGCTCTGGCGCGACGTTCCCGAGGCGCTGGCCGCGCGGACCGGCTGGGGGGTGATGGCCTGGTCGCGGGCGGGCTACGGCCAGTCGGACCCGGCGGATTTGCCCCGCCCGCTCGACTACATGACGCGCGAGGCGCAGGACGTGCTCCCGCAGGTTCTGGACGCCATCGGCTTTCGCGAGGGCGTGCTGCTGGGCCACTCCGACGGGGCCACCATCGCGGCGGAATACGCGGGCGGGGTAGAGGATTTCCGCGTCCGGGGCCTTGTCCTGATGGCGCCGCATTTCTTCACCGAGGAGCCCGGCCTGCGTGAGATCGCGCGCGCGAGGGAGGCGTTCGAGACGGGCGATCTTCGGGCGCGCATGGCCAAGTATCACCGCGATCCCGACGCCGCCTTTCGCGGCTGGAACGACGCCTGGCTCGATCCCGGTTTTCGCGCGTGGAACGTGGCCGAGTGCATCGATTACCTGCGCATTCCTGCCCTCGCGATCCAGGGGCGCGAGGATCCCTATGGCACCCTCGCCCAGATCCGCGAACTCGAGGAGCGGGCCTATTCGCCGGTGGACACGGTGATCCTGGACGAGTGCCGCCACGCCCCGCATCTCGAGCGGCCCGAGGCCACGCTCGACGCGGTGGCCGAGTTCTGCGCGCGGCTTGCGCGGATCGAGGCCGCCGAGGTCGAGACGGCCTGAGGCCATGCGGCCCGCGCACGCCTATGTGCCAGGCGAGACGCCGCGGCACCCCGAGGGCGCGTTCGACGCGATCCGCGACAGCGTGATACCGGGCCTCGCGCCCGAGGCCCTGGCCGCGACCGAGGCCTGGCGGACGGGTCTGCGCTGGCTGGAGGAGGGCTATTACTGGGAGGCCCACGAGGTGCTGGAGCCGGTCTGGATGGCTGCGCCGCCCAACGCGCCCGAGCGGCACCTGGTGCGTGCGGTGATCCAGTGCGCGAACGCGCGTCTGAAGCGGCGGATGGGCCGGGAGAACGCGGCGCGGCGGCTCGAGGCGCTGGTGGCGGGGCTTCTCGACGAGTGCGCGCTCTCGGGCCGGTCGCGGGTGATGGGGCTCGATCTCGCCGCGGCGCGGGCGACCCTGCTCGGCGGCGGACGATTCGATCACGAATATGCAATATAGTGCACTTATAGGAGTCCGAAAAATCAGTAGATTGGTAAAAATTTGATTCAAAATGACTCTTTTATACGCATTATAACGCATAAAGCTGTTTACCAAGTGGCAGACGCGCAGTATGTTGCATTCCAATCTCGAGGAGACCGAGCGTGACCAAGCTGATCGACTTCCAGACCGACCCTTCGAAATACCGCCACTGGCGGGTCGAGTATGACGGCCCGGTTGCCTATGTCTCGATGGACGTGGACGAGGATGGCGGGCTGTTCGAGGGCTACAAGCTCAAGCTCAACTCCTACGACCTCGGCGTGGATATCGAGCTCAACGATGTCGTCCAGCGCATGCGCTTCGAGCATCCCGAGGTGCGCGCCGTCGTGATGCGGTCGGGCAATCCGGCCGTGTTCTGCGCGGGGGCCAACATCCGGATGCTGGGCGGCGCTTCGCACACGCATAAGGTGAACTTCTGCAAGTTCACCAACGAGACCCGCAACAGCTACGAGGCGGCCGAGGCGGACTCCGGGCAGACCTGGATCGCGGCGGTGCGCGGCTCCTGCGCGGGGGGCGGCTACGAGCTTGCGCTCGCCTGCAACCACATCATGCTGACCGACGATTCGACGTCGAACGTGGCGCTGCCCGAGGTGCCGCTTCTGGCGGTGCTGCCAGGGACGGGCGGGCTGACGCGCGTGACCGACAAGCGCAAGGTCCGCCGCGACCTTGCCGACGTCTTCTGCTCCATCGAGGAGGGGGTGAAGGGCAAGCGCGCCGTCGAGTGGCGCCTCGTGGACGAGGTGGTGCCGAACTCGAAGTTCGACGAGGCCGTGCGAGAGCGCGCCCACGAGATCGCCGCGCGGCATCCGAGAGAGGGGGCGACGGGCATCGCGCTCACCCCGCTGGACCGCCGCCTCGGCGAGGATGGGTCCGTCAGCTACTCCACCGTCGAGGTGGAGGTGGACCGCGCCCTGCGCCGCGCGACCGTCACGGTCAAGGGCCCCGAGGAGGACGCGCCCGGCGCGATGGCCGACCTGCACGCGGAAGGCGCCCGGGGCTGGATGCTGCGCGCCGCCCGGGAACTCGACGACGCCATCCTGCATCTGCGCCTCAACGAGCCCGAACTGGGCCTTCTGGTGCTCCGCACCCAGGGCGACCCGGAGAAGGTCGCGGCGCACGAGGCGCTTCTGCTCGCCCACGAGGACGAGGACTGGCTCGCCGCCGAGATCCTTCACTACTGGAAGCGGGTGCTGAAGCGGCTTGACGTCACCTCGCGCTCGCTCGTGGCGCTGGTCGAGCACGGTTCCTGCTTCGCCGGACCGCTGGCGGAGGTCCTCTGGGCCGTTGATCGCTCCTACATGATGGAAGGCGAGTTCGAGGGCGACAACCGCCCGCTCGCGACGGTGACGCTGGGCGCGTCCAATTTCGGCCGCTACCCGATGGCGAACGGTCTCAGCCGGCTCGAGACGCGCTTCTGGGGCGCGCCCGAGGCGGTGGAGGCCGCCCGCGGACATGCAGGCGAGGCGCTCGAGGCGGAAGAGGCCGATGATCTGGGCCTCGTCACCTACATCCTCGACGACATCGACTGGGAGGACGAGGTGCGCATCTTCATGGAGGAGCGCGCGAGCTTCAGCCCCGACGCTATGACGGGGATGGAGGCCAATCTGCGCTTCGCGGGCCCCGAGACGATGGAAACGCGGATCTTCGGCCGGCTCACCGCCTGGCAGAACTGGATCTTCCAGCGCCCCAACGCGGTGGGAGAGGCCGGCGCGCTGAAGCGATACGGCACAGGGCATCGCGGCGAATACGACATGGAGCGCGTGTGAGCACACGCGGGAAACGGAACAAGGGCGGGCCATACCGCGCGCCCGGACACCTGGGAGGACGGACCCCATGCTGGATCTCATAAACGTAAGCTACGACACGCAGATCCCGAACAATGTCGGGCTCAGCTCGGACAAGCGGGTGCTCAAGGCGCTCGAGAAATGGCACCCCGGCTACATCAACTGGTGGAACGACCTGATCCCGGAGAATTTCCAGAAATCGCTGGTCTATCTGCGCACCGCCGTCAGCGTGGACCCCAAGGGCTGGGCCAAGTTCGACTACGTCAAGATGCCGGAATACCGCTGGGGCGTGCTTCTCGCGCCGGAGGTCGAGGGCCGCACCATTCCCTGCGGCGAGCACGCGGGCGATCCCGCCTGGCAGGAAGTTCCGGGCGAATACCGCAACATGCTCAAGCGCCTCATCATCATCCAGGGCGACACCGAGCCCGCGAGCGTCGAGCAGCAGCGCAGCCTCGCGCTGACCGCTCCGTCGCTCTACGACATGCGCAACCTCTTCCAGGTGAACGTGGAGGAGGGCCGGCATCTCTGGGCGATGGTCTACCTGCTGCACAAGTATTTCGGACGCGACGGCCGCGAGGAGGCCGACGACCTGCTGATCCGGTCCTCGGGCTCGGAAGAGGCGCCGCGGATGCTGGGCGCCTTCAACGAGGAGACGCCCGACTGGCTGTCGTTCTTCATGTTCACCTACTTCACCGACCGTGACGGCAAGATGCAGCTCGAAAGCCTTGCGCAATCGGGCTTCGATCCGCTCAGCCGCACCTGCCGCTTCATGCTGACCGAGGAAGCGCACCACATGTTCGTGGGCGAGACCGGCGTGGGCCGCACGATCGAGCGCACCTGCCAGGTGATGAAGGAGAACGGGATCGAGGATCCCTACGACATCGACAAGATCCGCAGCCTGGGCGTCATCGACCTGCCGACGATCCAGAAGAAGCTGAACCTGCATTACACGCTCAGCCTCGACCTTTTCGGGCAGGAGGTGTCGACGAACGCGGCCAACGCCTTCAACGCGGGCATCAAGGGCCGCTACATGGAAAGCCGGATCGACGACGATCACAGGCTGCAGGACGCCACCTACGAGGTCACGACCATCGAGGACGGCGAGATCAGGCGCATCGCGGCGCCCGCGCTCACCGCGATCAACATGCGCCTGCGCGACGATTACACCCGCGACGCGGCCGGCGGCATCAAGCGCTGGAACAAGATCATCGAGAAGGCCGGCGTGCAGTTCGAGCTCAAGCTGCCGCACGAAGGCTTCAACCGAAAGATCGGTGTCTTCGCCAATCAGCTGATCGACCCCGAGGGCAAGTTCGTTTCGGGAGCGGAGTATGACGCCAAGGTCAATGACTGGCTGCCGACCCATGCCGACGGCGACTTCATCCAGTCGCTGATGACGCCGGTCTACGAGCCCGGGCAATACGCGGGCTGGATCGCGCCGCCGAAAGTGGGCATCGACAACAAGCCCGGCGACTTCGAGTATGTGAAGCTGCACATGGCCTGACGGGCCTCTCCGGGCCGGGGGCACCCCCGGCCCGCGTCAACAGGGAGAGAGACCATGGAAATCGAACGCAAGGCAGGCGCGGCGCCCCGCACGGCGGCCCTTTCGAAGACGCTTTCGGCGGTGCAGGGCCCCTGCGTCGGCTGCCATAACTGTCGTGGGCTCTGCGCCGCGATGATCGAGGCGATGACCGTGCCCGACATCGTGCTGGGCCAGCGACAGGCCCGATAGGAGTTGCGGTCGCCTAGGTTCAATAGGCGCGAGGCGGCTTTTCTCGCGCGAGCGGCATCCGAGCGTCGCGTTGTAACTTATGGCGAATTTGCAAAAGGGTTTGGGCGCGCAAACCAAGGCTGCGGTCAGATCCTTACCGAAATGGGCGAACGCCTTCGCCACGAAAAGTTGCCGCTGCTGCCTGTCCTAGTTGTGAACAAGGAAACCGGTGTTCCTTCAGAGGATGCCGACTTCTATCGCAGGCTTGGGCTGGATCGCGACGGCATAGAGCTGGAACAGCAAAACTGCTTCGAGCATGACTGGACAAACGCCCCATTCTGGAGCGACGAGCGATGAACAAACCCTTCAAGCAGCACCTGATCGACCCCGAGATCTGCATCCGCTGTTACACCTGCGAGATGACCTGCCCGATCGGCGCGATCGAGCACAACGACGACAATGTCGTGGTGGATGCGGACAAGTGCAATTTCTGCATGGACTGCATCCCGGTCTGTCCCACCGGCTCCATCGACGAGTGGCGGGTGGTGAACGAGCCCTATTCCCTCGAGGAACAGTACGAGTGGATGGAGCTGCCCGAGCAGGCCGACATCTCCGTGCCCGAGGGCGAGGGCGCGAGCGTCGAGGCGCTCGACGAGGCGATGGCCGCGCTGCTGGCCGAGGCTCATGCCGGCACGGGCGGCAAGCCCAGGGCGCCCGCCACGGCGGCCAAGCCCAGCGTGAACCTCTACAATCTGGGCAAGCCGGCCGAGGCCACCGTGCAGGGCAACTACCGCCTGACCGCCGAGACGAGCGACAGCGACGTGCGCCACATCGTGCTCGATTTCGGCGGCCAGCCGATGCCGGTGCTCGAGGGGCAGTCCGTCGGGATCATCCCGCCCGGCACGGACTCCGCGGGCAAGCCGCATCTTCCGCGGCTCTATTCCGTCTCGAGCCCGCGCGACGGCGAGCGCCCCGGCTACAACAACGTCTCGCTTACCGTGAAGCGCGAGGAGAAGGGCATCTGCTCGAACCACCTGTGCGATCTGAAGCCTGGCGACAAGGTGCGGGTCACGGGCCCCTTCGGCGCGACCTTCCTGCTGCCATCCGACCCCGAGGCGCATCTGATGATGATCTGCACCGGCACCGGCTCGGCGCCCTTCCGCGCCTTCACCATGCGCCGCCAGCGCGAGATGCCCTCGCGCGAGGGCACGCTGACCCTGGTCTTCGGCGCCCGCCGACCCGAGGAGCTGCCCTATTTCGGCCCGCTCAAGAAGGTGCCCGAAAGTTTCATGGCCAAGCATTACGCCTTCTCGCGCGACGGCGATCGGCCAAAGCAGTACGTGCAGGACAAGCTCCGCGAAGAGGCCGCGGCCGTGGCCCGCCTTCTGAAGGATCCCCGGGGCCACATCTACATCTGCGGGCTGAAGGCGATGGAGGCGGGCGTCGAAGAGGCGCTTACCGAGGTCGCGGCCGAGGCGGGGCTCGCCTGGCCGGAGGTCCGCGACGCGATGCGCGAGGACGGGCGCTACCACGTGGAAACCTACTGATGAAGGACCGCGCGGCCGGCGCCGGGGTCTTCGAGCACGAGATCGCCGTGCGCTGGGGCGACTGCGACCCGGCCGGGATCGCCTATACCGCCCGGCTGCCGGCCTTCGCGCTCGACGCCATCGACGCCTGGTGGGAGCGCCATCTCGGCGGGGCGGGCTGGTATCAGCTCAACCTCGACCGCAATCTCGGCACGCCCTTCGTGCGCATGGCGATCGATTTCCGGTCGCCCGTCACGCCGCGCCATCGCCTCGTCTGCCGGACATGGCCGGCGCGGCTCGGGACCAGCTCCATCGACTTCCGCGTGGATGCCAGCCAGGACGGGGAGCTTTGCTTCGAGGGGCGCTTCACCTGCGTCTTCGTCGTGGCCGACCGCTTCACCAAGACCCCGCCGCCCGAGGACATCCGCACCGTGGTAGAGGCGCATCTGCGGCCCGATGAGGCAACATAGTGCGGCGCTTCTTGGTGAAGCGGCTTGAAAAGCCGCGCGATCCGGACAAGTTTTCTTGCACTATTGTTCATGTTGCGAGGCCGGGAAGGGTGCGCGGTCGGATGGGCGAGATCACCAATTTCCGGGGCGAGGCCACCGGGGCCGAGGCTGTCGATGGCGATGGTCCCGAGGCGCTCATCGCGCGGGTAGGCGAGCGTGTGCGCCGCGCGCGCGAGCGCAAGGGCATCCCGCGCCGGGTGCTTTCGGACATCTCCGGCGTGTCGCCGCGCTATCTCGCGCAGCTCGAATCCGGCGCGGGCAACATCTCCATCGGGCTCCTGAGCCGGGTGGCCGCCGCGCTCGATCATCGCATCGAGTGGCTGATCGGCGAGGAGGATCCGTGGAACTCCGACGCGCTGCGGGTGGCCGACCTTTTCCGGCAGGCCGACGGCGCGACCCGCGCCCGCGTGCTGGAAGTGCTCGCGCCCGAGGCGGCGGGCGTCGCGCGCGCGCGACGGATCGGCCTTGTCGGTCTGCGCGGGG
Source organism: Rhodosalinus sp. K401 (assembly GCF_041365735.1). Taxonomy (NCBI): domain Bacteria; kingdom Pseudomonadati; phylum Pseudomonadota; class Alphaproteobacteria; order Rhodobacterales; family Paracoccaceae; genus Rhodosalinus; species Rhodosalinus sp. K401. The sequence continues at coordinate 365,713 of NZ_JBGFSI010000001.1, read as the reverse complement.
CGGGCAAGTCCACGCTCGGCGAATTGGCCGGCGCGGCGCTCGACCTGCCCTTCGTGGAACTCAACCGCGAGATCGAATCCGCCTCGGGGATGCCGGTGGACGAGGTCATGGCGCTGTACGGACAGGAGGGTTATCGCCAGCTCGAGGCGCAGGCGCTGGAACGGATCGTCGCGACCCATGACGCGATGATCCTCGCCGTGGCCGGGGGGATCGTCGCCGAGCCGGAAACATACCGCACGCTCCTTTCCAGATTTCACACGATCTGGCTCAAGGCCGGGCCGGAAGAGCACATGGCGCGGGTGCGCGCGCAGGGGGACGAACGCCCGATGGCCGGCAACCCGGAGGCGATGGCGCAGTTGCGCACGCTGCTCACCGCGCGCGAGCCGCTCTATCGCCGCGCCGAGGCGGTGGTGGACACCTCCGGCAAGACGCGCGAGCGCGCGCTCGATGAACTTCTGGCCGTGATCCGCGACCGCGGCTTTCTCCACTGACCCCCGTGACCGGTGCAAGCGACCGCATCGGCGGCGAGAGGCCGGACGCCGCGGCGCGCGACGCCGCGAAGGCGCATCTCGCGCGGGCCGAGGCCGCGGCGCGGGCCGAGCCCGCCATCGCCGCAGGGGGCAAGCCCGCGCTGTCGCGGGTCGCGGTGGCCGGAAGCGGCCCGGCCGCGGTGTCGCTCGTCGGCGCGCTCGTGTCGGCGGGACATGCGGTGCTGCTCTTCGACCCCGATCGGGACGACGCGACGCGCGCCTTCGACATGGCCCGGCGATTGCTGGGGCACCTCGGCGCGGACGCGGACGGCGCGGCGTGGCGTGTCTCCTCCGATCCGGCGGCGCTTTCGGATGCCGGGATGCTGCTCGATCCGGGCGAGATCGAGGGCGGTGTGTCCCCCTTCGCCGCGGAGCTGCCGCCGGGCGCGATCTTCGCCATCGCCGCCTTCGGGCCGGAGCTCGCGGCGCGGGCGGCCGGCCTGCCCGATCCGGGCCGCGTCGTGGGGCTGGAGTTCGAGCCGCCGGCGCACGCCACGCGGCTGGCCGAGATCGGCCCGGCGCCGGGCTCCGCGCCCGAGGCGCTCGCCGCGGCCTACGCGCTCGCCGCGCGGCTCGGGCGAATCCCGGTGCCCGCCGGTGGCGCGCCGCTCGGCGAGGCGCTGATGCTCGCCACGCTTGCCGCGGCCGACGAGATGCTGATCCGGGGCGCGCTGCCGTGGGAACTCGACGAGGCGATGGTGGCGTTCGGCTTCGCCACCGGCCCGCTGGAGGCACAGGATCTTTCGGGCCTCGCCCGCACGCAGGCGGCACGGGCGCGCGCCGGCGCGGCCCAGCAGCCGATCCAGCCCCGCATGGTGGCCGAAGGGCGGCTCGGCAAGGCGGCGGGCGTGGGCTGGTATCGTTATCCGGGCGGCGGCGGCGCGGTCGTCGATCCGCTGATCGAGGACCTGATCCGCGAAGAGGCGTATTTCGCCGGAATCGCCACCCGAGACTGGTGCGCCGCGGAGATGCGCGAACGCATTCTGCTCGCCCAGATCGCAAAGGCCGCACGGCTGCTGGAGAGCGGCGCGGCTCGGCGCGCCGCCGATCTCGATCTGGTGAGCGTGCACGGGCTCGGCTTTCCGGCCGCCCGCGGCGGGCTTTTGCACTTCGCGGACAGCGTGGGGCCAGCGCGCCTCGTCGCTCGCCTTGCCGCGCTGGGCGAAGAGGACGGGCGGCGCCCGGAGATCCCGCCGCTTCTGGCCCGCCTCGCCGAAACCGGCGGGCGTTTCGGCGCCCCGGGGTAGGCGCGGCTTCGCTTTCCGCCCGTCCCGCGCCGCATTCGTCCCTGCGCCGGGCGCCCGTGTCTGGCATCGTCCCGGAGCATCGCCGCTTTCGGAGAATCGTCCATGAGGCTTTATCCCGCCATCGAGTTGCAGAATGGCCGCTGCGTGAGCCTGCGCCGCGGCCGCCTCGACGAGCCGCATGTCTGGCACGTCGACCCGGTCGAGAAGGCGCGCGCCTTTGCCGCCGCCGGGGCAGAGTGGATCCATGTCACGGATTTCGACGCCGTGGCGGGCGTGGGCGACAACGCCGAACTGATCGAGCGGATCATTCGTGCCGCCCGGATCCCGGTGCAGGTGGGCGGCGGCATCCGCTCCGTCGAAGCCGTGTCGCAGTGGATGGATCGTGGCGCGGGCCGTGTCGTGGTGGGCACCCTCGCCGTCGCCCGGCCCGACCTGGTGAAGCAGGCGGCGAAATACCATCCCGATGCGGTGGTGCTCGCCGTCGACGTGTTCGAGGGCTTCGTGACCTCGGACGGGTGGCGCCAGCCGAGCAGCTTCCGGCCGCAGGACTTCATCGCCCAGTTTGACGAGGATCCGCTGGCCGCGATCCTCGTCACCGACATCGGCGCCGATGCGGGCGACGTGGAGGAGCCGCTCTCGCTTGTCACCGAACTTGCCGGGCTCGCCCGTGCCCCGGTGATCGGCTCGGGCATGGTGCACACGCTCGACGACCTGTCGCGGCTGAAATACGTCCCCGACGTTCACGGCGCGCTGGTCAGCCGGGCGCTCTTCGCGAAGACCTTCACCATCGAGGAGGCGCTCGCCGTGGCCGGCGAACCCGAAAGGGAGCGGGCGGCGTTCATCTGACGGCGGTCTGATGCCGGGTGAAGCGGTCCCACAGCCCGTCTGGCCGCTCGCGCCGCTCGTAGCGATAGGGCGATGCGTTCCAGCAGGTCAGCTGCGGCGCAAGGTTGTCGAGCACCCAGGTGCCGTGTGTCGTTTCCGCAAGCAGCACGGCATGCGCGAAGAACCGTTCCCTGTGGTGGACGATCGCCATGGTGAGCGACGCGCCGGGCAATCCCAGGGCCACGAGGCGGCGGCGCTTCTCGAGCGCGAAATCCTCGCAGTCGCCCACGCCTTCCCGGGGGAAGTCCCAGAGATCCTCGAGGCCGAGGCACTCCTGATCTGCGAGAAGGCGGACCTGCGCGTTGACCTCACGATTGACCCGCGCCAGCGCGGCACGGGTCTCGGGCGTCCACTCGAGCCGTGCCGCGCCGCCGAGGCGACAGGCGTCCGGGTGGTGCCCGCAGAAGGCCGCGTATTGCGAGGGCGGAGGCTCGGTTCGTGCCACCGCCAGCGCGAGCGGTGGGCAGCCCCGCGCGTCCGACCCTGCGGCGGTGGAGCAGGCCGCCAGCAGCGCGGCCGTCGCGGCGGCGCGCCAAAGGATCACAACTCGATCGGCGCGAGCACCTCGGGCTCGATGACGTCGACGCCGGGCAGAGCATCCACGAGCGCCTGGGCCGATTGTTCGAGGATCGGAAACGTCTTGTAGTGGCAGGGGATGACCGTCTTGAAATCGAAGAAGGTTTTCGCCGCATAGGCCGCGCGCGCCATGTCCATGGTGAAGTGCCCGCCGGCGCAGAGGATGCCGATCTCGGGGGCGTGCAGATCCTGGAAGACCTTCATGTCGGCCATCACGTCGGTGTCGCCCGAGACGTAGATCGTGCGCCCGCCATGGGAGATCATGAAGCCCGCCTCGGTGCCGGTGTAGACCGGCCGGCCCTCGTCGTCGGCGAGCGAGGAGGAATGCGTGGCCTGCACCATCGTGACCGCGACGTCGCCCAGCATCACGGTCCCGCCCTTGTTGAAGCCCACGGTCTCGATCTTGTCGCGTTTCTCCAGCCAGCTCGCGAGATCGAAGATTGTCACCAGCGGGATGCCGAGTTCCCGGGCCACGCCGGGCGCGTCGTTGACGTGGTCGAAATGCCCGTGGGTGACGAGCACATGCGTCGCGCCGGCGATCGCCTCGTCGCGCCGGTCCTCGGGGAACATCGGGTTGCCGGACAGCCACGGGTCGACGAGCAGGATCTGGTCGCCGATCTCGATGCGAAAGCCTGAATGGCCGAGCCAGGTGAGTTTCATCGGTCTCCTCCGCGCGTTGAATGTATTTAGCGAGCCTAGCATCGCGGGCGGCGAGGGAAAGCGCCGCGTGTCAGGGCGGAGCACGCGCGTGGCGCGCGCGGCCATGCGGGCCTTGGGGGCGCTGCCCCCGCCCGCGCCCCGGGGGCGCGGCCTCCCCCGGAGTATTTCTTCCAAGAAGAAGGGGGTGTGCGCGGCTGGACGCCGGGGGCGCCGCGCTTAGCTTGGCACGGGGACGGCGGCGGAGGTACGGGCATGGACTGGACACGGCAGATCGACGCCTACTGTGAGCGGCTCGACGCGGGCTACTGGGCCGAGCCGGTGAACGCGATCACAAACGCGGCCTTCCTGGTCGCGGCCTTCGTGATGTGGCGGCGCGTGCGCGGGGCGGGCCTGCCGCTCGCCATGGCGCTGGTCTGGGTGCTCGCGGCGATCGGGGTCGGGAGTTATCTTTTCCACACTCACGCGCAGGCCTGGTCGGCGCTTGCCGACGTCGTTCCCATCCTGCTCTTCATCCTGATCTACATCTACGCGGCGAATCGGCATTACTGGGGGCTGTCGCGGCTCTGGTCGGGTCTCGGGGTGGCGGCCTTCTTTCCCTATGCCGCCGCCACCGTGCCGCTCTTCCAGATGGTTCCGGGGCTCGGTTCCTCGGCGGGCTACGCGCCGGTGCCAGTGCTGATCCTGGCCTATGGCTGGGCGCTACGGCGCCGCGCGCCGGAGACGGCGCGCGGGCTGACGCTCGGCGCGGGGGTGCTGGTGCTGTCGCTCGGCTTCCGCACGGCCGACATGGCGCTCTGCCCGGCGGTGCCCGTGGGCACGCATTTCATGTGGCATGTCCTGAACGCGGTCATGCTGGGGTGGATGATCGAGGTCTATCGCCGGCACATGCTTGCGGGCCACCGGGGCCCGCGCTAAACGGCGGGCCAGTTCGAAAGGGAGCGCCGACGATGTCCATCGACACCCGCACCGCCGCCCATGTGGCGCATCTGGCCCGCATCCGCGTCGAGGAGGAGGATCTGCAGGCCCTCGCGGACGAGTTCAACCGGATCCTGCGCTTCATCGAGGAGCTGGGCGAGGTCGATGTGGAGGGCGTGGAGCCAATGGTGAGCGTCACGCCCATGCGGCTGAGGCGTCGCGAGGACGCGGTGACCGACGGCGGCATGTCCGAGAAGGTCCTCGCCAACGCGCCCGACGCGCGCGAAGGGTTCTTCGCCGTGCCCAAGGTGGTGGAATGATGACGGATCTCAACGCGCTGACGATAGCGGAGGCCCGCGACAAGCTGCGGGCGGGCGAGGTCACGAGCGTCGCGCTCGCCGAGGCGTGTCTTTCGGCGATGGAGGGGGCGGGCGCGCTGGGCGCGGTGGCGCACATGACGCCGGAGATCGCGCTCGAGCGGGCGCGCGCAGCGGATGCGCGGCTTGCCGCCGGCGAGGCGCCAGCGATGTGCGGCGTGCCCGTCGGCATCAAGGATCTCTTCTGCACCGAGGGCGTGGCCAGCCAGGCGGCGAGCCGGATCCTCGACGGATTCCGCCCGGAATACGAGAGCACCGTGACGGCGCGGCTGCGCGAGGCCGGCGCAGTGATGCTGGGCAAGCTCAACATGGACGAGTTCGCCATGGGCAGCTCCAACGAGACCTCGGTCTACGGGCCCGCGGTGAACCCCTGGAAGGTGGACGAGCGCGAGCTCACCCCTGGCGGCTCTTCGGGCGGGTCCGCGGCGGCGGTGGCGGCCGATCTCTGCCTCGCGGCCACCGGCACCGATACCGGCGGCTCGATCCGCCAGCCTGCGGCGTTCACCGGGATCGTGGGCCTCAAGCCCACCTACGGGCGCTGCTCGCGCTGGGGGATCGTGGCCTTCGCCTCCTCGCTCGACCAGGCCGGGCCGATGACCAAGACGGTGCGCGACGCGGCGATCATGCTGCAGGCCATGGCGGGGCACGATCCGAAGGATTCCACCTCGGCCGAGCGCGCGGTGCCCGATTTCGAGGCGATGCTCACGGGCGACGTGAAGGGCAAGGTGATCGGCATCCCGCGTGAATACCGCATGGAGGGGATGCCGGAGGAAATCGAGGCGCTCTGGGCCCGCGGCGCGGAGATGCTGCGCAACGCGGGCGCGGAGGTGCGCGACATCACGCTGCCGCACACGAAATACGCGCTGCCCGCCTACTACGTCATCGCCCCCGCCGAGGCGTCGTCGAACCTCGCGCGCTACGACGGTGTGCGCTACGGCTACCGCGCCAGGCTCGCGCAGGGCGACGGCATCGTCGACATGTACGAGAAGACCCGCGCCGAGGGCTTCGGCGCCGAGGTGAAGCGCCGGGTGATGGTGGGCACCTATGTCCTTTCGGCGGGCTTCTACGACGCCTATTACAACCGCGCGCGCAAGGTGCGCACGCTCATCAAGCGCGACTTCGAGCAGGTCTTCGACGCGGGCGTGGACGCGATCCTGACGCCGGCCACCCCGTCTGCCGCCTTCGGCATCGGCGAGATGGCCGAGGCGGATCCGGTGCAGATGTATCTCAACGACGTCTTCACGGTCACGGTGAACCTGGCCGGGCTTCCGGGCATCTCGGTGCCCGCGGGCCTCGATTCCAAGGGGTTGCCGCTCGGGCTCCAGCTGATCGGGCGGCCCTGGGAGGAAGGCGAGCTTCTGAACGCGGCCTTCGCGCTGGAGCGGGCCGCGGGGTTTGTGGCGAAGCCGTCGAAATGGTGGTAGCGTCGGCGCCGGCGAGATGAGGCAGGGCTGATGATGGTGCGTTCGTTTGCAGTCGCGCTGGGGCTTTCGGCCCTTGCGGCGTGTTCCCCGGCGGTGCCCGACAGCGGACCGGGTTTCGACGATTACGATGTCTACGAGGCGCGGCGTGCGGCGCGCGACGCGGCGCTGGAGGCGCCCGTCACGGTGCGTCCGCCGGCCGCCGCCGAAAGCCCGCTCGACGCCGCAAGGGCCGCGCTGGCCGAGCCCGGCGCATCCGGGGAGGCCGCCGCGGCACCGCCGCGCAGCGCGCGCGAGGATCCGATGCAGGCGTCTCCGTCGAACCCGCCGCCGGTCGTCGTGAACAATCCGGGGCTATCGGACGAGAACGACTTCGAGGCCGTCTCGGAACGCCGCGGCATCGAGAGCGACGCGGAGCGGCTTGCCCGTGCGCAGGCCCAGTATCAGGTCATCCAGCCCGAGGCGCTGCCGGAAAGACCGGGCGCGCGTGAGCCCAATGTCGTGGCCTTCGCGCTGCAAACCACCCATCCCGTGGGCACGCGCGTCTGGAGCAGGGCCGGGATCAATGCCGAGGCCCGGTTCCGGCGTAACTGCGCCGAGTACGCCTCTTCCGACAGGGCGCAGGCGGACTTCCTCGCCCGGGGCGGGCCCGAGCGCGATCCGCGCGGGCTCGATCCCGACGGTGACGGCTATGCCTGCGCATGGACTCCCGCGCCGTTCCGGGCGGCCGTGCGCGACTGAGCGCGCCGCGCTGGCATCCGTCGCCCAATTTCGGGCCGCGCCGCGATGGCGCGCGGCCCGACATGGTGATCCTGCACTACACGGCGATGGAGGGTGCCGCGGCCGCGCTCGAGCGGCTTTGCGAGCCGGGGCCGGAGGTTTCGGCGCATTATCTTCTCGGGGCGGACGGCGCGGTCTGGCAACTCGTGGCCGAGGAGGCGCGGGCGTGGCATGCGGGCGCGGGGGCCTGGGGCGACGTGGATGACGTGAACTCGCGCTCCATCGGGATCGAGCTTGCCAACCGGGGCGATCATCCCTTCGCCGCGGCCCAGATGGCGGCGCTGGAGCATCTTCTCGCGGGGGTGATGGCGCGCTGGGCGATCCCGCCCGAGCGCGTGTTGGGCCACTCCGACATCGCGCTGGGGCGGAAGATCGATCCGGGCCCGAGATTCGACTGGCGGCGGCTGGCGCGCGGGGGGCTCGCCGTCTGGCCGGCGCCGGCCGCGCCCGGCGATTTCCTGGCCGACGCCCGGCGCGCGGGCTACCGCTGGGCCGGCACGACCGAGGACGCGGAAACGCTTGTGTGCGATGCCTTTCGTCTGCGGTTCCGGCCCTGGGGGCGCGGACCCGTCGGCGCAGCCGACCGCGCGATGATGGCGGGGCTCGCCGCGGGCTGGCCCTGCCTGGGTGGGGATTGACCGGGGGCGCGCGCGTGCCTATTTCCACGTGGCGCGGAGGGCCGGATGGCCGCGGCCCCTCGGGGTCGAGGAAAGTCCGGACTCCAGGAAGCGACGGTGCCGGGTAACGCCCGGGCGGGGCAACCCGACGGATAGCGCCACAGAGAACAGACTGCCCGCGTCCGACGCGGGTGAGGGTGAAACGGTGGGGTAAGAGCCCACCGGGCCTCCGGCAACGGCGGCCGCATGGCAAGCCCCACCGGGAGCAATGCCGAATAGGGACCTCGCGCGGGGCGATCCCCCGCAGGGCGCGCTTCGGCCCAGAGGTCCGGGTTGGCAGCTCGAGGCGCGCGGGCAACCGCGCGTCCAGATGAATGGCCATCCAGGGGGCGCTCGCGCCCCTGGACAAAATCCGGCTTACAGGCCCTCCGCGCAAGTTTTCCGGCCCGATGTCCCGGCTGTCGTCAGGCGCCGGGATTCCGGTTGACACGACAGGCTGCGCCGGTAAAAGGCGGACTTCAGGAATTCCACGGGGGCTCGCCCTCCGTTGCAGGAGTAGGACCATGGCGAAGCCGACGACCATCAAGATCCGCCTGAACTCCACGGCGGGGACCGGGCATTTCTACGTCACGAAGAAGAACGCCCGCACCATGACCGAGAAGTTCACCATCCGGAAATTCGATCCGGTGGCGCGCAAGCATGTCGAATACAAGGAAGGCAAGATCAAGTGATCTGAGCCGACCACCGAAGAGACCAGGGGCCACGCCGCGCGCGTGGCCCTTTTCGTATCCGCCCCGTCGCGATTGAGTTGCAGTAAAGACAACGATGCCGAAGGAAGGTCACTACGTCACCCGGACCGGCTGGTTGCGCGCGGCGGTGCTGGGCGCGAATGACGGCATCGTCTCGACCGCGAGCCTTCTCGTGGGCGTGCTCGCGGCCGGCATGGACCGTCCCGCGGTTCTGTTGACGGGCCTCGCGGGGCTTACGGCGGGGGCGTTCTCGATGGCGGCGGGCGAATACGTGTCGGTCGCCGCGCAGTCGGACTCGGAGGCCGCCGATCTCGAGCGTGAACGCCGCGCGCTGGCGCAGGATCCCGACTACGAGCTGGAAGAGCTTGCCGGCGGGCTCGAGGCGCGCGGCGTGGCGGAGGATCTCGCGGTGGAGGTCGCGCGGCAGATGACCGATCACGACGCGCTCGACGCCCATGCGCGCGAGGAACTGGGCCTGAGCTATTCGGCGCCGCCCGAACCATTGCGTGCGGCCGTGGCGTCGGCGGCGGCCTTCGCGATCGGGGCCGGCCTACCGCTCGGGGCCGCGGTCCTCGCGCCTCAGGGCGGTGCCGCGCTGGGCATGGTGGCCGCGGTGACGCTTGTCGCGCTGGCGCTTCTCGGCGCCGCGGGCGCCCTGGCGGGCGGTGCGCCGGTGGGGCGGGCGGTGATCCGCGTGCTGCTCTGGGGTGGGCTGGCGATGGCGGTCACGGCGGGCGTCGGGCGGATCTTCCACATGGCGGTGTGACGGCGGTCCCGCCGCGCTCGCGGCACGAAAAAGGGGCCAGTCTGATGACCGGCCCCTCGCGCGTTTCCGTTAAACGATCGGGCTTATTCCTGCTGGCCCATGAACATGAGCAGGAACTGGAACATGTTCAGGAAGCTGATGTAGAGCGCGAGCGCCCCGTCATAGGCCGCCTTGTCCAGCCAGTCCTGATCGCCATGCGCGGCGTGCGCGACGTAGGTGCTCTTGATCTCCTGCGTGTGGAACGCCGTCAGGCCGGCGAAGATCAGCACGCCGAGTGCCGAGATCGCGAACATCATCGCGGGCGACTGCAGGAAGATGTTGATGACCATGGCCACGATCAGGCCGATCACGCCCATCACCAGGAACGATCCCCAGCCCGACAGGTCCCGCTTCGTGGTGTAGCCCCAGAGCGAAAGGCCCGCGAAGGCGATCGCGGTCACGAGGAAGGTCTGCGTGATCGAGTAGGACGTGAACACCAGGAAGATCGAGCTGAGCGACAGCCCGATCAGTGCGGCAAAGCCGAAGAAGGCCAGTTGTACCGCCGCCGCGGGCGCGCGGCGCAGGAGCGAGCCCCAGCCGAAGAAGATGAATGCCAGCGGCGCGAGCATGATGACCCAGCGCAGCGGCGACATGTAGATCGCCTGCCCGAGACCGGTCAGGTACTCGCCCTCGCGGAGCATGACGCCCGTCGGCTCGGTCGTCGTCGCGAGACCCGAAATCGCCCAGGCGGCCAGCGCGGTGATGAGCATGCCCACGGACATGGTGCCGTAGACCTTGTTCATGTGGGCGCGCAGCCCCGCGTCGATTTCCGCGCTGCGGACACCGGTCGCAGTCCGCATCGTGTTGTATTCAGCCATTTTCCGTCAAGCCTCCGTCCAAGATCCCTGCTGAGACGCAACCGCATGCACGCGGGCAGCGGTCCTCGGGTATCATATCGGTAGGACAGGGGCAGTTTTCAAGGTTTTCCGGTGCCGGATCGCGCGATATGCGACGCCGTGCCCCGTTTCAGCGCCGCCAATACGTCGGCACGTCCCAGATCGGGCGGCAGGCCTCCGCCAGCGCCTCGTCGCGGGTGAGGCCGATGTCCCTCAGCCGGCTCGCGTCGAGCTTGGCCAGCGCGCGGCGCTGACGGGCGAGTGCGAACATGTCGCCAAGCCGGGCCAGGCGGATGCGCGGGGCGGGACGCGCACGCCCCAGCGTGGTTTCGGAGTGCATGAGTGTCATCCTTGTTTCGTGATCAAAGGGATCGGTGTGATTTCAAGGGTTGATGTAGGGGCGCCCAAAGAATATTGGAAACGAATGTTTTTGAATAATCAGATCAACAGGGGTGATTGATGCGGAACCTGGACATCGGCGTTCTGCGCTCCTTCGTCGCGGTGGCCGAAACCGGCGGCGTGACACGGGCGGCGGGACTTTTGAACCTGACGCAATCGGCCGTCTCCATGCAGCTCAAGCGCCTCGAGGAGGTTCTGGGCCTTGCCGTCCTCGAACGGTCGGGCCGGGGGGTCGCGCTGACCGGTGCGGGCGAGCAGCTTCTGGGCTACGCGCGGCGCATGGTGGAAACCAACGACGAGGCGTTCAGCCGCCTGACCCACAAGGCGTTCGAGGGCGAGATCGTGCTCGGCGTGCCGCTCGACATCGTGAACCCGGTGATCCCGCAGGTGCTGCGCCGGTTCGCCACCGATTTCCCGCGCGTGAAGGTGCAGCTTCTGTCGCTTTACACCGATATGCTGAAGGACATGCTCGCGCGCGGCGCGTGCGATTTGATCCTGACGACCGAGGCGCGGGCCGACGCGGGCGCCGAGACGCTGCGCGAGGTTCCGTTGCGCTGGGTCGGCGCGCCGGGCGGCAGCGCGGCGCGGTCGAGGCCGCTGCGGCTGGGCTATTGCCGCCACTGCACGTTCCGTCGTGGCGACATCGCGCGGCTCGACGCGGCCGGCATCCCCTGGGAGATGGCGGTGGAGTCGGATTCCGACCGCACGATCGAGGCCACGGTGAGTGCCGATCTCGCGGTGACGACCATGCTCGAGGGCACCGAGCCCGGGCACCTGGAATGCCTGCCCCCGGGCACGCTGCCCGATCTCGGCGTGCAGAAGATCAACCTTTACCGGAACCCGACCGCGACCCCCGAGGTGGCCGACGCGCTTTGCGCGCTCCTGCGGCAGGGGTATGGCGGGCTCTAGCCCGGCGCGTCGCCGATGCGCACCACGACCTTGCCCGTGGCGCGACGCGTGCGCAGAAGCTCCAGCGCCTCGCCCGCCTCGCAGAGCGGCAGGACATGGCCGACATGCGGGGCGAGCCGTCCCTCGCCATGCCAGCGCAGGAGTTCCGCGAGGCTCGCGGTGACCGCCTCGGGACGGAAGCGGAAGTAGCCGCCCCAGTAGAAGCCCATCACCGACAGGTTCTTGACCAGCAGATGGTTGGCGCGGATCTCTGGCACCTCGCCGCTCGCGAAGCCGATCGAGAGGATCCGCGCCTCGGGCCGCGCGGCGCGCAGCGCCGCCGCGAAAAGCGGCCCGCCCACCGGGTCGTAGACGACATCCGCGCCGCCCAGGGCTTGCACGCGCTCGCGCAGCTCGCCCGCCTCGCTGTCCACCAGATGCGCCGCGCCGGCGCGGCGCGCGATCTCCAGCCGGTCGGCGCCGCGGGCGCAGGCGACGACCTCGGCGCCCATCAGCGCCCCGATCTCCACCGCCGTAAGCCCCACGCCGCCGGCCGCGCCCAGCACCAGCAGCCTTTCGCCCGGTTCGAGCCGCGCGCGCCGCGCGAGCGCGAGGTGGCTGGTGCCGTAGGCCACGAGAAAGCCCGCCGCGGTCACGTCGTCCATCGAGCCGGGCAGGGGAACCGCCCGCTCGGCCGGAAAGCAACCCAACTCGGCAAGCCCGCCATGGCCGCCGAAGACGGCCACGCGGGTGCCGGGGGCGGGCCCGGGCGTTCCGGGCCCGAGCGCCTCGACGCGGCCCGCGACCTCCATCCCCGGTGTGAAGGGGGCGTCGGGCATGTCCTGGTAGGTGCCGCGCAGCATCAGCAGATCGGCGAAATTCAGTCCGCAGGCCGAGATGCGCACCAGCACTTCGCCCGGACCCGGCCGGGGCCGGGCGATCCGGACGAGCCGGGGCGTCGCGCCCTGCGCCTCGACGCGGAAGGCGCGCATTTCGGTGTCGTCTGCGCTCATGTGTCCCGTCCTTTCGATCCTGCCGCCGCTTCGCAAGCCGTCTTGTGGTTTACCCAACGTCAAGAAAAAAACGACTCCTCCGGGAATCGGGATTTGCTATATCGCGTCGCTATCCGCGGTCCCGGCCGTGATCCACCTCGAACGACCCGCGTGTGCGAGCGAGGCGCCGGGTCCGCGAGGTGGTCAGACGAGACTGTGACGAGTGGTCCTTCCTGTCGGAGGTTTTCATGGTTCATCCCGTTGACGTTCATGTTGGCCGACGGATCCGCCAGCGGCGTTTGCTGATCGGCATGACGCAGCAGCAACTGGCGCAGGCCGTCGGCATAAAGTTCCAGCAGATCCAGAAATACGAAACCGGCGCGAACCGCGTCAGCGCGTCCCGGCTCTGGGACATCGCCGATGCGCTCGACGTGCCGGTCAGCGTTTTCTTCGAGGGGATCGACGGCGGCGCCGACACGTCCGGGGGAACGGCCTCGCGGTCGCGCGGCGTGCCCGCCAGCCTGCTCGACGACAAGGAGGCGCTGGATCTCGTGCGATCCTACTACGCCATCCCCGCGAACCAGCGCCGGCGCCTCTTCGAGCTGGCGCGCGTTCTCGGCGACGTGGTCTGAGCCGCGGTGACGTCGGACCGGCTCAGCCTCCCCCCCCTCCCGATGGACGAGCAGGCCGCGATCGTCGCGACCGCCGACGCGCTCGCGGAGACGGCCCGGCGTGCCGTGCTGCCCCATTTCCGAAATCCCGCGCTTGGCGCCGACAACAAGGCGGCCCGGGGCTACGATCCGGTCACCGAGGCCGACCGCGCCGCCGAGACGGCGATGCGCGCGCATCTGGCCCGCGCCCGGCCCCGCGACGCCATCCTCGGCGAGGAGTTCGGCGAGGTTGCGGGCGAGAGCGGCCTGACCTGGATGCTCGATCCCATCGACGGCACGCGCGCCTTCATCGTGGGCGCGCCGACATGGGGGGTGCTGATCGCGCTCTGCGACGCGGGCGGGCCGGTCTACGGCGTGATCGACCAGCCCTACACCGGGGAGCGTTTCGCGGGCGGGTTCGGCGCGGCGCGCATGACCGGCCCCGCAGGCGCCCGGACCCTCGCCACGCGCGCCACCCGCAGCCTGGATGAGGCGATCCTCCTGACGACCTTCCCCGAGATCGGCAGCGCGGACGAGCGCGCGGGCTTTGCGGACGTGGCGGCGCAGGTGCGGCTGGTGCGTTATGGCCTCGATTGCTACGCCTACGCGCTTCTGGCCGCGGGGCATGTCGACCTCGTGATCGAGGCCGGGCTCGCACCCTACGACATCGCCGCGCCCATCGCGGTGATCGAGGCGGCCGGGGGATGCGTCACGGACTGGCGCGGGGGCCCCGCGCATGGCGGCGGCCGCGTGCTCGCCGCCGCCAACGCCGACGTGCACGCCGCCGCGCTGCATATCCTCGCGCGGGTGCCCTGATCGGTGCGCGGCCCCTGTCGCTTGCGACCGGCTTCGCATAGATATCCGCCCATCGGCAGGAGGGGCGCGGCATGAACGACGACACGGACCAGATCGAGCCCGAAGCGGACCTCGAGGACGAAGACGCATACGCTCTCGACCGGCGCAAGGTGGCAGCGGTTCTCGAGGCCGTCGACCGCGACGACGCGGGCGAACTCGCCGACCTGCTGGAGCCGCTGCACGCCGCCGACATCGCGGACCTGATCGAACAGATCAACCCGTTCGACCGCCGGCGCCTCGTGGCGCTCGCCGGGTCGGCGATCGACGGCGAGATCCTCAGCGAACTCGAGGAGAGCATCCGCGAGGACGTGATCGCGCTGCTGCGTCCCGAGGTGCTGGCCGACGCCGTGCGCGACCTCGACAGCGACGACGTCGTGGACCTGCTGGAGGATATGGAGGCCGACCAGCAGCAGGCGCTTCTGGGCGCGCTGTCCGCCTCCGAGCGCGCGGCGGTGCAGCAGTCGCTCACCTATCCCGAGCAGTCGGCCGGGCGTCTCATGCAGCGCGAGGTCGTGATGGCGCCCGAGCACTGGACGGTGGGGCAGTCGATCGACCACATGCGCGAGCGCGAAGACCTGCCGGAGCAGTTCTACCACGTCATCCTCGTGGATCCGAAGCTGCATCCCGTCGGAAACGTCACTCTGGGCAAGATCATGTCCTCGCGCCGGAACGTGCCGCTGCGCGATCTCGTGGAAGACTCGTTCCGCGTGATCCCGGCCACCCAGGACGAGGGCGACGTGGCCTACGCCTTCAACCAGTATCACCTCATCTCGGCCCCGGTGGTGGACGAGAACGAACGGCTCGTCGGCGTGATCACCATCGACGACGCGATGGCGGTCCTCGACGAGGAGCACGAGGAGGACATCCTCCGCCTCGCGGGCGTGACCGAGGAGGCGAGCCTCGCCGACACGGTGCTCGAGGCGGCGCGCGGCCGCGCCACCTGGCTTTTCGTGAACCTTCTGACGGCGATCTTCGCCTCCGTGGTGATCGACCTTTTCGCCGATACCATCGAGCAGATGGTCGCGCTCGCCGTCTTGATGCCCATCGTGGCCTCGATGGGCGGCAATGCGGGCACGCAGACCATGACGGTGGCGGTGCGCTCCATCGCCACCCGCGACCTGACCTCGCAGAACGCCTTGCGCGTGGCCTGGCGCGAGCTGTCGGTGGGCGCGCTCAACGGCGCGCTCTTCGGGCTGCTCATGGCGGGGGTGGCGGCGGCCTGGTTCGGGGTGCCGATGCTCGCGGCCGTGATCGCGCTGGCGATGCTGCTCACGCAACTCTCGGCCGCGCTTGCGGGGATCGCGATCCCGATCCTGCTGGACCGGCTCGGCATCGACCCGGCGCTCGCGTCGGGGCCATTCGTGACCACGGTGACCGATGTCGTCGGCTTCTTCGCCTTCCTCGGCCTGGCGACCGTGGTGCTGCTGTGAGCGCGCTCGAGGAAGAGAAGAGGGCCGCGCGCGCGGCGGCCTTCGCGCGCCGCAAGGCGGCCTTCGAGGCGCAGGGCCCGGACGCGGCGGCGCATCTCTCGGCCTTTCTCGCCGGTCACCGGGGCGTTGCCGTCTCGGGCTACCTGCCCATCCGGACCGAGATAGACCCGCGCCCCGCCATGGCCGAGGCCGCGGCCCATGGCCCGGTCGGCGTCCCGGTGATCCGCGGCCCCGGGAGGCCGCTGGTGTTCTCGCGCTGGCGACCGGGCTGCGTGCTCGTGCCGGGCCCCTTCGGCGCCGAGGTGCCGCAGGACGAGGAACTGATCGAGCCCCGCATCGTGATCGTGCCGCTGGTGGCCTTCGACCGGAAGGGCGGGCGGCTGGGCTACGGGGGCGGTTTCTACGACCGGACGCTCGCGCGCCTGCGCGCGGCGCGGCCGACGCTGGCGGTGGGCTTCGCCTTCGCAGCGCAGGAGGCAGAGGCGCTGCCGCTGGAGGAGACCGACCAGCCGCTCGACCTCGTGGTGACCGAGGCGGGCCTCATCGAGGTCTGAAACCCGCGTTTCGCCCTTGCCGAGCGGCCCATGCCGCCCTAGGCCCAACACGCATGAAGATGCTTTACCTGGGAGACGTCGTCGGCCGCGCCGGCCGGGAGGCGGTGACCGCGCGGCTGCCGAAGCTGCGAGAGGACTGGCGGCTGGATTTCGTCGTGGTGAACGGCGAGAACGCGAGCCACGGCATGGGCCTCACGGGCGCGCATGCGAAGCTCTTCCTCGATGCCGGGGCGGACGTGGTCACGCTGGGCGACCATGCCTTCGACCAGAAGGACATGCTTCGGTTCATCGAGACGGAGCCGCGCATCATCCGCCCGCTGAACTACGCCAAGACCGCGCCGGGGCGCGGGCAGGGCGTCTTCGCCGCGCGGGGCGGGCGGAAGGTGCTCGTCGCGCAGGCGCTCGGGCGGGTGTTCATGAACCGCGCCTTCGACGACCCGTTCTCGGCCGTGGACGCGACGCTGCGCGCCCATCCGCGCGGCGGCATGGTGCAGGCGGCGATCGTGGATATCCATTGCGAGGCCACGTCGGAAAAGATGGGCATGGGCCATTTCTGCGACGGTCGCGCGAGCCTCGTGGTCGGAAGCCACACGCATGTCCCCACGGCCGACGCCCAGATCCTGCCCGGCGGAACCGCCTTCCAGTCCGACGCGGGCATGTGCGGCGACTACAACTCGGTGATCGGCATGGACCGCGCCGAGCCCCTGCGCCGTTTCGTCACCGGCATGGGCAAGGGCCGGTTCGTGCCGGCCGAGGGGGAGGCCACGCTCTGCGGCACCTATGTCGAGACCGACGACCGGACCGGCGCGGCCACCCGCGTCGCGGCGGTGCGCCTCGGCGGGCGGCTCGCGGAGGCGCACCCGTGACCATGTCCGAGCGGGTGGGCCTCGTCTTCGCGCTGGTCGTTCTCGGGGCAGGGTGGGGGCTGACGCAGCCGCTGGCCAAGATCGCGGTGACGGGCGGCTACCGGCATTTCGGGATGATCTTCTGGCAGCTCGCGATCGGCGCCGTGGCGCTTGGCGCGCTCTGCCTCGCGCGGGGGCGGCGGCTGCCGCTCGGGCCGCGCCACCTGAAGCTTTACGCGCTCGTCGCGCTGATCGGGACGATCCTGCCCAACTCGGCGAGCTACCAGGCCGCGGGGCACCTGCCGGCTGGGGTGATCTCGATCCTGATCTCGCTGGTGCCGATGTTCGCCTTTCCCGTCGCCCTCGTGCTCGGGATCGACCGCGTGTCCTGGCTGCGCCTCGCCGGGCTTTCCGCCGGGCTTCTCGGCGTCGTCCTTCTCGTCGCGCCCGAGACGAGCCTGCCCGATCCGGCGATGATCCTCTGGGTGCCGGTGGCGCTGGTCGCGCCGTTTTTCTACGCGCTCGAGGGCAATTACGTCGCCCGGTGGGGCACCGAGGGGCTGGACGCCATCCAGACGCTGTTCGGCGCGTCGGTGATCGGCTGCGCGCTGGCCTTGCCGCTCGCCGTCGGATCGGGTCAGTGGATCGATCCGCGCCCGCCCTGGGAGCTGCGGGACCTGGCCGTGGCGGGGATCGCGGTCGTGCATGCCGGGGTCTACGCGGGCTATGTCTGGATGGTGGGCCGCGCCGGGGCCGTCTTCGCGGCGCAGGTCAGCTATCTCGTCACGCTCTGGGGCATCGTCTGGGCCAAGCTCATTCTCGGCGAAAGCTATTCGGGATGGGTCTGGGGCGCGCTTGCGCTGATGATGGTGGGCCTCTTTCTGGTGCAGCCGCGCCCCCGCGGCGCGGCTCTTGCCCCGGTGCTGCCGGTGGAGCAGACTGGCCGCCGCGCCTGAGGCCGGCCGGGGACCGTCATTGATCGAATTACTGCACCTCAGCCCGTCCGCCGAAGCGGCGGTGGCGCTTGCCACGGTGGGCGTGATGTTCGTGCTGTTCGTGCGCGAGGTCTACCCGACCGAAGTGGTGGCGCTGGGCGGCGCGGCTTTCCTGCTCGTCACGGGCATCCTGCCCTACGACGCGGGGCTCGCCGTTCTTTCGAACCCCGCGCCCTGGACCATCGCGGCGATGTTCATCGTCATGGGGGCCCTCGTGCGTACCGGCGCGCTCGACGCCTTCACGTCGCTCGCCGCCGCGCAGGCCACCACCCGCCCGCGCCTCGCGCTCGCGCTGCTGCTGGCCTTCGTGATCGCCGCCTCGGCGGTGGTGTCGAACACGCCCGTGGTCGTCGTGATGATCCCGGTCTTCGTCCAACTCGCCCGGTCGATGGGGCTGCCGGTCTCGAAGCTGCTGATCCCGCTCTCCTACGCGGCCATCCTCGGCGGCACGCTCACGCTGATCGGCACCTCGACGAACCTTCTGGTGGACGGGGTCGCGCGCTCGCAGGGGCTTGCGCCCTTCACCATCTTCGAGGTCACGCCGCTGGGCCTTGCGCTGGTGACGTGGGGAATGATCTATCTTCGCCTCTTCGGAGTGCGCCTGCTGCCCGAGCGCGGCAGCCTGGCCGACCTGCTGTCGGACAGATCGCGGATGAAGTTCTTCACCGAGGCGGTGATCCCGCCCGAATCGAACCTGATCGGCCGCGAGGTGCTCGGCGTGCAGCTCTTCAAGCGCGAGGGCGTGCGGCTCGTCGACGTGATCCGGGGCGACGAGTCGCTGCGCCGCGATCTCGACGGCGTCACGCTTCAGGTCGGCGACCGGGTGGTGCTGCGCACCCAGATGACCGAGCTTCTGAGCCTTCAGAACAACAAGTCGCTCAGGCGCGTCGACCAGATCTCGGCCAAGGAGACGACGACGGTGGAGGTGCTGATCACCCCGGGCGCCCGCATGGTCGGCCGTCGGCTGGGCGACCTGCGCCTGCGCCGGCGCTACGGGGTCTACCCGCTCGCCGTGCACCGCAGGAACCAGAACATCGGCCGCAAGATCGACGACCTGGTGGTGCGGGTGGGCGACACGCTTCTTCTGGAAGGGGCGCCCGAGGACATCAACCGGCTGGCGCAGGACATGGGGCTCGTCGATGTCTCGCACCCCTCGGCGCGCGCCTTCCGGCGCGGACATGCGCCGCTCGCGGTGGCGGCGCTGATCGGTATCGTGGCGCTTGCCGCGTTCGGTCTTGCGCCGATCCTGATGCTGGCGATCGTGGCGGTCGCGCTCGTGCTGCTGACGCGCTGCATCGACGCGGACGAGGCGTTCTCCTTCGTGGACGGGCGGCTTCTGGCGCTGATCTTCTCGATGCTGGCGGTCGGCGCGGCCCTGGAGTCGTCCGGCGCCGTCGTGCTGATCGTGGAGACCGCGGCGCCCTGGCTTCACGGCCTGCCCGCGCCGCTGGTGGTCTGGGCGGTCTACCTGCTGACATCGGTGCTGACCGAGCTCGTCTCCAATAACGCGGTTGCGGTGGTGGTGACCCCGATCGCCATCGGCCTGGCCGAGGCGATGGGCGTGGACCCGCGCCCGCTCGTCGTGGCGGTGATGGTCGCGGCCTCGGCCAGCTTCGCAACGCCCATCGGCTACCAGACCAACACCATGGTCTACGGCCCAGGCGGCTATCGCTTCACCGATTTCCTGAAGGTGGGCATCCCGCTCAACCTGACCATGGGGATGCTCGCCTCGGCGCTCATCCCGCTGATCTGGCCGCTCTGAGCCGGCGCGACCGGCGCAGCCCGATCCAGTTGCTGATGGCGAGCGCGCCGAGAACCATCGCCCCGCCCGCGAGTGTCCAGGGCCCGGGCGCCTCGTCGACCACCGCCCAGACGAGCAGCGGCCCGAGAATGGCCTCGAGCAGCATGATCAGGCTCACATCCGCCGCGGGCAGGTAGCGCGGGCCCGTGGCGAGGCAGGCGAAAGCCACCGGCACCACGAAAAGGCCCATGGCCGCCATCCAGATCCGGTCGGGCGCGGGGACGGCCACGCCGGGCGCCACGAGCCCCGCGAAAAGCCCCGCGGCGAGCGCACCGAGCCCGGTGAACGGCACCGCGCTGCCCGAACTCCGCGTGGCGCGCGCAAGAGAGAAGACGACCGCGAGGCAGACCGCCGCGACGAGCGCCGCCGCGTCGCCGGCAAGCGACCCGGTCGCGCCGCCGCCCTTCGCGCTGCCCGCCGCGATCACGGCGATGCCGGCCAGTGTCGCGGCGATGGTGATCCAGGTGCGTCGGCCCACCGTCTCGCCCAGCACGAAGCGGGCGATGAGGGCCGCGAAGACGGGCGAGGTGGACAGGATGAAGAGCGTGTTGGCGACGAGCGTGTTCGTCGCGGAATAGACGAAGGCGATGTTGCCGATGCCGTAGGCCACCGCGATCCCCAGCCCGGTGGGGCCGGCGCGCAGGAGGCTGCGCAGTCCGCGCGCGCCGGTCAGGGCGAGGTAGACGCCGAGGATCAGCGCGCCCGACAGCGTGCCGCGCCAGAAGGTCTGCGTCCAGGCCCCGGCGTCGATCAGCCGGATGAGGAGGGTGTCGGGCGATATGACGATCACGCCCGCAAGCGTGATCGCCAGCCCCTTGGCGTAGTCGCTCGAGGTCATGCGGCGCCGTCGGGCCCGTGAGGGCGCGTCGCGGGAGTGAGCAAGATCTGGGCCATGGGACGACGTCCTTCGTTTCGATGTGTCTTCGGGCAGAAACGCCCACGCGGCCGCGCGGCGACGGGTAGGGCCGCCGGCAGCGCGGCCTCGCCCGTGCCCCGCGCCGGGCCATGTGGTGTGGGCGATGTCCGTTCGGCCGGGAGCCTAGGGTGCGGGGCACGCCCCGGCAATCCCGCTCAGACCCAGACCAGCAGGATGACCGGCACCGCGACGGCCACCACGATCACCTCGAGCGGCAGGCCCATCTGCCAGTAGTCGCCGAAGCGATAGCCGCCCGGGCCCAGGATCAGCGTGTTGTTCTTGTGCCCGATGGGGGTGAGGAAGGCGCAGGACGCGCCCACCGCCACCGCCATCAGGAACGCATCGGGCGACACGCCGAGCGCGCGGGCCATCTCGATCGCCACGGGCGCGGCCACGACCGCCGTCGCGGTGTTGTTCAGCACGTCCGAGAGCGTCATCGTCACCACCATGAGCGCGGCCAGAACGGCCCAGACCGGCCAGCCCGCGGTGAGGTTCGTGAGGTTTTCCGCGATGAGCCGCGTGCCGCCCGCTGCGTCGAGCGCGCCGCCAAGGGCGATCATGCTGCCCAGAAGCACCAGCACCGGCCATTCCACGTGGTCGTAAAGCTCGCGCACGGGGAGGATGCCGAGCAGAACGTATCCGACCACGACGATGCCGAGGCCGATGGGCAGGTAGACGAGCCCCACGCTCGCCGCCGCCACCGCCGCGGCGAAGAGCCCGATGGCCGCCCAGGTCTTGGTGTTCTGCGTCACCGTGAGGCCGCGGTCGGCCAGGGGCAGCACTCCAAGCCACTCCACGACGGTCGTCGCGCTTTCCTTCGGCGCGAGCAGAAGCAGGATGTCGCCCGGCCGCACCTTGGTGCGCCGCATCTGTTCGGTGATGCGCCGGCCCTGCCGCGAGATGCCCATGAGAACCGTGTGCTGGCGCCAGAGAAGCCCGACGGAGTGCACGGTCTTTCCCGCGATCCGTGCGCCTTCGGGCACCACGACCTCGATCAGGGTCAGGCCCGATCCCTCCGCCTTGAGCTTGTCTTCGTGCCCCTTGTCCGCGAAGCCGAGCGAGAGCGCGCTGCGGAACTCCTCGAGCGCGGCGGGCGTGGCCTCCAGCACCAGCGCGTCGCCCGCTTGCAGTTTCGTGTTGGCCGAGGTGCCGTAGCGCCGCTTGTCGTCCCGGATCAGGCCGATGATCGCGACATCGGTCTCCTCCGCCGTGACGTAGAGTTCCCGTACGCGCTTGCCGATCACCTCGCTGTCGTCGGGCACGGTCAGTTCGGCGACGTATTCGGTGACCTTCTCGACATGCTCGGCGACGTCGCCGCGAGAAGGGATCAGGCGCCAGCCCACCAGGGCCACGAAGGCCAGGCCCGCCACCGCGGTCGCCACGCCCACGGGCGCGAAGTCGAACATGCCGAAAGGCGCGCCGAGGCTCTCTTCGCGGATGCCCGCGATGATGATGTTGGGCGGGGTTCCGATCAGCGTGACCATGCCGCCGAGGATCGTGGCGAAGGACAGCGGCATCAGGGTCCGGCCGGGCGGCCGGCCCGCCTTGCGCGCGGTCGTCACGTCCACCGGCATCAGGAGCGCCAGCGCCGCCACGTTGTTGATGAAACCCGAGAGCGCGGCGCCGATCCCGCCCATCACGGCGATATGCCCCTGAACGCCGCGTGCGCTGTCGGTCACGGTCCGGGTCAGAAGATGCACCGCGCCCGACCGGACGAGCCCCGCCGAGACGATGAGGACCAGCGCGACGATCACCACCGCCGGGTGGCCGAAGCCCGCGAACGCCGCGTCCTCGGGAACGACACCCAGCGCGACGCCCGCCAGCAGCGCCGAGAAGGCCACGATGTCGTAGCGCCAGCGCCCCCAGACCAGCAGTGCGAACACCGCGCCGAAGAGCGCGAAGAGGATGGTCTGCTCGAACGTCATGGCCGCGACCATAGCCACCGCCACGCCGGGGCGGAAGGTGCCGCGCCGCTTTCGCGTGCGCCGAGCGGCGGGATTGCTCCGGCCCGGCGCATTGCCTATAGACGCGGGCAGTCGTCAGACGAGACACAGATCAGAGGTCCCTTCATGGCCGGCCATTCCAAATGGGCCAACATCCAGCACCGCAAGGGGCGCCAGGATGCGGCACGCTCCAAGCTCTTCTCCAAGCTCTCCAAGGAGATCACCGTCGCCGCCAAGATGGGCGACCCCGATCCCGACAAGAACCCGCGGCTGCGCCTCGCGATCAAGGACGCGAAGGCGAGTTCCATGCCCAAGGACAACATCGAGCGCGCGATCAAGAAGGCCGCGGGCGGCGAGGGCGACGCCTACGAGGAGATCCGCTACGAGGGCTACGGCCCGGGCGGCGTGGCGGTGATCGTCGAGGCGATGACCGACAACCGCAACCGCACCGCCTCGAACGTGCGGGCGACCTTCGGCAAGCACGGCGGCAACCTGGGCGAGACGGGCTCGGTCGGGTTCATGTTCGAGCGCAAGGGCGAGATCGTCTACCCGGCCTCCGTGGGCGACGCCGAAGCGGTGCTGGAAGCCGCGATCGAGGCGGGCGCCGAGGACGTGGAAAGCTCGGGTGACGGGCACGTGATCTGGTGCGTGGACACCGACCTCAACGACGTCGCCTCGGCGCTCGAGGAGAACCTTGGCGAGTCGGAGACCACGCGCCTTGTCTGGAAACCCGCCACCACCACGGAACTCGACCTCGAGGGGATGCAGAAGCTGATGAAGCTCGTCGACGCCCTCGAGGACGACGACGACGTGCAACGCGTCACCACCAACTTCGATGCCTCCGACGAGGTGATGGAGCAACTCGCCTCCTGATCGGCCTCGGGGCGCGGGCAGCGGGGCCTTGCCCCCGCCCGCGCTTTGCGGTCCCTTGCGCGGCATGGCAACGCCCGCACCCCTTCCTGAACCGCGCCCCGTCGCGGGTGTCCTCTGGATGCTTCTGACAGGCCTCTGCTTCGTGGCGGTCATCGCGCTCGTGAAATACCTGGGCGACGGCATCCCCGCGGCGCAGTCGGCCTTCCTGCGCTATCTGCTGGGCCTCGTTTTCGTGCTGCCGATGCTGCGCCCGCTCCTGCGCGCGCGGCCGACGCGGCGCGAGCACGGGCTTTTCGCCGCGCGGGGGCTTCTCCATGCGCTGGGCGTGATCCTGTGGTTCTACGCGATGACGCGCATTCCCATCGCCGAGGTCACGGCGATGAACTACCTCTCGCCGGTCTACGTCACGCTGGGCGCGGCGATTTTCCTTGGCGAAAGGCTGGCGGTCCGGCGGGTGGCGGCGGTGGTCGTCGCGCTGATGGGCGCGCTGCTGATCCTGCGGCCGGGCTTTCGCGACCTCGATCCGGGCCACCTCGCCATGCTGGGCACGGCGGTGATCTTCGGCGGGTCCTACCTTCTTGCCAAGGCGCTGTCGGACGCGGCGAGCCCGGCGGTGGTGGTGGCGATGCTGTCCTTCTGGGTGACGGCGGGGCTCGCCCCGGTGGCGCTCGCCGTCTGGGTGCCGCCCAGCATGCATGACCTCGCGGTGCTTCTGGGCGTGGCCTTCTTCGCCACGGCGGGGCACTTCACCATGACGCTGGCCTTCCGCGCGGCCCCGATCACCGTGACCCAGCCGGTCACCTTCCTTCAGCTCGTCTGGGCGGTGACGCTGGGCGCGGTCGTCTTCGGCGAACCGGTCGATCCCTTCGTGATCCTGGGCGGGCTCGTGATCGTGGGCTCGGTGGTCTTCATCTCCTGGCGCGAGGCGGTGCTGAAACGCCGCTCCATCACGCCGCCGGCGCCGGCCACCAAGCTCTGAGCGCGGCGCGGCTCAGGCGCCGCGCGGGTCGATCAGGCGGGAGAGGATGCCGTTCCGGGTGATCCGCCCGACGAGACGGCCATCCTCCATGACCCCGACCGGCGTCTCGTGGCCTTGCGCGGCCTCCATGACCTCGTGGATTGTGGCGCCCGGGGAGACGGTGATCTCCGGCATGTGGCCGGTCGCCGGTTCCATCACGTCGCGGGCGGTCAGAACGCCGAGCGGGTTCATGTGGGCCACGAACTCGGCCACGTAGTCGGTGGCGGGATCGGTGAAGATCTGCTGCGGCGTGCCGCACTGGACGATCCGCCCGCCCTCCATGATGGCGATGCGATTGCCGATCTTGAACGCCTCGTCGAGATCGTGGGAGACGAAGACGATGGTGCGGCGCAGGCGCTCCTGCAACTCCAGAAGCTCGTCCTGAAGCCGCGTGCGGATGAGCGGGTCGAGCGCGGAGAAGGGTTCGTCCATCAGCAGGATCGGCGCATCCGTCGCGAAGGCGCGGGCGAGGCCCACGCGCTGCTGCATGCCGCCCGAAAGCTCGCCCACCTTGCGGTCGGCCCAGTCCGAAAGGCCGACGAGCTCGAGTTGCGCGGCGACCCGCTCGCGCCGTTCCGCCCTGGAAACCCCCGCAAGCTCGAGCCCGAGCCCCACGTTCTCGGCCACCGTCCGCCAGGGCAGGAGGCCGAACTGCTGGAACACCATCGCGACGTGGCGCTGGCGCATCCGGCGCAGCGTCGCCGCGTCGGCGTGGGTCACGTCCACCATGTGCTCGCCGTCGTTCACCCGCACCTGGCCGCGCGCCACGGGGTTGAGCCCGTTGACCGCCCGCAACAGCGTGGACTTGCCCGAGCCCGACAGCCCCATCAGCACGACGATCTCGCCGGTTTCGACCTCGAGCGTGCAGTCGTGCACGCCGAGCACCTGTCCCGTGGCCGCCTGCACCTCGGCGCGGGTCCGGCCCTCGTCCATCAGCGGCAGGGCGCGCCCGGGCGCCTCGCCGAACACGATGGAGACATTGTCGAACTCGACCGCGGCGGTCATTTGCGTTCCACCCGGAGCATGCGGTCGAGGATGATGGCCACGACCACGATGACGAAGCCCGACTCGAAGCCGAGCGAGGTGTTGACCTGGTTGAGCGCGCGCACCACCGGCACGCCGAGCCCGTCCGCGCCCACCAGCGCCGCGATAACCACCATGGAGAGCGAGAGCATGATGGTCTGGTTGAGCCCGGTCATGATCTGCGGCAGCGCGTAGGGCAGTTCCACCTTCCAGAGCGTCTGCCCGTCGGTCGCGCCGAAGGCGCGCGCGGCCTCCAGAAGCGCCGTGGGTGTGGACGAGATACCGAGATGGGTCAGCCGGATCGGCGCGGGCAGCACGAAGATCACCGTGGCGATGAGGCCGGGAACCATCCCGATGCCGAAGAAGACGATTGCCGGGATGAGGTAGACGAAGGGGGGCAGCGTCTGCATCAAATCGAGCACCGGCCGGAGCCACGCGTAGAAGCCCGGGCGATGCGCGGCCGCGATGCCGACGGGAACGCCCACCCCCATGCAGACCACGCAGGCCGAGGCGACGAGCGTGATGCTTTCCAGCGTTTCCTCCCAGTAGCCCTGGTTGAGGATGAAGAGGAAGCCGAGGAAGGTGAAGAGCGGCGCCTTCCATGTGCGCTGCAACGCGAAGGTCAGCGCCGTGAAGGCGGCCACGACGATCAGGGGGTGCGGCGTCTCCAGGACCCAGAGGATCGCGTCGATGAGCGCCTCCATGGCGCCGGCGAGCCCGTCGAAGAACCAGGCGCCATTGACTTGAAGCCAGTCGAACATGGTCCCGGCGACATCGCCGACCGGGATCTTGCGCTCGGTGAGCCACTCCATATGCCGTGTTTCCCTGTCCTGTCGGGCCTGTTCTGGCGGCCGGGGCGCGTGTGCGCGCGGCCCGATACGGAACGCACCGCCGCCCCTGCCGACCTCTCCCCTTGGGCCGGGGGCGCGGCGCCTCGCGGCGCCGCGCCGCGCCGCGTTCAGTTCAGGCCAAGCTCCTGCGAGACCGCCGCGGCCGCGTCCGAGCCGTCACGGGCGGTGACGCCCTCGAGCCAGCCCATGACGGTCTCGGGGTTCCGTTGCATCCACGCCACGGCGGCCTCGCGCGGGTCGGCGCCATCGTCCAGGATCGCGCCCATGATCTCGTTCTCCATGGCGAGCGAGAATTCGAGATTTTGCAGGAACGCGCCCAGGTTGGGGCACTCCTCCACGAAACCCGCCCTGACATTGGTGTAGACGGTGGCGCCGCCGAGATCGGGGCCGAACCAGTCGTCGCCGCCCGTAAGGTAGGTGAGGTCGAAATTCGCGTTCATCGGGTGCGGCTCCCAGCCGAGAAACACGATCGGATCGCCCGACCGCGTGGCGCGGGCCACCTGCGCGAGCATGCCCTGCTCGGAGCTTTCGACCACGTCGAAGCCCGAGAGGCCGAAGGCGTCGCTTTCGATCATGTCGAGGATCAGGCGGTTGCCGTCATTGCCCGGCTCGATGCCGTAGATGCTCTCGTCGAGCGCATCGGCATGGGCGGCGATATCGGCGAAACTCGTGATGCCGAGTTCAGCGCCGTGCGCGTTGGTGGCCAGCGTGTATTTCGCGCCCTCGAGGTTGGCGCGCACCGTGTCCACGGTGCCGTCCTCGCGGTAGGGTGCGATATCGTTTTCCATCGTGGGCATCCAGTTGCCCAGAAAAACGTCCACGTCCCCGTTGGAAAGCGAGACGTAGGTCACCGGAACGGACAGCACCTTGGTCTCGGTGTCGTAGCCCAGCGCGTCGAGGACCGCGGTGGTGGCGGCGGTGGTCGCGGTGATGTCGGTCCAGCCCACGTCCGAGAACGTGACCGTGTCGCAATCCGCGAGCGCCGGCAGCGCGGCGGCCGAGAGCGCGAGGGTGGAGAGGGTGGTCCTGAAGGTCATGTCGGGTCTCCCTTGTCGGTTCGGTTTTTCTTGATTGACGCATCAATAAAAAACCATCTAGCCTTCGGATGCTACAGTCGGGTGAGCCCGGCCTCGAGTCAACGCGGGACATGGGATGCCGAAGACGGGAATGGAGCCGATCCGCCGCGCCGCGCTTGTGGAGGCCACGATCGACGAGATCGGGCAGGCCGGAACGCTTGACGTGACCGTGGCGCAGATCGCGCGCCGCGCCGGCATGTCGAGCGCGCTCGCGCATCACTATTTCGGCGGCAAGGAACAGATCTTCCTCGCGGCGATGCGCCATGTCCTCGCGCTCTATGGCGCGTGTGTGCGCGGCGCCCTGGCGATGGCCGACGGCCCGCACGCCCGGCTGGAGGCGATCGTGCGCGCGAGCTTCGCGGGCGAGAACTTCCGGCCCGAGGTGATCTCGGCCTGGCTCAACTTCTACGTCCTCGCGCAGCGCAACGCCGACGCGCGGCGGCTTCTGACGATCTACCAGGCGCGGCTCCGCTCGAACCTGCGCCATGCCCTCCGCCCGCTCGCGGGCGACGATGCGGCGCGGCTGGCCGAGACGGCCGCGGCCCTGGTGGACGGCGTCTATCTCCGCGAGGGGCTCGGGCAGGGCGCGCCCGACGCCCAGGCCGCGGCCGAGCTCGTGCTGGGCTGCCTCGCGCCCCATCTCGACGCCGCCGGGCGCGGCGTCCCGGACAAGGAAAGGTGACCCGATGACCGTCGATCCCCGGCCCAAGGCCAGCCATTTCGTCGCCGGGCGCCCGGTGGAGGACACCGCGGGCGACCCGATCCCGGTGATCTACCCCGCCACCGGCGAGGAGATCGCCCGCGTTCACGCCGCGACGCCGGACGTGGTGGAGGCCGCGCTGGCCTCCGCCCACGCCGCGCAGGAGGACTGGGCGGCGCGCCCCGGCGTGGAGCGGGGCCGCGTGCTGCGCCGCGCCGCCGACATCATGCGCGAGCGCAACCGCGAGCTCTCGGAGCTCGAGACGCTCGACACCGGCAAGCCTCTGCAGGAGACGCTCGTGGCCGACGCCACCTCCGGCGCCGACGCGCTGGAGTATTTCGGCGGGCTCGCCGGCGCGCTCACGGGCGAGCACATCCCGCTCGGTCAGGACTGGGCCTACACCGTGCGCGAGCCGCTCGGGCTCTGCGTCGGGATCGGGGCCTGGAACTACCCCACGCAGATCGCCTGCTGGAAGGCCGCGCCGGCGCTCGCCTGCGGCAACGCGATGGTGTTCAAGCCCTCCGAGACGACGCCGCTTTGCGCCCTGAAGGTCGCCGAGATCCTCGTCGAGGCCGGGCTTCCCGAGGGCCTCTTCAACGTTGTGCAGGGGGCGGGCGAGGTGGGGCACGCGCTTGTCACCGATCCGCGCGTGGCCAAGGTCTCGCTCACCGGCTCGGTGCCCACGGGGCGAAAGGTCTACCAGGCGGCGGCGGAGGGGATACGCCACGTCACCATGGAGCTCGGCGGCAAGTCGCCGCTTCTGGTCTTCTCGGACGCCGATCTCGAGAACGCGGTGGGCGGTGCGATCCTCGGCAATTTCTACTCGACGGGGCAGGTCTGCTCGAACGGCACGCGGGTCTTCGTGGAGCGCGGCA
Source organism: Rhodosalinus sp. K401 (assembly GCF_041365735.1). Lineage (NCBI taxonomy): Bacteria > Pseudomonadati > Pseudomonadota > Alphaproteobacteria > Rhodobacterales > Paracoccaceae > Rhodosalinus > Rhodosalinus sp. K401. Next base: position 336,631 of record NZ_JBGFSI010000001.1, on the reverse strand, counting down.
TCAAGGAGCGCTTCCTCGACCGGCTCACCGAGCGGCTGGAGGGGATCGCGATGGGCGACCCGCTCGACGAGGCCACGAATTTCGGCCCGATGGTGAGCGCGCGGCAGCGCGAGATCGTGCAGGGCTACATCGCCAAGGGGCAGGAGGAGGGCGCGCGGCTCGTCCATGGCGGCGGCCGGCCCAACCGCCCGGGCTTCTGGATCGAGCCCACGGTCTTCGCCGACGTCACCGACGACATGACCATCGCCCGGGAAGAGATCTTCGGGCCTGTGCTGAGCGTGCTCGATTTCGACGGGGAGGAGGAGGCGATCCGCCGCGCCAACGCGACGGAATACGGCCTCTCGGCGGGCGTGTTCACCCGCGATCTCGCCCGCGCGCACCGGGTGATCGGACGGCTGCGGGCCGGGTCGTGCTACATCAACTCCTACAACGACGCGCCGGTCGAAGTGCCCTTCGGCGGCACGAAGGCGTCGGGGGTCGGGCGCGAGAACTCGCGTGCCGCGATCGAGCACTACTCGCAGCTGAAGTCGGTATTCGTGCGGATGGGCGACGTGGAGGCGCCCTACTGAACGGGCGGCCCCGCGCGGCGCCGCCTCGCCCGCCCACCCGCGCCGCCGCGCGGGGCCGGGACACGCGATCGAGGTGGAGATAATGGAAGCGGATTTCGTCATCGTGGGGGCGGGCAGCGCCGGCTGTGCCATGGCGTGGCGGCTGGCGGAGGCGGGCGCCTCGGTGCTCGTGATCGAGCATGGCGGCACCGATGCCGGGCCTCTGATCCAGATGCCGGGCGCGCTCAGCTTTCCGATGAACATGGCGCGCTATGACTGGGGCTACCGGACCGAACCCGAGCCGCATCTGGGCGGGCGACGCCTCGCCTGCCCGCGGGGCAAGGTGGTCGGGGGGTCCTCCTCGATCAACGGCATGGTCTATGTCCGCGGCCATGCGCGCGATTACGACCACTGGGCCGAGACCGGCGCGCAGGGCTGGTCCTATGCCGATGTTCTTCCCTATTTCCGCCGGATGGAAACCTGGCACGACGGCGGCCATGGCGGCGATCCGGACTGGCGCGGGACGGACGGCCCGCTGCACGTCAGCCGCGGGCGGCGCGACAACCCGCTCACCCGCGCCTTCGTCGAGGCCGGCCGGCAGGCGGGCTACGAGACCACCGAGGATTACAACGGCGAGAAGCAGGAAGGCTTCGGCGCGATGGAGGCCACGATCTGGCGCGGGCAGCGCTGGTCGGCGGCCAACGCCTACCTGAAGCCCGCACTGCGGCGCGACGGCTGCGATCTGGTGCGCGCCTTCGCCCGCCGCGTGGTCATCGAGGAGGGCCGCGCCACCGGCGTGGAGGTGTCACGCGGCGGCCGCGTGGGCGTGATCCGCGCCCGCCGCGAGGTGATCCTCGCCGCCTCTTCGATCAACACGCCGAAATTGCTGATGCTTTCCGGGATCGGTCCGGCGGCGCATCTCGCCGAGCACGGGATCGGGGTGGTCGCGGACCGGCCCGGGGTGGGCGCCAACCTTCAGGACCATCTGGAACTCTACATCCAGATGGCGGCCAGCCGGCCGGTGAGCCTTTATTCCTACTGGAACCTGCCGGGCAAGGCGTGGGTGGGCGCGCGCTGGCTTTTCACGCGCAGGGGCCCGGGCGCCTCGAACCAGTTCGAGAGCACGGCCTTCATCCGCTCGCGCGCGGGGGTGGAATACCCCGACATCCAGTACCACTTCCTGCCCATCGCGGTGCGCTACGATGGTCAGGCGGCGGCCGAGGGGCACGGCTTTCAGGCCCATGTCGGGCCGATGCGCTCGGCCGCGCGCGGGTCGGTCACGCTGCAGGGCGCCGACCCCGAGACGCCGCCGCGCATCCTCTTCAACTACATGAGCGAACCGCAGGACTGGGCGGATTTCCGCACCTGCATCCGCCTGACCCGCGAAATCTTCGCCCAGCCCGCCTTCGCGCCCTTCGTCCGCCACGAGATCCAGCCGGGCGCGGCGGCGCAGAGCGACGACGCGCTCGACGGGTTCATCCGCGAGCATGTCGAAAGCGCCTATCACCCTTGCGGCACGGCACGGATGGGGCGCCGCGACGATCCCGGCGCGGTGGTCGATCCCGAGGGACGGGTGATCGGGGTGGACGCGCTTCGGGTGGCTGACAGCTCGGTCTTTCCGCGGATCACGAACGGCAACACCAACGCTCCGTCGATTCTCGTGGGCGAGAAGATGGCCGATCATGTGCTCGGGCGCGATCCGCTGCCGCGCGACAACCGCGCCCCATGGATCCATCCCGGCTGGCGCACCGCGCAGCGTTAAGCATGGTCGCGAAAACCGCTTGATCCCGCGGGCTTGTCCCGCGAGATTAACGGAATGTTAAGAATTCGTTCCATTCTTGTTCTGGCCCTCGTCGCTCTTGCCGGCGCGGTCCCGGGCTTCCGGGCCTCGGCCGGGCCCGCGGGCATCGTTCAGGTGATCGACGCGGACACGCTCCGCGTGGACGGGGCGACGGTGCGGCTGCACGGGATCGACGCCCCCGAGCACGACCAGACCTGCCGCCGCGCCGACGGGCGAGAGTGGGCGTGCGGCGCCTGGGCGTCGCGCGAGGCGCGCGCGCGCCTCGAGGGCCGGCGCGCCGTCTGCGCAGAGCGCGACCAGGACCGGTATGGCCGGATCGTGGCGCGCTGCGACATGGGCGGCCGGGATATCGGGGCGATGCTCGTCGCCGAGGGCATGGCGGTCGCCTACCGGCGCTACTCGCGCGACTACGTCCCCGCAGAGCGCGAGGCGGCGCGCGCGGGGCGGGGCCTCCACGCCAGCCGCTTCGTGCCGCCGGAAGCCCACAGGCGCGCCACTCCGCCCCGACCCGAGGCGGGCTCCGCACGCTGCCGCATCAAGGGCAACATCGCCGGCGACGGCGAGCGGATCTACCACGTCCCCGGTCAGCGCGACTACGCGGCCACCCGCATCAGCGAGCGCCGTGGAGAGCGCTGGTTCTGCTCGGAGCAGGAGGCGCGCGCCGCGGGCTGGCGACGGGCCCTGCGATAGCTCCTGCGCGCTTGATCGAGGTCAAGGCTGGACGAGGTCCCCGTGCCTAGGCTGGCCGCCAGCCCAAGGACAAGGAGGAGACGCAAGAGATGTCCCATACGCCGCACGAGCTGCACGAAGAATTTCCGGAATTCGCAGAGAAGATCAGCGCGCTCAAGCAGTCGGACGCGCATTTCGCCAAGCTTGCCGACCGCTATCACGACCTCAACCGGCAGGTGCACCGCGCCGAGACCAATGTGGAACCGGTGGAAGAACTGGCCGAGATGCAGCTGCGCAAGGAGCGCGCGGGCCTCAAGGACGAGATCTACGCCTACCTGAAGGCCGGAACCGAGGCCTGACGCCTGCCTGCCGGCGCGTCGTCGCGGGGAGGACCTGCGATGGCGGCGCTGACCCGCGACCGCTCAGATGCCGAAGATGTCGCCCATGTTCTCGATGATCGCGACGAGCAGCACGACGCAGGCGATCAGAAGCGCCACCAGCCAGATGAACTGGAAGGTGATCGCGGCGGCGCCGAGGCTGGCGCCGTAAGCCGCATAGCGCCGATTCTCGCGCGCGATGGCCGAAATCGCGGCCAGGACGAGTGCTGCGATACCCAGAAGCGGTGCCGCGATGGCGAGTGCGGCCCATGCCGTGACGGCAGATGGCTCCGGCTCGGGCGCGGACAGGCCGAAAAAGGAGCGCCAGGCGGATCGCCTGATCTCTCCCGCGATCTCGCCGATCTGCGCGCCCACCGATGGCGTGGGCTCGAGGGTGGGGCCAACGATCTGGACGAAGACGAGCACGAGGCCCGCCGCGCCGGCCAGCACGGCCCAGGCGCCCCATTGGCGCAGCGGGCTCGGATCGCCCGCGCCCGGAATTTCGGCCTGACTGTTCATGCCGCCACAATGGCAGGCGTTTCTGGCGGCAATATGGCGCTCCGGCCGATGCCGCCTTGCCCGACCGCTGACGTCTCATTCCACGTGATAGGGCAGGACGCCGCGCCGGTCGGGGTCCACGCGCAGCCGCCGCTCGAGCGGTGGAACCGCGCGCTGGTGGCACTCCGTGCGCTCGCAGATCCGGCAGGAGATGCCGATGGGCTCGAAGGCGCGGGCGTTCTCCACGTCGAGATCGTCGGCGTAGACGAGCGCGCCCGCATGCGCCACCTCGCAACCCAGCGCGATGGCGAAGCGGCGCGTCGGCGCGCCGAAGCGCCCGCCCGGCTTCGAGACGTCGCGCGCGAGCGAGATGTAGCGCACGCCGTCCGGCGTCTCGGCGAGCTGGCGCAGGAAACGCCCCGGCGTCTCGAAGGCGCGGTGCACGTTCCAGAGCGGGCAGGCGCCGCCGAAGCGCGCGAACTGAAGCCGGGTGGCCGAATGGCGCTTGGTGATCGTGCCGGCCTGATCGACGCGCACGAAGAAGAACGGGATTCCCTTCGCGCCGGGACGCTGAAGCGTGGCGAGGCGGTGCGCCACCTGCTCGATCGAGGCGCCGAAGCGATGCGCGAGAAGCTCGAGATCGTGGCGCGTCCGCTGGGCGGTCGCGAGGAAGGCGCCATAGGGCATCATCGCGGCGCCGGCGAAGTAGTTGGCGAGCCCGATCTTGGCGATGTCGCGGGCCTCGCCCGTGCGGAAGCGCGCAAGATCGAGTGTCGCCTCCAGCAAGGGGCTCTGCGTGAGCAGCGCCAGCTGAAGAAGCATCTGGAACGTCTGCGTCTCGGGCGCGGCGCGCGACGACAGCACCAGCCGCTTCGTCGCGGCATCGTACTGCCGCAACCCGTCGGTGTCCTCGCGCGTGACGGTCACGCCGGCCTCCGCCAGCCGTGCCTCGGCGCGCGCGGGTCCGGCCATCGCGTCGCCGCCCGCGAACCGCTCGGCGGCGCGGTCCACCGCGTCGATGTAGTTGTCGCAATAGTGGAAGAAGTCGCGCACTTCCTCCCAGGGCGAGGGCCGGACGCGCGCATCCTCGCGGCCCAGCGCCTCGTCGAGGGAGGCGAGGCGCTCATGCACCTCGCGATAGGCGCGGTGAAGCCCGAGGAAGGCGCGGGCGAGGGCGGGTGCGTTCGACGCCGCGAGGCGGAGATCGGCCACCGGCGGCGGATCGGCGAAGACCGGATCGGCCAGCGCCTCGCGCATGTCCGAGACCAGCCGCTCGGCTTCGCCCGAGCCGAGTTCGGTCACGTCGAAGCCGAATTCCTCGGCCAGCGCCAGCACCACCGTGGTGGAAAGCGGGCGATTGTTGTTCTCCATCTGGTTGAGATAGGGCAGCGAGACGCCGAGTTTCGCGGCGAACGCCTTCTGGGTGAGATCCATCCGGGTGCGGATCTCGCGCAGTTTCGCGCCTGCGAAAAGCTTTCTGGGCGGCATGGGCGGCGACTCGTGGCGGCGCGGGAGGGTTTGCAGCTTCGCGTTTCCCAGCGATAGCTTTGCAAAGCCGTCCTGCCAACCCCGATCAGATCCCGAGCTGTCGCTCGCGGCGGATGACGTAGAGGATTGCGGCGACGCCGAGCGCCGCCGAGCCGCCCATGATGACCAGAAGCGGCGCCGCGCTGGAGCCGGGGCCGAGGGCGAGGCCCGCCAGAGCGGAAAGCGCCGCGCCGCCGCCGATCATGATCGCACCGCCCAAGCCGCTGGCCGAGCCCGCGAGATGCGGGCGCACCGACAGCATGCCCGCCGTGGCGTTGGGGATCGACATCCCGTTGCCGAGACCCACGAAGAACATGAAGCCGAAGAAGCTGGCCGCCGAGGACGCCCCGGCGAGCACGACCGCCAGCGAGGCCGCGCATCCCAGCGTGACGCAGGCCGTGCCCCAGAGCACCATGGCGTTGATCCCGAAGCGCACCGAGGCCACGCCCGACAGGAAATTGCCCAGGAAGTAGCCCACCGCCGGGGCGCCGAAGTAGAGGCCGAGTTCCTGCGGGCTCAGCCCGTAGACCTCTGTGCCCACGAAGGGACCGCCGCCGAGATAGGCGAAAAAGGCGCCCGAACCGAGCGCCGAGGCCAGGCAGTAGCCCCAGAAGCGCGGCGCGCGCAGAAGCTCGGGGTATTGGCGGAACTGCGCGGCGAGGCTGATCTCGCCGCGCTGGCCGGTCTCGCCGAGGTCGAGCCAGACCAGCGCCAGCACGGCCGCGCCCATCCAGAAGAGCAGCCAGAAATTCGCCTGCCACCCGAAGGCCGCGTCGAGAAGGCCGCCGATGGCGGGGCTGATCATCGGCACCACCGCCATGCCCATGGTCACGAAGGCGATCATGGAGCCGGCGCGCTCCGCCGGGACCATGTCGCGCACCACGGCGCGGCCGAGCACCATGCCCACCGCGGCGAAGGCCTGGATCATCCGGAAGACCAGGAAGACGGTCACGTTGGGCGCCCAGATGCAGCCCAGGGTCGCCACGCAGAAGATGGCGAGGCCCGCGAGCACCACCGGGCGCCGGCCCAGATTGTCCGCGACAGGGCCGACGAGGACCTGGATCACCGCGCTTACCGCGAGGTAGAGGCCGACCGAAAGCCCGATCACCGCGGAGGAGGTGCGGAAATGCTCGGCCATGGAGGGCAGGCTGGGTAGAAACACGTTCATCGCCATCGCGGACATGCCGGTCAGCGTGATGAGCGTGAAAAGATGCGGTGGCGTCGTCCGGGACAGGAACCGGACCTCGGGAAGGGCGGGCATGCCGTACCGGTTAGGCCCGCGCCGCCTGAATGTCCATCGCCCGACTGCCGGGGGCCGCGCTCTTTGCCGATTTGCATGTTTGCGCACAGCCCTTTGCGTGGCTTTGCAAATTTGCCCGTTTTTCCTTTTTCGCCGGGCGGCCCATCGTTAAGGTCTGCCGAACCGGCACGAAGGGGAGGCGTGATGAAGGACATCCTGCAGGAACTCGAGACCCGCCGCGGCGAGGCGCGTCTCGGTGGAGGCCAGGCGCGGATCGACAACCAGCATGCCAAGGGCAAGCTGACGGCCCGCGAGCGTATCGAACTGCTGCTCGACGAGGGCAGCTTCGAAGAGTTCGACATGTTCGTCACGCATCGCTGCACGGATTTCGGAATGGAGGATTCCAAGCCCTACGGCGACGGCGTCGTCACGGGCGGGGGCACGGTCAACGGCCGCCAGGTCTATGTCTTCGCGCAGGACTTCACCGTGCTGGGCGGCTCGCTGTCCGCGACCCATGCCATGAAGATCGTAAAGATCATGGACATGGCGATCCAGAACGGCGCGCCCGTCATCGGCATCAAGGATTCGGGCGGCGCGCGCATCCAGGAGGGCGTGGACAGCCTCGCGGGATACGGCGACGTCTTCGACCGCAACATCCTCGCCTCGGGCGTCATCCCGCAGATCAGCGTCATCATGGGCCCCTGTGCGGGCGGGGCGGTCTATTCGCCGGCCATGACCGACTTCATCTTCATGGTGAAGGATTCGTCCTACATGTTCGTGACCGGCCCCGACGTGGTCAAGACGGTGACGAACGAGCATGTCACGGCGGAGGAACTGGGCGGCGCGACCACCCACACGCGGAAATCCTCGGTCGCCGACGGCGCCTTCGAGAACGACGTGGAGGCGCTGGCGGAGGTCCGCCGGCTCGTGGATTTCCTGCCGCTCAACAATCGCGCCGGGACGCCCGTCAGGCCCTTCTTCGACGATCCCAAGCGCGTGGAACCCTCGCTCGACACGCTGGTGCCGGAAAACGCCAACACGCCCTACGACATGAAGGAGCTGATCCTGAAGGTCGCGGACGAGGCGGATTTCTATGAGATCCAGGAGGATTTCGCGAAGAACATCATCACCGGTTTCATCCGGCTGGAGGGGCGGACGGTCGGCGTGGTGGCGAACCAGCCGATGGTGCTGGCCGGCTGCCTCGACATCGACTCGGCGCGCAAGGCCGCGCGCTTCGTGCGCTTCTGCGACGCCTTCGAGATCCCGCTTCTGACCTTCGTGGACGTGCCGGGTTTCCTGCCGGGAACCAAGCAGGAATACGACGGCATCATCAAGCATGGCGCGAAGCTTCTCTTCGCCTATGGGCAGGCGACGGTGCCCAAGGTCACCGTGATCACCCGCAAGGCCTATGGCGGTGCCTACGTCGTCATGGCGTCGAAGCACCTGCGCGGCGATTTCAACTACGCTTGGCCCACCTCCGAGGTCGCGGTGATGGGCGCCAAGGGCGCGGTGGAGATCCTCTACCGCTCCGAGCTTGGCGACGCGGACAAGATCGCCCGGCGCACCCAGGATTACGAGGACCGCTTCGCCAACCCCTTCGTGGCGGCCGAGCGCGGCTTCATCGACGAGGTGATCCAGCCCCGCTCCACCCGGATGCGCGTCGCCCGCGCCTTCGCGAGCCTGCGCAACAAGAAGGTGGAAACGCCCTGGAAGAAGCACGACAACATTCCTCTTTGAGCGTTCCGATGCGTCTTGCCGCTTCGAAGACCCCCGCCCGCGATGGCCTGCCGCGCCCGGCCGTGCCGGGGGGCGCCCGATGAGCCGCGCGGGATGGCACGGCGCCTTCGAGGGCGATCGCTTCGTGCTGGCGCGGCGCCTGCCCGTGCGCTGGGATGTGGCGGCCAGCTGCCGGATGCCCCGCGTCTCGGCCCCGCGCCTGGCGCGCGCGGTGCGCCAGGACGTCTGGCGGGCCCTGCGCCGGCTGCGCGGCTTCGCGCCGAGCGTCGAGATCGCGCCGGAGGGGCAGGGGCTTCGGGTCGTCGCGGGCGGCCGGGTGGATGGCCCGCTTCCCCGTGCCAGCGTCGAGGCGCGGCTTGCCGAGCTGCTCGCCTGCCCGGTGCGCCGGGCGCGATGGACCGCATATGCGGGGCCGGCCCGGTGATGCGCCCGGCGCTCTTGTTGATCGCGGCGGCGGGCGTCGCGGCCGCGGAGGGCACCGTGCCGGTGCCCTCGGGCCAGCCGGTCACGCGGATCGAGATCATCGAGGAGATGATGGCCGAGGGGCCGGTCCTGCGATACCGTTTCCTGGCCCCGAAGGCCGCGACGCTCGACTTCGAAACCCGCATGGCCGACATGGCGCATCTGTGCGAGTCGGTCGCCGTGCCGGATCTGCGCGACGCCGGGCCGGAGCGTCCCAGGGTGGTCGTCAGCCTGTCGGAAAAGCTCGTGGAATTCGGCGCGCGGGATGCCAGCGTGGCGCAATTCTTCGAGTCCTACACGGTCGCCGAAGATCGCTGCATCTGGGAGGCTTTTTGATGTGCCCTCAAGATCTGGTGGTTTTTCGCGGCTTTTCGGACGCGGATGCGACATTCGGGCCACAACCCCGGCGCATCGCGCATGCGGCATATGATTCCTTCATGGATTGCCGTAATTTGCACCGAGGTTGCCCGGAGGTGACCCGTGCCTCTCCGGCGTGTTCGGCGGACAAGTTGGTGCGTCGGCGCGCTATAAACGTAAACAGGAGTAACAAATGGCCAAGATCGTCAAGCTGTGCGCACTTTTCGGCTTCACCGCCGTCATCGCGGCCTGCGGCCAGCAGCAGCAGCAGGAAGAGTTCATCGTGGTCGAGCCCGAGCCGATCACGCAGGAACCGACCAGCACCGGCAAGTACAAGTAAGCCGGCTTCGGGACGGGCCCATGGGTCCGTCCCGCCTTCACCGCCACGGCGGGCTGAGCATCCTTTCTGTGCGCAAGCGAAGCCGTGCGGTACTTCGCTCATCGCCATTCCGGAGGATGTCAAATGGCTCATATCAGGTCCCTCATCGTTACCGCCGCGATCTGCGCCGGCCTCGCCGCCTGCGGACAGCAGCAGCAGCAAGCCGCGCCCCAGCCCGTCTACGTTCAACCGACATTCGACAAGTTCGGCGGCGCGAGCTGCCCGGACGGGTACACCGTTTCGAGCACCGCGAGCGGTCAGATCGTCTGCATCCCCGTGGGCCAGCGCACGCCCGGCCAGCCGGGTAACGGTAACGGAACCCGGACACCGGAGACGCCCGAAACCCCCGGTACCGCACCCGGCCAGAACCAGAACCGGAACCAGAACGAAAATCAGAACCAGAACAACCAGCAGACGGGCGCCGGCACCTGACGCCACGCTCGCACGCGGCATGGCCGCCCCGACGCGGGGGCGGCCATGCTGAAGCACCGGGGCTTTCCCGGCCGATTGCCCGGGACCGACTACCAGTTCACCATCCGGCGGGCGAACCCGAAGGGCGCCACCGCGATCATCCGCCGCGAACGCCACGCAGACCGCAGGCCGGCCGACCGCCGCGCCGACACGGCCTTCGTCGCCGCGCTGTGGCATCATTTCGGCGACACGCCCTTTCCGCGCGGCAACCTCGACGCCGGTCGTCTCAGCTGGCTTTTCGGCCGAGAAGTGCTTCCCGCTGACGATCCTTTCGATCCGGCCGATTACGACGCGCGGCTCGTGCTGGACGAGACGGCGGCGCGACGCGCCTTTCCCGAGGCGTTCGAGGACAACCCATGGGCATGATCCCGCGCATCCGGTCCCGATCTCGGCGGGTTGCGGCCGAATGGTGCCGCAGGGGAACATCGTGCTTGCCGTGCGCGGCGTCCGTCGGCTCCATGCAATCTGCACGGGAAACGCTTGCGTCGCGTAACGCGGCCGCGGGCCCGGGCTACCCTTCCCCTGACGGGCGGACCGCTCTCCCCCCGGAGCGGCCGCCCGGATTTTTTCCCGACGCGCGGGAAGCTGCCGAGCGCGGCGCGGCGCGCCGGCAAAGTCTTGCACGCGGGCGTGCCGTTGGGGCATCAATGGCACGCGTAGCAGTCAACGATAAGGAAGCGAACACATGCGAAATGCGTTCCGGGCCATGGCCCTTGCAGGCGTCGCCCTCGTGGCCGCGTGCGGCGACACCCCGCTCGAACAGGGCGTCACTGGCGCCGCGGGCGGCGCCGTCGCCGGCGAAGTGCTCTTCGGCGAGGCGCTCACCGGCGCCGCGATCGGTGCGGCCGGCTCCGTCGCCTATTGCCAGCGCTTCCCAGAGCGCTGCTGACACCGGGCGCGGCCACGCCGCGACCCGTCCAATCGATACCGGGACCATCGGGGCCGCCGCCGCCCCGGTGGTCCTTTTTGCGTTCAGCGATACCGGCGCCCGGGCGCCGGCCATGAAAGACCGGAAGGGATAGCGCATGTTCAAGAAGATCCTGATCGCGAACCGGGGGGAGATCGCCTGCCGGGTCGTCAAGACGGCCCGCGAGATGGGCATCGCGACGGTCGCGGTCTATTCGGACGCGGACAAGAACGCGCTGCACGTGGAAATGGCCGACGAGGCCGTGCATATCGGCCCGCCGCCGGCCAACCAGTCCTACATCGTGATCGACAGGATCATGGAGGCGATCCGCGCGACCGGCGCCGAGGCGGTGCATCCGGGCTACGGCTTCCTGTCCGAGAACCCGAAATTCGCCGACGCGCTGGCGCAGGCGGGCGTGGCGTTCATCGGCCCGCCCAAGGGCGCGATCGAGGCGATGGGCGACAAGATCACCTCGAAGAAGATCGCCCAGGAGGCCGACGTGAACACGGTGCCGGGATACATGGGCCTCATCGAGGATGCCGAGGAGGCGGTGCGTATCTCTTCCGACATCGGCTACCCGGTGATGATCAAGGCCAGCGCCGGCGGCGGCGGCAAGGGCATGCGCATCGCCTGGACGGACGAGGAGGCACGCGAGGGCTTCCAGTCCTCCAGGAACGAGGCGGCCAGCTCATTCGGCGACGACCGGATCTTCATCGAGAAGTTCGTCACCCAGCCGCGCCACATCGAGATCCAGGTTCTCGCCGACCAGCACGGCAACTGCATCTACCTGGGCGAGCGCGAGTGCTCGATCCAGCGCCGCAACCAGAAGGTGATCGAGGAGGCGCCCTCGCCCTTCCTCGACGAGGAGACGCGCCGGAAGATGGGCGAGCAGGCGGTCGCGCTCGCCCAGGCGGTGGGCTACACCTCCGCCGGCACGGTCGAGTTCATCGTGGACGGGCAGAAGAACTTCTACTTCCTCGAGATGAACACGCGCCTGCAGGTGGAGCACCCGGTCACCGAGCTCATCACCGGGATCGACCTCGTGGAGCAGATGATCCGCGTCGCGGCCGGAGAGCCGCTGAAGATCGCGCAGTCGGATGTCAGGCTCAATGGCTGGGCCATCGAAAGCCGGCTTTACGCGGAAGATCCCTACCGCAACTTCCTGCCTTCGATCGGGCGGCTGACCCGCTACCGCCCGCCCGCCGAGCTTGCCGTGGAAGGCGCCGTGGTGCGCAACGACACCGGCGTGTTCGAGGGCGGCGAGATCTCGATGTTCTACGACCCGATGATCGCCAAGCTCTGCACCTGGGGGCACACGCGCCTCGAGGCGATCGAGGGGATGCGCAACGCGCTCGACGCCTTCGAGGTCGAGGGGATCGGCCACAATCTGCCCTTCCTCTCGGCGGTGATGGATCATCCGAAATTCGTGGCGGGCGAGATGACGACGGCCTTCATCGCCGAGGAATGGCCCGACGGCTTCGCCGGCGTGCACTTGCCCGAGGACCAGCTGCGCCGCGTCGCCGCGGCCGCCGCCGCGATGTACCGGGTGGCAGAGATCCGGCGCACCCGCATCTCGGGACGGATGGATAACCACGAGCGCAAGGTGGGCGCCGACTGGGTGGTGACGCTGCAGGGCGCGGATTACGCCGCGCGCGTGGAGGCCGACCGGGAGGGCGCGACGGTCAGCTTCACCGACGGGCAGGCGCATCGCGTCTCGGGCGGCTGGACGCCGGGCGACCCGCTTGCCGAGATGACGGTGGACGGCGCGCCGCTGGTGATGAAGGTGGCCAAGATCTCGGGCGGCTACCGGCTTCGGCTCCGCGGCGCCGACCTCAAGGTGCATGTGCGCACCCCGCGGCAGGCCGAGCTTGCGCGGCGCATGCCCGAGAAGGCGCCGCCCGACACCTCCCGCATGCTGCTCTGTCCCATGCCTGGACTGATCATGAAGGTCGACGTGGAGGTGGGGCAGGAGGTCCAGGAAGGCCAGGCGCTCTGCACCGTCGAGGCCATGAAGATGGAGAACATCCTGCGCGCCGAGCGCAAGGCGGTGGTCGCGAAGATCAACGCCGCGGCGGGCGACAGCCTCGCCGTGGACGACGTGATCATGGAGTTCGAGTGAGCCCGCCGCGCAGCCCCGACGCGTCCCGCCGGCCGCGCCTTCAGCGCGCGCCGGCCGCGCCCTGCTCGCGGACTTCCTGCTGGCGGAGCGGCAGCTTGTCGATGGAGGCGGTGATCTCGCGCACATCCCACGGCAACGGCTTGCGCGTGATCAGCGTGCCGTCCTTGCCGATGATCGCCAGCATGAAGCCGCGCGGGCGCAGTTCCCGGCGCAGCGCCGAGCGCGCGGACGGATCGGTATCGGTAAGCACCACGACGTCGCGGTATGCCAGCGCCTCCTCTCGGGCGCGGATCTCCTCCATCTGCTGGACGAAGCGCGGATCGTTCGGGCTGTCGGCGAACACGACGACGGGGCGGGCCACCCAGAGGAATTCCTCGAGCGTCAGGTCGGTGCCGTCGCGGATGATCGAGGCTTCCGCCGTTTCTTCGGCGGTTTCGGACTGCGCGGCGTCGGCCTGCTGCGCTGTCACGGGATGCGCCGCGAGCGCGGCGAGGATGATGGCGGCTATTCGGGTCATGGTCACTCCTGTCGCCGGAGATATAGTCGGCGCTCGAGAAATTGCGAAACCCCCTAGTGACGCACGGGCGATTTTTTCCCCGAAAGAACCGGGCGCTCCGGCGCGCCGCGAAAGATGAGGACCACGACATGACCAGCAAGAAGGACGCCTGGCGCGCGCTCGCCGAGAAGGAGCTGAAGGGCCGGCCGCTTTCGGATCTGACCTGGGACACGCTCGAGGGCATCGCGGTCGAGCCGGTCTACACCGAGCAGGATCTCGAGGGGCTGGACCATCTGGGCGCGATGCCCGGCTTCGAGCCCTTCGTGCGCGGCCCCCGGGCCACGATGTATGCCGGCCGCCCCTGGACGATCCGGCAATACGCGGGCTTCTCCACCGCGGAGGACTCGAACGCCTTCTACCGCAAGGCGCTGGCCGCGGGGCAGCAGGGCGTCTCGGTCGCCTTCGACCTCGCCACCCATCGCGGCTATGACAGCGATCACCCGCGCGTGGTCGGCGATGTCGGCAAGGCGGGTGTGGCGATCGACAGCGTGGAGGACATGAAGATCCTCTTCGACGGTATCCCTCTCGACAAGGTGTCGGTCTCGATGACGATGAACGGCGCGGTGATCCCGACGCTGGCCAACTTCATCGTCACCGGCGAGGAACAGGGTCACGACCGCTCCGTGCTCTCGGGCACGATCCAGAACGACATCCTGAAGGAGTTCATGGTGCGGAACACCTACGTGTATCCGCCCGAGCCCTCCATGCGCATCGTGGCCGACATCATCGAGTACACGATGAACGAGATGCCGCGCTTCAACTCGATCTCGATTTCCGGCTACCACATGCAGGAGGCCGGCGCGAACCTCGTGCAGGAGCTGGCCTTCACGCTCGCCGACGGCAAGGAATACGTGAAGGCGGCGATGGCGCGCGGGATGGACATCGACCGCTTCGCGCCGCGGCTGTCGTTCTTCTTTGCGATCGGGACGAACTTCTTCATGGAGATCGCCAAGCTGCGCGCCGCGCGGCTGCTCTGGCACGGGATCATGGAGGAGCTGGGCGCGCAGGACCCGCGCTCCAAGATGCTGCGCACCCACTGCCAGACCTCGGGCGTGAGCCTGGCCGAGCAGGACCCCTACAACAACGTCGTGCGCACCGCCTACGAGGCGCTTTCGGCCGTCCTCGGCGGGACGCAGTCGCTGCACACCAACGCGCTCGACGAGGCGATGGCCCTGCCCACCGAGTTCTCGGCCCGGATCGCGCGGAACACGCAGCTCATCCTGCAGGAGGAGACGGGCGTCACCAATGTCGTCGATCCGCTGGCGGGTTCCTATTACGTCGAGAAGCTGACCCACGATCTCGCCGAGAAGGCCCGCGCGATCATCGCGGAGATCGACGACATGGGCGGCATGACGGAGGCGGTGATCTCCGGCATGCCCAAGCTGCGCATCGAGGAGACCGCGGCCACCCGGCAGGCGATGATCGACCGGGGCGAGCAGGTCGTGGTCGGGGTCAACAAGTACCGGCTGCCGCACGAGGAGGATCTGGACATCCTCGCCATCGACAACGCGAAGGTGCGCGAAAGCCAGATCGCGCGGCTGGAGACGGTGCGCGCCGCGCGCGACCAGGCTGCCTGCGACGCGGCGCTGGCCGAGGTCGAGCGCGCGGCCGGCGAGGGCGGCAACCTGCTCGGCGCGGCGGTGGAGGCCGCGCGCGCCCGGGCCACCGTGGGAGAGATCAGCATGGCGATGGAGAAGGTGTTCGGCCGCCACCGGGCCGAGGTGAAGACGCTGGCGGGCGTCTACGGAAAGGCCTACGAGGGCGACGAGGGCTTCGCGGCGATCCAGAAGGCGGTCGAGGATTTCGCCGACGAGGAGGGCCGCCGCCCGCGCATGCTCGTGGTCAAGATGGGGCAGGACGGACATGACCGGGGCGCGAAGGTGATTGCCACGGCCTTCGCCGATATCGGGTTCGACGTGGATGTGGGGCCGCTGTTCCAGACCCCCGAGGAGGCCGCCCAGGACGCGATCGACAACGACGTGCATGTCGTGGGCGTGTCGTCCCAGGCGGCGGGCCACCGGACGCTCGCGCCGCAACTCGTGGACGCGCTGCGCGAGAAGGGCGCGGGCGATGTGCTGGTGATCTGCGGCGGGGTGATCCCGCAGCAGGACTACGAGTTCCTCAAGACGTCGGGCGTGAAGGCCATCTTCGGGCCGGGCACCAACATCCCCGATGCGGCGAAGGACATCCTGGACCTGATCCGCAAGGCGCGCAACGGCGAGGCGGCCTGACGCGCCGCCGCGGCGGGGACGTGCGCGCCCGCGCGGGTGCCGGCGGGCCGGGGCCATGGGGGACATGACGGTGACGCTCGAATTCGACCATCTCGCGGTGGCGGGCGAGACGCTCGGCGCGGCCGCGGCGCATGTGGAAGCGGCGCTCGGCGCGCCGCTTTCGGGCGGCGGGCGGCACGCGCGCTTCGCGACGTGGAACCGTCTGCTGTCGCTCGGGCCCGCGGAATACCTCGAGGCGATCGCCGTGGACCCCGAGGCGCCGCCGCCGGCCGGCGCCCGCTGGTTCGGCCTGGACGGGTTCCATGGTCCGGCCCGGCTTCAGGCGTGGATCTGCCGGGTCGCGGACCTCGACGCGGCGCTGGCCGCGCTGCCCGAGGCGGGGCAGGCGGTGGACCTGGCCCGCGGCGACCTGCGCTGGCGCATGGCCGTGCCGGAGAACGGGCTTGCGGCATGGGATGGCCTCTTCCCGGCGCTCATTGAATGGCAGGGGCCGCGCGCGGCGGATCGCCTCGCCGAAAGCGGGTGCGGGCTTCGCGCGCTCCATCTGTGCCACCCGGAGGCCGAGGCGCTCGCCGCGCGGCTCGCGCCCCATCTCGACGACCCGCGCATCGCGTTCCGGGAAGGGCGGCCCGGGCTTCGGGCGCGGATCGACACGCCGCGCGGGGTGCGGCAGCTGGCATGATCGTGCGTGCGGCAAGGGTCGGGGATGCCGCGCCCGTCGCGGCGATCTGGAACGCGGTGATCCGCGACACGGCCATAACCTTCACCACCGAGGAGAAGACGGAGGCCCGGATCGCCGCCGATATCGCGGCGCGTGGCGGCGCCTTCGTCGTGGCCGAGGAAGCGGGCGCGCTGCTCGGTTTCGCAACCTATTTCCAGTTTCGCAACGGGCCGGGCTACGCCCGCACGATGGAGCACTCGATCATGCTCGCGCCCATGGCGCGGGGCCGCGGCGCGGGCCGCGCGCTCATGACCGCGCTGGAAACCCATGCGCGGGCGGCCGGCATGTGCAGCCTTTGGGCCGGGATCAGCGGGGCCAACCCCGACGGCGTGGCCTTCCACGCCGCGCTCGGCTTCGAGCATGTCGCGGTGCTGCCCGAAGTGGGCTGGAAGTTCGGGCGCTGGCACGATCTCGTGCTGATGCGGAAACGCCTTCACGGATCCGCCTGACACCGTCGCGCGCCCGCGTTAGGATCGCTCATGTCCATCTGGAACCGCATCTCCGACGCGCTGAAGGCGCTCCGTCAGGGGGAGAGCCTCGCCGACGTCTTCGACCGGCTGAAGACGCCGCCGGATCGCAGCGTGGGGTTCACCATCGCCGTGATCGCGCTCGGCGCGAAGATGGCCAAGGCCGACGGTCAGGTCACGCGCGACGAGGTCGCCGCGTTCCGGGAGGTGTTCCAGATCGCCCGGGAGGATGAGCGCGAGGCGGCGCGCGTGTTCAATCTCGCCCGGCAGGACGTGGCGGGCTACGAACACTACGCGCAGCGCATCCGCAACATGTTCGGCGACGAGATCGCCACGCTGTGCGACCTGATGGAGGGGCTCTTTCACATCGCGCTGGCCGACGGGGCCTATCACCCGGGCGAGGACCGGTTCCTGCGGCGTGTGGCGCAGATCTTCGGGCTCTCCGGGCCGCAGTTCGCGGCGCTGCGCGCGCGCTTCGTGCCCGAGGACGGCATGCGCGACCCCTACGCCGTTCTGGGCCTCGCGCCCGACGCCTCGCGCGAGGAGGCGCGCGCGGCCTGGCGCGCGCTCGTGCGCGAGACGCATCCGGACCGGATGGTCGCACGCGGCGTGCCCGAGGAGGCGATCCGGCTCGCCGAGCGGCGGATGCAGGACATCAACCGCGCCTGGGAAGAGATCAGCGAGCGCAGGGCCTGAGCCATGCGCCTGGCCACCTACAACGTGGAGTGGTTCGACGCGCTTTTCGACGACGAGGGCGGGCTTCTCGCCGACGACGCGCGCTCGGGCCGCCGCGGCGTCACGCGCTTCGAGCAGGCCACGGCCCTCGGCATCGTGTTCACCGCGCTCGACGCCGACGCGGTGCTCGTGGTGGAGGCGCCCGCGGCGCACCGGGGGCGTGACGGGGTCAGGGCGCTGGAATCCTTCGCCGCGATCTACGGGCTGCGCACGCGCCGGGCGCTGATGGGGTTCGCGAACGATACCCGGCAGGAGATCGCGCTCCTCTACGATCCCGACGCGGTCACCGCGCGGCACGATCCGCGCGGGGGCCTCTCCGATGAGGACGGAGAGCCGCCGCGCTTCGACCAGCCGTTCCGGATCGACCTCGACATAGACGACCGGGTGGATCGGGTCGCCTTCTCCAAGCCGCCGCTCGAGGTGGCGCTGGCGTCCGCGGGCGGGGCGCGGAGCCTTCGCCTGATTGGGGTGCACCTGAAATCGAAGGCGCCGCACGGGGCAAGGGACCGCGACGCGGTGATGCGCGCGGCCATCGCCAACCGGCGCAAGCAGCTTGCCCAGGCGATCTGGCTGCGCCGCCGGGTGGACGCCGACCTTGCCCGCGGGTCGGACGTGATCGTGCTGGGGGATCTGAACGACGGCCCCGGTCTCGACGTCTACGAGGATCTCTTCGGCCGCTCCTCGGTGGAGATCGTCATGGGCGGGGACGGCGAAAACGGGCTTTTCGACCCGCATGCTAGGGAGGCGCTGGAGCGGCGGCTCGGCGCGCAACCCAGCACCGCGCGGTTCTACCTGGACACCGAGCGGCGCTTCCTCGCGGCGCTGCTCGATTACGTCATGGTGTCGCCTGGGCTGATGGCCTGCCGCCCGGCCTGGCGGATATGGCATCCTTTCGACGATCCGGTTTGCTGGGAAACGCCCGAGTTGCGCGGCGCGCTTCTGACGGCCTCGGATCATTTTCCGGTCACGCTCGATCTCGACATCGCGGCGCGATCTTAAAACCGTCATCCGAAGGTCCTATATTGCGGTCCATGAAACGCGTAGCTCCTGCCTGCCTCGCCGTGCTCCTGTCGGCCTCCCCCGCCCTGGCCCAGGAGGCGGAGACACCCCCCGAGACGCCGCCGCCTGACGCGGGAGAGGCCGAGAACGGGCTGAGCCTGATGGAAGAGGGCGCCAAGCTTTTCATGCGCGGCATCATGAACGAGATGGAGCCCGCGCTGCGCGAACTCGAGGGCATGGCGCGCGACCTCGAACCCGCGCTGCGCGACTTCGCCGAGCAGATGGGCCCGGCGCTGCGCGACCTCTTTGCCGAGGTGGAGGACTGGAGCGCCTACCACCCGCCGGAAATGCTGCCCAACGGCGACATCATCCTGCGGCGCAAGACCCCCGAGGAAATGGCGCCCGACCCCGAGGCGGGGCCCGACGGCTCGATCGAGCTCTGACGCTCAGCGCCGCCCGATATTGACCGAGATTTCGGCGCCGAGCGCTGCGCCCAGCGACTGGAACCGTGCCTCGGCAACCTCTCCGTAAAGGGGTGCGGCGTCCGCCGACAGGTGCAGCTGAAGGATCTTCTTCTTCGGAAACCACCGCAGTTCGCCCGGCTGTTCCTCGTTCGACATCCAGAGCATCGCACCGAACCGCATCGCCTTGCCGAGCACTTCCGCCTCGTTGCGTTCGGGCTCGTCGAGCAGGTCGTAAAGCCTGTCGAAGCGGGTGCCCTCGCGCTTGTTGCGGTAGCGGTGCATCAGCGCGAGCCCCAGAAAGACCCGTTCGGAATGCTTCAGCCCGCCGAGATTGGCGCGCGTGGCGTTGTCGAAACAGATCTCGGCGCGATAGTCCGGATGGGCGCGCCAGCTTACGTCGTGCAGCAGGCAGGCCGCCTGCACGAGGCGTTTCTTCGCCTCCGGCGCGTTGCGGAAGAGGGGGCGTATGAACTCGTGAAGCTTGCGCCCGAAGCCCGGCAGCCGCGCATCCTTGGCCTCTGAAAACAGGCACGACTCGATCAGCGGATCGCGGTCGCGCAGCCGCTGGGGCATCTGCTCGTAAAGCAGGCCCTCGCGGATCCCGTAGCTCGACAGCGCGATGTCCTTGGGCTGGAACCGCCGCACCAGTCGCCCCAGCACCTCGGCGGCGTAGGGCACGAGCGACATGCGGCTGGACGAGATGTTGCAGGCGGTGCGCAGCGCCTCGAGATCGGCCTTCTCGATGAACTTGACCGTCTGCGAGACGGCCTTCGCGGTCATGCGGTATTCGTGCAGCACGTGGAGCGGGTAGCCGCGCCGCTCCATGTCGATGCGCGCAATCGCGCGCCACGAGCCGCCGACGAGGAAGAGACGATTGTGTTGCGGGCCCATCTCCGCGGCAAGCTGCTCCATGACCTCGGCGATGTGGGCCGTGCGCGCCTTCTTGCCGCCCGGCATGTCGCGCAGCCTGAGCGGCCCGAGCTGGGAGCTGACCCTGCGCCCGACGCGGCCCTCGAAGATCTCCGCCAGCTCCATCGACGACCCGCCGATGTCGCAGACGAGCCCGTAGGAGCCCGGCCAGCCCAGCAGCACGCCCTGGGCGGAAAGGCGCGCCTCCTCGCGGCCGTCGATCACCCAGAGTTTCAGGCCGGTTTCGCCCTCGACCTCGGCACGGAACTCCGCCCCGTCGGCCGCGTCGCGCACCGCCGCGGTCGCGACGACCGTGAGCGGCGTCGCGCCCATGCCTTCGGCCAGAAGCTGGAAGCGCGCGAGCGCGGCAAGGGCGCGCGCGCGTCCCTCGGGGTTCAGACGCCCGGTTTCCGCGAAGCCCGCGCCGAGCGCGCACATGATCTTTTCGTTGTAGAAATAGGCCGGCGAGCGCGCGGCGCCGTCGAACACCACGAGGCGGACGGAGTTCGAGCCCACGTCCACCACGCCGACCCGCGACAGCGCCCGAGCCGAGGCATCGCGGAAAAGCGGTCTGCCGAAGGGTTCCCCATCGTCAGCGACGGAGTGGTCCGACCCGTCCATCTCGCCCCCAAGCGGTTCACGCGGAAGAATGTGGTCTCGCGTCGGCAAGGTCAATCGCTGGTATGGGTCAGTTGCGGAACGTCATGCGCGCCCGCCGACCCGCGGCCCGAAAGCGAGGGGTTTTCCATGAAGAAGCGGTGGCAATTGAACGCGAACGCGCCCTCAGGCACCGGCTCGCGGTGAAAGCTGCCGTCGGGCCGCATCACCCAGGACTGCGCCGTGTCGGCGAAATTCGCGGCCATGATCTGATCCACGATCTGGGCCTTCACGGTCGCGTTCTCGATCTCCACCAGGGTTTCCACCCGGCGGTTGAGGTTGCGCCCCATCCAGTCGGCCGAGGAGATGTAGACCCTGGCCTCGCTCGAGGGCAGCCCGTGACCGTTGCCGAAGCAGACGATGCGCGAGTGTTCGAGAAAGCGGCCGACGATGGACTTGATGCGGATGTTCTCCGACAGCCCCGCGATGCCCGGGCGCAGCCCGCAGATGCCGCGCACCACCCCGTCGACGCGGACGCCGGCCCGGCTTGCGGCGTAAAGCGCGTCGATCATGTCGGGCTCGATCAGCGAGTTCATCTTCAGCCAGATCCGCGCGGGCTTTCCTTCGCGCGCGAAGGCGGCCTCCTTCTCGATCATCTCGAGCATCCGCGGTTTCAGCGAGTGCGGGGAGATCGCGAGGTTCTCCAGCGTTTCGGGCATGGCGTAGCCCGACAGGTAGTTGAAGACGCGCGTGGCGTCCCGCCCCAGCGCGGGATCGCAGGTGAAGAAGCTGAGGTCGGTGTAGATCTTGGCGGTGATCGGGTGGTAATTGCCGGTGCCGTAATGCGTGTAGGTGACCAGCCGCTCGCCCTCGCGCCGCACCACGGTGCTGATCTTGGCGTGGGTCTTCCAGTCGATGAAGCCGTAGACGACATGGGCGCCCGCGCGTTCCAGCCTTCGCGACTGACGGATGTTCGCCGCCTCGTCGAAGCGTGCCTTCAGCTCGACGAGCGCGGTGACCGACTTGCCGTCCTCCGCCGCCTCGCAAAGCGCCTCGACGATCGGGCTGTCGCGCGAGGTGCGGTAGAGCGTCTGCTTGATCGCGACGACGTCGGGGTCGCGCGCCGCCTGTTGCAGGAAGCGCACCACCATGTCGAAGGTCTCGTAGGGGTGATGGAGCAGCATGTCCTTCTGGCGGATCGCCGCGAACATGTCGCCCTCGTGGTCCTGCACCCGCTCGGGCACGCGCGGCGTGAAGGACGGCCAGAGCAGGTCGGGCCGCGCGTCGAGCACGAGCTCCTTCAGGTCGGCGACGCCGATCATGCCGTCGATCTCGATCACCTCGTCGGGGATCACCTCGAGTTCGCGCATGATCATCTCACGCAGTTCTTCCGGAGCGCCGGACGAGATCGTCATGCGAACCACCTCGCCGCGCCGCCGGCGCTTCAGCGCGACCTCGAACTCGCGCACGAGGTCCTCGGCCTCTTCCTCGAGCTCGAGATCGCTGTCACGCAGGACGCGGAAGGTGCAATGGCCGGTCGGCCGGTAGCCGGGAAACAGGCTGTCGAGGTGCAGCATCAGCAGCTCTTCGAGCGGCAGAACCCGGTGGTTGCCGTCGGGCGAGGGCAGCGGTGCGAAGCGGTCGATCTGGTGGGGGATCGGCAGGAGCGCCTGAAGCGCGCGCCCGTCCCGGCTACGCTCGAGCTGCAACGCGAGGCTGAAGCCCGTGTTGGGAATGAACGGGAACGGATGCGCCGGGTCGATCGCGAGCGGAGAGAGCACCGGGAAGACGCGGTCGAGGAACACGGTCCCCAGATGGTCGCGGTCGGCCTCCGAGAGCGTCGCGGCCGTCTCGATGACGATGCCTTCCTTCTCCATCTCCGCGCGGAGCGCGGCGTAGACCGATTGCTGGCGCTCCATGAGGCTCCGCGCGTTCTCGTCGATCAGCACGAGTTGCTGGGCCGGGGTAAGCCCGTCGGCGGCCGGCGTCGTGTTGCCGGCCTTCGCCAGTTCGCGCAGGCCGGCAACGCGCACGGTATAGAACTCGTCGAGGTTCGTGGCCGAGATTGACAGGAAGCGAAGCCGCTCAAGCAACGGCACGCGCAGGTTCTCCGCCTCTTCGAGCACGCGCCAGTTGAAGCCGAGCCAGGACAGCTCGCGGTTGAAGAACCGCCGCGGCCCCGACAGATCGTCATCGGGCAGCGGCTCGGGCTCGGGCAGGTCCGAATTGAGGAAATCCGCGGTGGTCATGGTCTCTCCTTGCTCCGCTCTCGTGTCGTCGCGATGACACTGGGCGGGCTGGCGTCATGTTTCATCGAGCACCTCGGCGGCAAGCGCGCGCGTGACCGGACGCTTGCCCGCCAGCGCGGCGCGGTCAAGCTTTGCCACGATCCGGGCGGCGGCGGCGAAGGAGCGGTCGATACGCCGGGTGAGGTAGGTGATGGTGTCCGGGCTCGGGCTGAGCTGGCGATCTGCGAAGAGCTTCGCCAGCAGCGCCGAAAGCAGCGCGTCGTCGGGTGCGGCGAGGCGGACGATGCCCGCGGCCTGAAGCCGGCTTTCCAGATCGGGCAGACCGAGGCCCCAGCGCCCCGGCGCGTCGCGCCCCGTGACCAGAAGCGCCCGCCGCTCGGCGAGTGCGAGGTTGTGCAGGTGGAAAAGCGCGGCCTCGGCCGCGCCGTCTTGCGCGATGCGGTCCGCATCCTCCACCGCCACGGGGTGGGCGGCCAGCGCGGGGATGTCGGCCGCCGCCAGCTCCGCCGCGGCGACGATCCGTGCCCCCGACAGCGCGGCCCAGACATGGGCGAGGTGGGTTTTCCCAGCGCCTTGCGGGCCGACGAGCACGAGCTTGCCGCCGGGCCAGTCCCGCCACCCCTCGACGGTGGCGAGCGCCTCGGCGTTCGCGGGCGAGACGAAGAAATCGTCCCGTCCGAGTGCCGGCCGCGCCGGAAGATCGAAGCTGAGCTGGCGCGGCATTCGCGTCACTCGTCGTCCATGCTGTCGAGACCGCGATAAAGGCGGCTGTCGAGGTATTGCCCGACGGCGAACCGCGCCACGACCCCGATCGCGGCGGCCACGGGAACCGCGACGAGCATGCCGACGAAACCGAACAGCGATCCGAACACGGTCAGCGCCAGCAAGAGCCAGACCGGGTGCAGACCCACCGAGTTGCCGACGAGGCGCGGGGTGATGACGTTGCCCTCCATCAGCTGGCCGAACTGGAAGATCACCGCTACCAGCGCGATCCAGAGCCAGTCGCCCCAGAACTGGAACAGCGCGAGGCCGATCGCCATCATGCCGCCGACGATGGCGCCCACATAGGGAATGAAGGTCAGAAGCCCCGCGATGAAGCCGACCACGAGCCCGAACTGAAGCCCGACGGCCATCAGCGCCACGGCGTAATAGGTGCCCAGAAGAAGGCAGACGGTGCCCATGCCGCGCAGGAACCCCGAAAGCGTCCGGTCGATCTCGCTGGCGAGACGGCGGATCACCGGCGCATGGTCGCGCGGCAGAAGCCTGTCGATCTGCGCGATCATCCGGTCCCAGTCGAGCAGCAGGTAGACGGCCACGACCGGCACGATCACGAAGAGAAGGACGACGTTGAGGAGCGAGCTGACCGAGGACAACGCCCGGTTCAGCATCTCCAGCCCGCGCGACTGCACGGCCTCGGCGATCTGGTCGAGCGAGCGGCGGATCGTGCTGTCGGGCTCGACGATCTCGGGGAAGCGCGCCAGCAGGAAATCGCGCAGCTGGCTCAGCAGTTGCGGCACGACGTTCACCAGCTCGACCGTCTGCTGCACCAGCGTGGGAATGACGAGAAGCGCCATCACGACGAAGACGAGTACCGCGCCGACCGCGATGATCGCCGTGGCCAGGGCCCGGGAACATCCCGCGCGCTGAAGCCGGTCGGCCACGGGATCGAGGAAATAGGCGATGGCGCCGCCGAGTACGAAAGGCAGAAGCACGTCGCCGAGGTACCAGAGCACCACGAGGAAGAGCGCCGCGGCGATGCCCCAGTATTTCAGCTGCTGGCGGACGGGCAGGGCCATGGCGTCTCCTTGCTTTGGGGGTATTTCACCGTATCCGGCCGGCGTTTCAACCCCGCGTTGGCGTGGCGCCGCGCCGCGGCGGCAATCGGGCGGGATCTGACGAAAGGTCAGGTTTTCCGGAATTGCCGGAAAGCGGTCGAGCGTGCACGGTTCAACCACTCCGTCGTTTGGAGCTTAGCGAGTGGGCGGCCGACGGCGGCGTCGGTCGCCGGGGTTACCTGTCGTTCTCGTACGAGTGCCGCCGGCCGCGCCTGCCGCCCGGGCGCGCCGGCGGGGGGGTCCTGTGGCCGGGGCAGGGCGCGGGCCAACGCGCTGCCCGGGCCCGCCCTCGGCGCTTCCTTGTGCCCGGACGCAACCTCTTCTAAACCGCGCGGGACTGTCATGCCAGAGAGGGTCCGATGCGCCTGTCCCGCTATTTCCTGCCTGTCCTGAAGGAAACGCCCTCCGAGGCGCAGATCGCGAGCCACCGCCTGATGCTGCGGGCGGGCATGATCAAGCAGGCCTCCGCCGGCATCTATTCCTGGCTTCCGCTGGGCTTTCGCGTGCTGCGCAACATCGAGCGCATCGTGCACGAGGAACAGGTCCGCGCCGGGCACATCCCGATGCTGATGCCGACCCTGCAAGCGGCCGACCTGTGGCGCGAGAGCGGGCGCTACGATGATTACGGCGAGGAGATGCTGCGCATCCGGGACCGCCACGGGCGCGACATGCTCTACGGCCCCACGAACGAGGAACTGATCACCGACATCTTCCGCGCCCACGTCGCCAGCTATCGCGACCTGCCACTCACGCTCTACCACATCCAGTGGAAGTTCCGCGACGAGATCCGCCCGCGTTTCGGGGTGATGCGGGGGCGGGAGTTCTACATGAAGGACGGCTACACCTTCGACCTCAGCCGGGAAGACGCGATCCACGCCTACAACCGCCATTTCGTCAGCTACCTGCGCACCTACGAGCGGATGGGGCTTCAGGCGATCCCGATGCGGGCCGATTCTGGCCCCATCGGCGGCGACGACACGCACGAGTTCCTGGTGCTCGCCGACACCGGCGAATCCGAGGTCTTCTACGACAGTGCCGTGACCGACATTCGCATGGGAGAGCGATCGACCGACTACGACAGCCCGGCCGACTGCAAGGCCGTGGTCGATGAATTCACGGCCCTCTACGCCCGCACCGACGAGACGCATGACGCCGCGGTCTTCGCCGAGGTGCCGGAGGCGCGCCGCCGGAAGGGCCGCGGCATCGAGGTCGGCCAGATCTTCTATTTCGGGACCAAGTACTCGGAACCGATGGGCGCTGTCGTCACCGACCACGACGGCAACCGCGTGCCCGTGCACATGGGCAGCCATGGCATCGGGGTGTCGCGGCTCGTGGGCGCGATCATCGAGGCGAGCCACGACGAGGCCGGGATCATCTGGCCCGAGGGCGTGACGCCTTTCCCGGTGGGGCTGGTCAACCTTCGCCCGGGCGACGGGGCGACCGATGCCGCCTGCGGGCACATCTACGAGGCGCTCGCGGCCGAGGGGCTGGAGCCGCTCTACGACGACACCGAGGAGCGCGCGGGCGCCAAGTTCGCGACGCAGGACCTGATCGGCCTGCCGTGGCGGATCACCGTGGGGCCGCGCGGGATCGCGCAGGGAAAGGTCGAACTGACGTCGCGCCGCACGGGCGAGAGCGAGGAGATGTCGACCGAGGCTGCGGTCGCCCGGATCGTGGAGATCTACGCCCCCCACCGGCCGCGCCACGCGCCCTGACGGGGCGCCCGGTCAGCCGCTCGGCATCCGCAGGACGTGGTTCCGCCCGTTCTTGGTGTAGCGGAGTTCCGCGTCGCCGATGGCGTTGACCTGCCCGCCGTCGAGGCGGTCGCCCACCTCGACCTTGAGGTAGCGCCCGTTCGAGAGGCGCACCAGCGCGCGGCGGTTCGACGGCTGACCGTAAACCCCGATCAGGTTGACCTGTCGCAGGTTGATCGCGTTGTCGAGCGTGGCCTCGCGCGCGACCGTGGTGCTCGACGGGGCGGCGGGTGTCACGGTGCGGGGCGCCGCGGCCGCGATGCGCGTGGGTTCCGGCCCGGCGCGGGCGACGGTCCGGCCGAAATTCCCCGGCCGTGCCTCGGGCGCGATCGACGCGACGACGGCAAGCCGCGTCGCGGAGGACAGATCGGGCGCCTCGGATGCGGGTTCGGCCGTGGCGGTCGAGGCGGAGGCGCTCGCCGAGGCGGCGTCTGCGGCGGCGCGCCGGGCCTCCGCCAGCGCGGCCTCGGCGGCGGTCTGCGCGTCTTCGAACGTGGCCGCCCGGGCCTGCCCCGCGGCCGTCACGGCCGCGGGGCGCGCCTGCGGGCGCACGGCGGCCAGGGCGCTTTCCGGCCCCGCCTCGTCCCCGAGCAGGCTCTCTTCGGCAGGCGCGGCCTCGTCCGTCCGGGATAGATCGCCCGGCCGCGTCGGCGGGCCGTCCTCGGCCACGCCATCGAGGCGCGGGCCGAAGATCAGCCCGGTGTCGGGCACGACCTCGGGCGCGGTGTTCCCCGTGTCGCGCCTAGGCGGCACCACCGGCGGCGGGCCTTCGTAGATCGTTATGCCGAGCGGCGAATAGGAGCCTTCGGGCGTGGGCCGGATGTTGCCGTCCTCGTCAAGCTGGAACACCGTCCCGGGCGGCGGCGCCGGGGGCTGCCGCGGCAGGGTCCTGTCGGCACGCGCCGGCGCGGCGCGCGGGCGCGAAAGCGCCTCGGCCCGCGGGACCGCGCCGTCGATCGAGGCGAGGACAAGCCCGCCGATCGGGATTAGCTCGGGCAGATCGGGCCGCTCCGGCGCGATCTGCCAGATGCCGGTCACCGCGTAGCGCGCCTCGGCCTCGGCGGGGGTGAGTGCGCGCCGGGCCTCCGGGGCCGGTTCCGGCTCTGGCAGCGGTGTCTGTGCGGGGGGCGCCTCGGGGGTGCGCGCGGCCGTCTCGACCGCTTCGGGCTCCGGCTCCGGCGCGGGTTCGGGGGACGCGTCCTCCGCTTCCGCCTCCGGGGCGGCGACTTCCGGCGCTGGGTCGGCGGGCTCTTCCGGCGCGTCGAGACGCGCCGCCGCCCTCTCCGACCGGTCGGGGAAGAACCGCGCGAGACCCTCGTCGACGAAGACCGCGGCCCAGGCGGCGACACCCACGAGAAACAGCAGAAGCGCCGCCGTCAGCATCAGGCCGAGATAGCGGGGCTTGCCCCCCACCTTCTGGTCGCCCCGCGCGCCGAAGAGTGTCAGGCGTTCAGCTTCGTCGTGGCTCGGCGCGCTGCGCGGCGGCTGGCCCGCGGCCGGTTGCGGCGCGGCGATCGCGGGGCCCGACGTCCGGATCGGCGGGGGTGCGGATGGCGTGCCGGTCGTGTCTTTCTCCGCGCCGCGGCGCGCGGCGGGGCCGGCCGCCGGCGGTCGGGCGGGCGGCTCCCGGTCCTGCGGCCTTGGGCCGGTGCCGGGCGCCGGGGGCGTCGCGAGCCTTGGGGCGGGCGCCTGCGGGATGCGCGGCGGCTCGGACCCGGTGCCGCGCAGCGGCGGCGCGACGGGCGCCTCGGGCGGGTCGCGGCGCGCCGGGTCCGCCGAGCGGAAGGACGGCAGGACCGGCGTCGCCTCGGCCGCTTCGGAGGCGGCGGTGCTGCGGCGCGCCCGGATCGAGAAGAAGAGCGCGGGCGGCGCCTCGTCGGCGGCCTCGTCCTCGTCTTCTGCCGTGGCGTCCTCCGGCGTCGCGGCCTCGCCGGACATTCCGCCTGTCGGACCGGCGTCCGCGGGAGCCCCGGCATCCTGCTGTGCGCCGGGCGTTTCGGGGGCGGTCGCGCCGCCGGCATCCGGCGCGGAGGACGCCGCCGCCTCTTCGCCATCGGGTGCCGCCGGCGCGTCTGCCCCCGCGCTGTCGTCGCGGTCCTCGGGGCCACCGGACGGCGTGCCATCCGCCCGCTCGGCCGGAACGGCGGGTGGCGGGGCCGCGCCCACCACCTCGAGGCGGGTGTCTTCGGGCTCAACCGAGGTGCCCGCAGACAGGAAAAGATGCGCCGCGGCGGTTTCCCCGAAAAACACCTGGCGTCCGAAACCGCCGCTTTCCGGCGTGGCGACGAAGCTGACGGGATTGAACCGGTGCTCGAGCGCGAAGGCTTCCGCCTCTTCCAGCGTCTCGCGCGCGACCGCCGCGACCCGCGTGACGGAGCCGTCCACGGTCCAGTCGAAGGTCAGTTCCTCGACCGCGTAGGGCGTCGCGCCGTCTAGCGCATGACGGATCATCGCCTGGCGGGTCTCGTCGTCCGCCGCGCCCGTCTCGATCTCGAGGTAGCGGATCTGCGACTCGGGGATGACGAGCATCGTGGTGAAGCCGCCCGGCGCGAGGCCTAGGGCGGCGCGCCGCAGGTCCGCAAGTTCGGCGTCGAGATCGTCCACGTCGAGTGTGACGTCCCCCACGCGAAGCCAGCCCCCATCCCCGCGCAGATGGAGGCCGATGCCGTCAAAGGACAGCGACAGGGCAAAATCCGGTTTCATCGCTGAGTCTCATAGCATTCTTGCGACAGGCAATGGGAGTCCCGCGATGCGCGCGCCGCGACCCGGCTAGCGATTTGCCGCCGAGCGCGATGCGCGCGCCGCGCTCGGCGCTTGCCAGCAGCCGGGGGTTGAGCGACGCTGACGCTGTGGCCGTGGAATTCGCGGCAGGAGGAGCCTTTCGCATGCGATTTGCACTTGTTCTGGCGGCCGTGCTGGCCATCGCCGCCCCCGCCCTGGCGCAGACGACCGCGCCCACGATCACCGTCACCGGCACCGGAGAGGCAAGCGCCGCCCCGGACACGGCGATCGTCTCGCTGGGCGTCGAGGAGCACGCCGAGACCGCCCGCGACGCCATGGACCGCGCCTCGCGCGCGGCGGGCGCGATCCTGTCGCGCCTCGAGGAGATGGGCGTGGCGGCACGCGACGTCCAGACCAGCGAGCTGTCGCTGACCCCCGTCTGGAACGACCCGGAGCGCGACGTGCCGCGCGAGATCACGGGCTACGCGGCGCGCAACCAGGTGACGGTGCGGCTGCGCGACCTCGACGCGCTGGGCGGTATTCTCGACGCGGTTCTCGCCGATGGCGCCAACCGGTTCGGCGGTCTGAGCTTCACGCTGGCGGATCCTTCGGGGCCGATGGCCGAGGCGCGCGCGGCGGCCGTGCGCGACGCGATGTCGCGCGCCGCGCAACTGGCCGAGGCGGCTGGCGTCGGCCTTGGCCCGGTCCAGAGCATCGGCGAGCGCGGCGGCGCGCCGCGCCCGGTGATGATGGAGGGGGCGCGCATGGCCTCGGACGCGGCCATGCCGGTGGCCGCTGGCGAACTCGAACTGCGCGTTCAGGTCGAGATGGTGTTCGCGATTGCGCAGTGAGTTCGCGGGTGGCCGGTTCAGCCGGCCGCTTTCGCCAGGCCCTGCTCGAGGTCGGCGATCAGGTCGGCCGCGTCCTCGATCCCGATGGAGATCCGCACCACGTCCGGCCCCGCCCCGGCCGCGACCTGCTCTTCCGGGGTCAGCTGGCGGTGGGTGGTCGAGGCCGAATGGATGACGAGCGAGCGCGTGTCGCCGAGGTTGGCGACGTGGCTGAAGATCTCGAGCCCGTCGACAAGCTTCACGCAGGCGTCGTAACCGCCCTTGAGCGACACGGTGAAAAGCCCGCCCGCGCCCCTCGGGCAGATCCGCGCCACGCGATCGTTGTAGGGCGAGGAGGGCAGCCCGGCATAGGTGACACGCGCCACCGCGGGATGCTTCTCGAGCCAGCCCGCCACCTCGATCGCGTTCTCGCAGTGCTTGCGCATCCGCAGCGACAGCGTCTCGATGCCCATGAGCGTGTAGTGCGCTGCCTGCGGATTGAGCGTCATGCCGAGGTCGCGCAGCCCCACGGCGATGCCGTGAAAGGTGAAGGCGAGCGGCCCGAACGTCTCGTGGAACTTCAGGCCGTGATAGGCGGGCTCGGGTTCGGACAGGGAGGGGAACTTGCCGGAGGCGGACCAGTCGAACCGGCCCGAATCGACCACCACGCCGCCCGTGACCGTGCCGTTGCCGGTGAGGAACTTGGTCATCGAGTGCACGACGAGCGTGGCGCCGTGCTCGATCGGGCGGCAGAGATATGGCGTGGCCGAGGTGTTGTCGACGATGAGCGGCAGGCCCGCCCCGTCGGCGATCTTCGCGATCTCGTCGAGGTCGGTGATGTAGCCGCCCGGGTTGGCGATCGATTCGCAGAAGATCGCGCGGGTGTCGTCGTCGATCGCGGCCTCGATGGCGGTGTAATCGTCGAAATCGACGAAGCGGGCGGACCACCCGAAGCGCCTGATCGTCTGGCTGAACTGCGTCACCGAGCCGCCGTAGAGACGGGTGGAGACGACGATGTTCCGCCCCGGTTCCATCAGCGGGAAGAGCGCCATGATCTGCGCCGCGTGCCCCGAGGAGCAGCAGACCGCGCCCACGCCGCCCTCGAGCGTCGCCATGCGTTCCTGCAGGACGGCGACCGTCGGGTTGGTGAGGCGCGAGTAGATGTAGCCCACTTCCTGGAGGTTGAAGAGCGCGGCGGCGTGATCCGCGTCGCGGAAGACATAGGCCGTGGTCTGGTAGATCGGGGTCTGGCGGGCGCCGGTCGCCGGGTCTGGGCGGCTGCCCGCGTGGATCTGCAGCGTGTCGAAGCCGTAGTTGGGCCCGTCGGTCATCTGGCACTCTCCCTGTGAAATTCGCCCCGAGGTTTAGGCGCTTTCCGCGCGCCGCTCAATCGTCCCCGGCGGGTGCGGGGCCGGAAAGGACGGCCGTGCGACGCGTGGCGGCGTCCGCGGACGCGCGGCCCGCGCGCCTCGCGGTCCCCGGAACGGCGGCGCGCGGCGGACCCCAGGCGGCGGAACGCCCGTTCCTTGCGGCGCGTCAGTCCGGCAGCGCGTCGAGCACGGGCTGCCACTGCGCGCGCATCGGCGCGTAAAGCTTCTGCCGGCGGTCGAAGATCGACAGGCCCTGGCTGGCCAGGTCGCCGTAGGCCGCGCGCTCGGTGATCCAGGCGAGCGGCATCTGGCCGATTTCCTCGCAGAAGACGGCAAGCTCGCTCGCGGCGCGGGCGCGCGGGCGCACGCGGTTGGCCACGGTGTGGATTTCCACGCGGCCCTTGCGGACACGCTTGATCGAGCGGAGATCCCGCAGGAAGCGCTTCGTCGCGTCCTCGTCGAACCAGGACGGCATCAGCGGCACCAGCAGAAGATGGCTCCGGGCCACGAGATCCTGCGCCTCGTCCCCGTCGAGCCCGCCCGGCGCGTCCACCACCACCCAGCCGGCCTTCTTCCCGGGCGCTTTGCCGAGCGATTTGGGCGACGTCCAGTCGAGCCGCGCGATGGCCGCGGCGTCGTCCGGCCGGCGCTTCAGCCACCGGAACGCCGATTTCTGCGGATCGGCGTCGGCCAGCGCCACCCTCTCGCCCCGCGCCGCCAGCGCCGCGGCGACGGTGATCGCCAGGAGCGTCTTGCCGGCACCGCCCTTGCGGTTGGCCACGAGGATGGTGCGCACCGCTCTAGCCTTCCTTGCCCTGTCCGTGGCGCTTGACGAAATCGCGGATGAAAAGGCGAATTTCCCGCGCGGCGGAGCTGTCCATCTCGTCGCAAAGCTGGATGAACTCGTCGCGATCGTCCTTTGCGATCCGGATCACGAGTTGCCCGTCCTTGGCCTTCTTCTTCTTCGGCATGGGATCTCTTGTGGCTTTCGGTGCCGTTTTTGCCTAGCCTGCGTATATACGCCGCGCAACCCCTTCGCCCTTGCGTCAGCGAATCCAGTAGCCGGCCTTCTTGATCCGGTTGCGCAGTGCCTGCTCGCGCCGGGGCAGGGCGTCGCGGTCGAAAAGGGCGCGTAACTTCCGGCCTCGCCCCTGAAAGATCAGGCGTTTGGCAGCCTCGTGACCCTTGAGCACCTTCTTGATCCGATTGGGGGCGGCCACCTGTTCGAGAACCTCCACCACGCGGTCGTCCTCGCGGGCGTAGAGTAGCGGCAGCAGCCGGTAATGGCAGGTCGTCCGCCCGTCGAGATAGCCCGGCGGCAGCGTGTGGCGCCCCCCGCCGAAGGAGTGGATGACGAGTGGCAGCGCCACCTGGTCGAGCCAGGGATCGAGGCTCTGGCAGACGAGTTCGCGCGGCGGGTCGTCCCGGATCGCAAGCGCGTAGTCCAGAAAGCGCCGCCCGAAGGCGTGGGCGTCGCGGTGATAGAAGAAGCCCGCGTTGAAGTAGAGATAGCGCCGCCAGAACTCGTCCGGTTCGGTGAGGTCCAGCGACGTTTCGAAATCCAGCCCGAACTTGTCGTAGAGCGAACGCCAGATATCCGTGTAACCCGGCCCGTAGAGTTCCAGCATGGGCCAGGTGCCCTCGCGCCGCAGCGACGCGCTCGGCCGGTCGAAGTCGAAGGGCACCTCGGCGAGTTCGCCCGTCACCAGCGTGTCGGTGTCGAAGAAGACGAAGGGCCGGTCGCCGGGCAGGGCGGCGAGCGCCTCGATCTTGTTGCCGTAGGGGTAGCTATCCCCGAAATGCCGGCTTTCGAAGGGCAGGAACTCCGCACCGAGCTCGCGCAGCAGGGCGCGGGTGGCGTCGTCGGAGATCCTCGGGTCGCGCGACCAGAGCGGGCCGGGCTGCGGCTCCGCCAGAAAGAGGCGCCCCGCAAAGCCGGGACTCATCGCGCGAAGTGACGCGGCGAACAGCACCGCCTCGTATTGCAGCCGCCCGGCCTGGACGACGACAAGGATGTCGAAGGGTTCCGCTGCGCGCGCCCCGTCCATGGCTGCCCCTTCCAAGCTCGGCCCCGACTATAGGCGGCGGGCGCACAGGCGCAACGGCACGGCGCGGCGGCACGGAGCGTGACGCATGGCGGGCTTGCGGTGCGATCGCTTGTCCGGGCCGGGCCGCGAACCGATGTCCTCGGCAGACGTTTCCGAATTCCTGGCAAGACACATCATGGCAGCCGACATCCCTGCAACCCCTTCGCTGCTGCGCGGGCCTCTGGCCGCGCTGCAGGACACCCTGTCGCGCCACTACCGCAGGCTCGGCGCATTGTCGCGGATGTTGCGGTTCCGGGTGGCGGCAAGCGACAGCTGGATGGACCGGCAGGCGCACCGCGCGCGCCCCGACCGCGTGCTCGGCATCCAGATCGACGGCGATGTCCGCGCCGTGCTGGAGCTTTACGGCCTCGGCGACGGCCACGCCGAGATCGGCCTCTCGGTCGAGGACGCCTACCAGAACCGCGGCCTCGGCCGGACGCTATTCCGCGCGGGGCTCCGGGCGGCGCGGGAGATGGGGGTGGAGACGGCGGATCTGTTCTTCTCGCAATCCAACACGGCGATCATGAAGATCGTCTCGGAGGTCGGCGCGGAGATCCGGGACCAGCAAGGCGACCGCTGGGCCAGCATCCGCCTCTTATGAGCGGCGCCGCCGGCGATGCGCCTGGGAATTGCCTGTTGGGGGAATGGTGGGCGACCCTGGAATCGAACCAGGCATGGGTCTCCCCGGCGGATTTACAGTCCGCTGCCGCACCTTGCAGCGCGTCGCCCTTACGCAGGAACCCGGTCCAGCGTGCGGCGCGGGATAGCCTTTGGCCCATGAGGCGTCAACCGGAAATCGCGGGCGCGCGGCGTCGAGGCTTGGCAAGCGCGCCGCCGGCGCGTAAGCCGGACACCGCTTGAAGGGGAGGGTCCGACGCGTGGCGAAAAAGCCGACCTGGGTGGTCGAGAAGGAGCGCGCGCGCCGCGCGGCCGCGGCGGAGACGCTGTGGCTTTTCGGGATCCACGCTGTGGGCGACGCGCTCCGGAACCCGCGCCGGGCGCGGCTGCGCCTCGTGCTGACGAAGAACGCCGCCGACCGCCTTGCAGACGCGGTGGCGCAAAGCGGCATGACGCCCGAGATCAGCGACGCGCGAAAATTCTCCGCCCCGCTCGATCCCGGTGCGGTGCACCAGGGCGCGGCGCTCGAGGTGCGACCGCTCGACTGGGGGCCGCTCGACGCGCTGGTCGCGGATGCGCCGCAGCCCGCGCGCATCGTGGCGCTCGACCGGGTGACCGACCCGCACAACGCCGGCGCGATCCTGCGCTCGGCGGAGGTGTTCGGCGCGGCGGCGGTGATCGCGCCGCGCCACCATGCCGCGCCCGAGACCGGCGCGCTGGCCAAGACCGCGAGCGGCGCGCTGGAGCGCCAGCCCTACCTGCGGGTGCGCAACCTCGCGGACTCGCTCGAAGAGCTGCGCGGCATGGGCTTCGCCGTGATCGGCCTCGACGGCGGGGGCGAGGTGACGGTGGGCGAGGCGCTCGCCGCGCATCGCGACCTGCCGGTCGCGCTCGTGCTCGGGGCGGAGGGGCCGGGGCTGCGTCCCCGCACGCGCGACACATGCGACGCGCTGGCGCGCATCCCCGCGGCGGGGCCTTTCGGATCGCTCAACGTCTCCAATGCGGCGGCGGTCGCCCTATATGCAGCACGAGCCGAGTGACGCCGGGAGAGGCCGATGCCGCACGCCACGAAGATCGCCACCTGCACCTATTGCGGAACGCGGGCCGCGCTGGTCCTGCGCGGCGACACCCGCCATGAACTGTCCTGCGCGGCCTGCGGCGCGCCGCTGCACGATCTGAAGATGCTGCGCGCGGATGCCGTGGAGGCGCGGGGCGGGCGCCCCGCGCAGCCGGCCCGGGCGGCCTCGCGCCCCGCGTCGCGCGGCCCGGGCGCCCGCGGCGTGACGCCGCCCGCCCACTGGGAGCGGATGCGCGACGGGCACGATGATCGCCCGCGGCGGAAGAAAACGTCCCGGAAGGCCCGGAAGAAGCGCAAGGGCTTCATGAGAAAGGCGCTGGAAGAGGCGTTCGACGTGCTCGAGGACATCTTCGATTGAGCGCGGGCACCCGGCGCTGGCTCTGGTCAAGGCGCCGGGGCTCCACTAAGTCCGGCCCGAGGAACGGAGGCTGCCCATGACTTACGAAAGACCCGGCCCGGTCGAACAGGCGTGGGGCGACGCGATCTCTCCGATCGAGGAGATCATCGACGACGCCCGCAACGGGCGCATGTTCATCCTCGTCGACCACGAGGACCGGGAGAACGAGGGCGACCTCGTGATCCCCGCGCAGATGGCGACGCCGGACGCGATCAACTTCATGGCGCTGCACGGCCGGGGCCTGATCTGCCTCGCGCTGACGCCGGACCGGGTGGATGCGCTCGGCCTGTCGCTGATGTCGCAGCAGAACTCGTCGCGCCACGAGACGGCGTTCACCGTCTCCATCGAGGCGCGCGAGGGGGTCACGACCGGCATCTCTGCGGCCGACCGCGCGCGCACCATCGCGGTAGCGACCGATGCGGCGCGCGGCGCCGAGGATATTGCGACACCGGGCCACGTCTTCCCGCTGCGCGCCCGCGAGGGCGGCGTTCTGGTCCGCGCGGGCCACACCGAGGCGGCGGTCGACGTGGCGCGACTTGCCGGGCTCAATCCCTCGGGCGTGATCTGCGAGATCATGAACGAGGACGGCAGCATGGCGCGCCTGCCCGAGCTCATCGCGTTCGCGCAGCGCCACGGGCTCAAGATCGGCACGATCTCCGATCTCATCGCCTACCGGCGGCGGCACGACAACCTTGTGCGGGTGGTGCGCGAGGACACGATCACCTCCGTCTTCGGCGGCGAGTGGCAGATGCGCGTCTATACCGACGAGGCGCATGGTGACGAGCATATCGTGCTCACCAAGGGCGACGTGTCGGGCGACGCGCCGGTGCTGGTGCGGATGCACGCGCTCGACCCGATGCTCGACGTGGTGGGCGCGGGCCCTGAGGGCCGGGTGGGCGAGTTCGGCCGCGCCATGGATCTCGTCGCGCGCGAGGGCCGGGGCGTCGTGGTGCTGCTGCGCGACACCGAGATGAAGATGACGCCGCAGGACGGCGTCTCTCCGCGGACGCTCCGACAATACGGGCTGGGCGCGCAGATCCT
Source organism: Rhodosalinus sp. K401 (assembly GCF_041365735.1). Classification (NCBI taxonomy): domain Bacteria; kingdom Pseudomonadati; phylum Pseudomonadota; class Alphaproteobacteria; order Rhodobacterales; family Paracoccaceae; genus Rhodosalinus; species Rhodosalinus sp. K401. The sequence goes on along the minus strand of NZ_JBGFSI010000001.1, from coordinate 299,880 downwards.
GTCCTCGCTCGGCCTGTCGAAGCTGGAGCTTCTGACCAATTCGCCCACGCCCCGGGTTGTGGGGCTCGAGGCCTACGGGCTCGAGATCGTCGGCACGCGGGCGATCGGGGGGCAGGGCTGATGGCAGGCCAGGAGACGCATTATACCCTGCCGCGCGCGACGTTCGAGCGCCCGGTGAAGCTGCTGCTCGTCGTCGCGCCCTACTACCGCGACATCGCCGACGGGCTGATTTCCGGCGCGCGCGCGGAGCTCGAGGCCGTGGGCGCCGCGCATGACCTGATCGAGGTGCCGGGCGCGCTCGAGATCCCGCCCGCCATCGCCATGGCCGAACGGTTGTCGAATTTCGACGGCTACGTCGCGCTGGGCTGCGTGATCCGGGGCGAGACGAGCCATTACGATACGGTATGCAACGACAGCTCCCGCGGGCTCATGCTGCTCGGGCTTCAGGGCGCCTGCATCGGCAACGGGATCCTGACCGTCGAGACCCGCGCGCAGGCCGAGGTCCGCGCCGATGCGGAGGGACAGAACAAGGGCGGCGGCGCCGCCGCGGCGGCCTTGCATCTGATCGCCCTCGCCCGTAACTGGGGCGGCCGGCGCAAGGGGGTGGGCTTTCGCCCCGCCTCCGAGGAATTCCGCATCGCCGGTCAGGACAGCGAAGGCTCCTCCACGGCATGACCGCAGATACCGCCCCCAGGGCCCCCACGGCCCGCCAGATGAGAACGACCGCCCGCCTTCATGCGGTGCAGGCGCTTTTCCAGATGGAAGCCTCGGGGCAGGGCACCGAATCGGTGATCCGGGAATTCCTCGATCATCGCTTCGGCGCCGTCTACGACGGCGACGAGATGATGGAAGGCGATCCCGATCATTTCCGCGCCGTGGTCGAGCAGGCGGTGAACTGGCAGGCGCGGATCGACCAGATGACCGACCGCGCGCTCGTGGCCAAATGGCCGATCGCCCGCATCGATCCCACGCTGCGCGCGCTCTTTCGTGCGGCCGGAGCCGAGCTTGTCGCGACCGACACTCCGCCCAGGGTCGTCATCGTGGAATACGTCGAACTGGCGCGTGCCTTCTTTCCCGAGGGCAAGGAGGCCGGTTTCGTCAACGCGGTTCTCGACCACATGGCGCGCGAGGCCCGGCCGGAGGCGTTCTGACGCCGATGCGGCGACGGGGGGTTTTCCTCGCCCCAGACGTGGCTACATTGGATGGTGCAAGGCAAGGAGAGCGACATGCCCAATCTCATCCGGCTCTACATTACCCAGACGGCCATCGGCTTCGTGGTCGCGGCCGCATTCGTCGCGATGCTCCTGTGGTTCAACGTCGCCAATCTCTGGCACTTGGTGACGCATGATCCTGCGGGCCCGCTCGCGGTACTGCTGTTGTGGGTCTTCAACGGGATCGTGTTCTCGGGCGTCCAGTTCGGCATCTCCGTGATGCGCATGGCCGAGCCCGACGATACGCCGCGCGGCGGCGGCAGCGCGCCCGAACGCGCCAGTCTGGATTACGCGACCATCCCGGTGCGTGCGGACGAGGGTAGGCGCCAGCGCTGACCGCCGTGTACATCACCGATCGGTGAGAGGGTCGTGCTTCAGAGCACGGCCCTTTTTTTCGTCGTGCGCGGATGTCGCCGGACGGGAAATGTGGCGGGCCCGCTCGCAACCGTGTGGTTCTGTCATTCCCGAGGACCTGCGTGAACAGGTGGGCGCCAGGTAACCGGACCAGGGCCCGGACAGAGCCAGCTCCCTCGGAAGTGTTATAGGCCACCGGAATGTCACCGTTCACGAGAAGGGCAGCACCCGCCGCGAGAAGAAGTAGTGGTGCGCCGGGGGCGAGACAAGGGGCGTTCACCCGTTCCAGGGCGAGGTGACCAGACGATAGCTCTGCAACTCCTCGGGGGTGAGCAGGTAGATCTCGTCGGGCGGCGTCAGCAGCGCGGGTTGCATCACCGCCAGATCCACGCCCATCGCGCTCAGATACGCCATGACCTCGCCTTGGCCGTGCTGGATGTCCTCCACCGCGATGAAGGCGGGAAGCAGCGTGTTCTCGCCGAAGTAGTGCTGGTGCACGCCCACCAGCGCGGCGGGATGCGCGCGCCGCGTGGATCCCGCCGCCAGAAGATAGGGGCAGGCGGAAAGGCAGATCGCCTGCGCGCCGACCTCGGTCGCGATGCCGAGGCGCCGGATCATCCGCCCGATGGCGAGCGCGTCGCTCACCGACCCGCCCGGGCTGTCGAGTCGCAGGATCCCGGGCGTCGGGTCCATGCTGGCGATCCTCCGGGCAAGGAGGTCGGCGTCGCCGGCCGCGATCTCTCCGCGGAGCGTCGCCGCGTCATCGCCGTCCCGCTCGAGCTGCAGGCGCACGGGCATCGGCGCGCTATCGGGCCGGGCGGGACGGTCCGTGGGCGCGAAACGACGGGTCTGGTCGCCGGGCCGGGCGGGTTGATCCAGCCCCGGCGCCGCCGGGCCGGTCGAGGGCAGGCTGAATCCGCGGCCGACATCGCCAAGAAAGAGCAGCGCGGCCAGGCCCAGCTGGAAGGCCAGAACCCCGGCAAGCGCCCGGCGTATCGTCCGCGCGCTGTCGCCGTGACCGGATTCGGGGGGCTCCGCGCTCATCCGCGGCGCGGCACCGGCGTGACGCGCGGGGCCTCCTCGCCGGGAGCGTGCGGCGGCTCGCTGTGCTGGGGCAGCCTGTCCGAGGCGATCTCCACCTCGCGCAGCGCGGCAAGCGCCGCGCGCAGTTCCGCCAGCGTCAGCGTGTCGGCGGTGCCCGCGCCCTCGCGGCTGGCGCGGATCGCCCCCTGCGTGATCGCCAGGATGAGGACAAGCACGCCGGGCAGCAGGTCGATGGCGATGGCGCCTGCCCAGGAGGGCACGAAGCTCGACGCGTAAAGGATCACCGCGTCCGCCGCCGAGACCGGCGTGTAACGCGTCTCGGGCGGGGGCGGTATGGCGATCACCGCGGCGGCCGCCGCTTCGAGCGTGGCGGCGCGTTGCGCGACGACCTCGAGAACGGCCTCGATCGTGGCCAGCTGGTCGCCGCGGTTCGCCGCGGTGCGCCCGTCGAGCTCCGGCAGCACCGCCGAGGCCGCGAGATCCTGCGCCGCGCGCTGCACCAGCGGCGCGACGGAAAGCTGCCGGAGCTCCGTGACGATTCCGGCCAGGCGCACCGCCTGCTCGGAGAACTCGACCGAGCGCGTCTCGACCGGTCCGGGTTCCACCGTCAGCGCGCGCATCCGGCTCAGGATCGCGTTGCCCTCGTCGAAGGCGGCCGCGACCTGCGGGGCCTGCGCGGCGATCTGCGCCTCGAGCGCGGCAAGCTCCGTGGCCTTCTGGCGCAGCAGCGAATAGACCGACCCGCGCCCGGCGAGTCCCGAAAGCCCGCCCTCGGCCTCCTGCGCCGAGAGGTCCTCGAAGCTCTGGCGCACCCGCGCCACGTCCTGTTCGAGCGCCTGCGCCGAGACGGCGATCTCGTGCGCGCGCTCCAGCGTCTGCTGGTAGTCCTGCACCGTGTTGGCGAGATGCTGCTCCACCGCCGCCGAGCCGGCAAGCGCCGCGGCGTTGAGCCAGCTCGACATCGCGACGATGGCGAGGCTGCCGAGCCCCATCGCCCCCATCAGGCCCGCTCGCGCGCGGGCCGAGCGCATGGCGGGAAAGAGGCGCAGCATGTAGGACCAGAAGACGAATATCCCCACGGACACCGCCACCGAATAGGCGATCGCCGCGAAGGCCGACATGGCGCCGCTGTCGTCGAGCAGCGAGGACACGCCGAGATAGGTGTAGATCCCCGAGGCCACGGCGAGCACGCCGAGCGCGGTGCCGGTGAAGCTGTCGAGCCAGCTCACATGGCTCTCTAGATCTCGCGCGGCGCGCAGGTCGGCGGGTCTGGGCTCGGTCGGGCTCATCTTCGGCACTCCGGGGCGGGGGACGCCCCCTTATAGCAGTGTCGCGCCGCGGCGACACTCCTGCGGTGCGGATCGTCGGGGTTGCGGCGCGTTCTTGATATGTTCATATTCGGCCCATGCCGGAAGGTTCCGACAGCACCGCGCTCGCTCCGGGCCAGCTTCTGGCGCGCGGCGTCGCGCGGCACCTCGCTGGGATGGGGTTCGCCTGCATCGAGGAGTTCGTGCCGGAACGCGGGCTGCGCCTGGACGTGCTGGCGCTGGGACCCGGGGGCGAATTCTGGGTGGTGGAGTGCAAGTCGTCCCGCGCCGATTACGCCTCCGACCGCAAATGGCAGAATTACCTCGGCTGGGGCGACCGGTTCTTCTGGGCTGTGGACGCGGCATTTCCCGCGGACATCCTGCCCGGCGAATGCGGCCTTATCCTTGCGGACGCCTACGATGCGGAGGTGGTGCGGATGGGGCCCGAAACCCGGCTGGCCGGCGCGCGGCGCAGCGCGCTGACCCGGCGTTTCGCCCGGCAGGCGGCGCTTCGCCTGCAGACGATGCGCGACCCGGCCGCGCGTCTCATGCCCTAGCCTTTCGGGCCGGGCTTCTTCCTTTTCTTGCCGAGCGCCCGTGCGGCCCCCGCGGCGGCGCGGATTTCTTCCGCGATCTCCTCCGCCTCCTCCGGTTCGAAATCCATCGGGATCTCGATGCCGCCCTCGGCGGAGACATAAAGGCGCACGAGTCCGGTGTCGGTGGGCCCGATCTGGAGGTTGGCCTCGATGTCGCGTTCGTCGTTGATGCCCATTGGATCGCCCTCGCGCGGATGGGCGATGCTGCTAGCCGGTTTCGACGGGCCGTGCAAGCGGGGGCCAGGGGGCCCCTGCTTGTGGGCACTGGGTTCGTGCCGTGCCTGCATCCGTCCCTTCGGGGCAGGGCGCGGTTTCGCACGCTTCGCCGGCCCGCGCGCCGCGCGAAACCGCCCGGCCCGCCTGCGCCCGTCCGCCCCGCCGCGGCGCCCCCCTATCCGCGGACGGGCGATGCGGACGCCCGGCCGCGACCGCGGGGAAAAGCGCCGCGACCACTATCTCTGAGCGCTTGCATTCGCCAGGGGCAGGCGTTAGATCGCGCGCACGGTGCCGCCTTAGCTCAGTTGGTTAGAGCGCTGGATTGTGGATCCAGAGGTCCCCCGTTCGAGCCGGGGAGGCGGTACCATCGTCCGGCACACGCGGCCAAGACCTTCCCAAGGCCATCATTCGACCGCGATCTCCTGGCGCAGTTCGCCCGTGGCGCGGTCGAAGATCAGGATCCGGTCGTCGTCGGTCGTCACGGCGTACCAGTCCGGTCCCTGCGTGAAGGCCACCGCACGCGCCCCGCCCGGAAGCGCGATGCTGTCGGGCAGCGCGGGGGCCGTGGCGCCCAGGCGGATGACAAGCGCCGTGGCGACCACTACAACGCCCGCGATCATGGTGAGGGTCAGCGCCGTCACCAGCCGCCGCAGGGCCCTGACCTGTGCCGGTTCCGTCTCTGGGGATTCGTCCATGGCCGCTCGCATCCTCCGCTTCCGGATCGCGCCCGATCCGCCGCAGCGCCTTGATAAGGCGCTGGCGCGGGATGCGCCAGCCGAGGCGTCCCTGTCGCGCACCCGGCTTGCCCGGCTCCTGTCCGAAGGCGCGGTGCGGGTGGACGGTGCAACCGCGCGGGATCCGAAGGCCGCGGTGAATGCGGGGGCCGAGGTTGAGATCACCGTCGAGGATGCCGTCGAAAGCCCGATCGGAGCGGAGGCCATTCCCCTCGACGTGGTGCACGAGGATGCCGACCTCATCGTGGTGAACAAGCCCGCCGGCATGGTCGTCCACCCCGCGCCCGGTTCGCCCGCCGGCACGCTGGTGAACGCGCTCATCGCCCATTGCGGCGACAGCCTGTCGGGGGTGGGCGGCGAGAGGCGCCCCGGCGTGGTCCACCGCATCGACAAGGAGACCTCGGGGCTGCTCGTCGCGGCCAAGAGCGATCGCGCCCATCACGGTCTCGCCGCGCAGTTCGCCGCCCACGATGTGGAGCGCGTCTATGCCGCGGTGGTGCACGGCTGCCCCGACGCGGGCGACCCGAGGCTCCTGGGCACGCGCGGGGTCGGGACGGAGCCGGGCGGCGTGATCCGCATCGCCACCGGGATCGGCCGGCACCGCACCGACCGCCAGCGCCAGGCCGTCCTGTTCGATGGCGGACGCCATGCCGTCACCCGCCTCCGGGTCGCGGAACGGTTCGGCGGCCCGCCCGCCGCCGCGCTTGTGCGGTGCTGGCTGGAGACGGGTCGCACGCATCAGATCCGGGTGCACATGGCGCATGCCGGGCACGGGCTGGTGGGCGATCCGCTTTACGGCGGCCGGCGCGCGCCCTCCGTCAAGGCGCTTGGCGCCGCGGCGGCCGAGGCGGTTCGCACCTTCCGCCGGCAGGCGCTTCACGCGGGGGTCCTGGGCTTTGTCCATCCGGTGACGGGGGCGCGCCTGCGCTTCGAGGCGCCGCTTCCATCCGACATGGCGCGGCTGGTCGAAATACTGCGCGGGGCCGCCGACGGGCCCGACACGGATCCGTGAGAACGGCGACATATTGCCCGTCACCCGACGCAAAAGGCGCCGATATCGTGTAAACTGCGCCATATCGATTGGTTGCACGGGCGGCTTCCGGCACCTAGATTGAATGTTAACGAAATACACATCGAGAGGGGATCTCAGAGAGATGAGCAATTACGGCAATCTGCCGGCACCGACGCCCGAGGGCGGACTGACGCGTTACCTCCAGGAGATCCGGAAATTCCCGCTGCTCGAGCCGGAAGAGGAATACATGCTGGCCAAGCGCTGGGTGGAGGATCAGGACACCGAGGCCGCGCACAAGCTCGTGACCTCCCACCTCCGTCTCGCCGCGAAGATCGCCATGGGCTATCGCGGCTACGGCCTGCCCCAGGCCGAAGTGATCTCGGAGGCCAATGTGGGCCTGATGCAGGCGGTGAAGCGGTTCGACCCCGAAAAGGGCTTTCGCCTCGCGACTTACGCGATGTGGTGGATCCGGGCCTCGATCCAGGAATACATCCTGCGCTCCTGGAGTCTCGTGAAGCTTGGCACCACCTCGGCGCAGAAGAAGTTGTTCTTCAACCTGCGCAAGGCCAAGGCGCGCATCGGTGCGCTGGAAGAGGGCGACCTGCGCCCCGAGGCGGTCAAGCAGATCGCCCACGACCTCGGCGTGACCGAGGACGAGGTGATCTCGATGAACCGCCGCATGTCGGGCGGCGACGCCTCGCTCAACGCCACGGTGGGCCAGGAGGGCGAGGGCACCATGCAGTGGCAGGACTGGCTGGAGGACGAGGGCGCCGACCAGGCGGCGGATTACGAGGCACGCGACGAGCTGGAGATTCGGCGCGAACTGCTCGCCGAGGCGATGGACGTGCTCAACGAGCGCGAGCGCGACATCCTGACCAGGCGGCGGCTGACCGAGGACCCCCTCACCCTGGAGGAGCTGTCGGGGCACTACGACGTGAGCCGCGAACGCATCCGCCAGATCGAGGTCCGCGCCTTCGAGAAGCTTCAGACCCGGATGCGCGAGCTCGCGCGGGAAAAGGGAATGGCGGCGGCCTGAGGCCGCCAATCCTCATGCCACCGCGTGGGGCCGCCGTCGCACCGGGTGCGGTGCCGCGGCATTCGAATCGATGAAATCCAGAACGAGCGGCCGGATGTTGTGCCGCCAGCTGCGCCCCGCGAAGATGCCGTAGTGGCCGGCGTCGGGCTCCACGTGGCTTGCCTTTTTCGAGGCGGGCAGACCCGTCAGCAGATCGAGCGCGGCGACACACTGGCCCGGGGCCGAGATGTCATCCTTCGCCCCTTCCACCGTCTTGACCGCGACGTTGGTGATCTTGCCGATATCGACCGGCTTGCCGGCCACGGTAAACGCGTTGCGGGCGATCTCGCGGTTCTTGAAGACCCGTTCCACGGTGGAGAGGTAGAATTCCGCGGGCATGTCCATGACGGCGAGATACTCGTCGTAGAACCGGTTGTGGCCGTCATGGTCCGACGCCTCGCCCCTGGCCGCGCGCAGGATCTGGTCGCGGAAGGCGCGCCCGTGGCGTTCGGCGTTCATCGACATGAAGGAGGCGAGCTGCAGCAGCCCCGGATAGACCATCCGGCCCACGCCCTTGTACTTGAAGCCGACGCGCTGGATCATCGTCTCCTCGAGCTGGCCCATGGTGACGCGGCGGCCGAAATCCGTGACCTCCGTCGGCGTGGCGTCGGGATCGATCGGCCCGCCGATCAGCGTCAGGGTGCGCGGCTGCGCCTCGGGGTCCTCGGCGGCGAGATGCGCGGTGGCGGCAAGGGCGAGCGGCGCGGGCTGGCACACCGCGATCACGTGAGTGTCGGGGCCCATCTCCCGCAGGAAATCGGCGACGTAGAGCGTATAATCCTCCACATCGAACTTGCCGCAGCTCACCGGGATGTCGCGGGCGTTGTGCCAGTCGGTGATATAGACCTCGCAATTGACGAGGAGGCTCTTGACCGTGGAGCGCAGCAGCGTGGCGTAGTGGCCCGACATCGGCGCGATCAGCAGGATCTTGCGCGGCTGCTCGGGCCGGCCGAGCACGTGAAAGTGGATCAGGTCGCCGAAGGGCTTTTCGACCACCGTGTCGACGCGCACGAGGTGGTCGCGCCCGTCCTCGCAGGTGAAGGTGCGGATCCCCCAATCGGGCTTGGCGACCATCCGCTCGAAGCTGCGTTCGGTCACCTCGCCCCAGGCGGCCATCCACTGCATCATCGGATTCGGCGTCAGCGCGAACATGGGGTAGGACGCCATGGCTTTGGCAGTCGCCCCGAGCCATTGGTTTGTGTTACGCACCGATTCCATAAAGTCATATGTCGCCATGTATCGCATTCATGCTTCTCCTTTACCTGCCTCTCGGGCGCGGGTGTTGCCGGGCCCCGCAGTCGGCGACCTTCGCTGCGTGGCAGCGACGATAGGTGGAAATCCTTAACATGACAACTGACGAGGAAAATGCGCCCGAGACCGCGCCCGCGCTTCAGGACAATATCCGCAAGATCGAGGAACTGTCGCAGCGTCTGATCGCGGCGCTGTCGCGGCGCGCGCCGGCGCATCCCGGGCTGCAGGGCCCGAATCAAGAGCTCTACACCAACGCCGCGACAGCCTACTGGTCCGAGTGGATGCACAACCCCGCCAAGCTGCTCGAGCACCAGATCACCTACTGGAGCAAGTCGCTCGTCCATTTCATCGAGGCGCAGCAGCAGTTCGCGCGCGGCCAGCTCGCACCGCCGGAGGATACCACGCCGGACGATCCGCGCTTTTCCAACCCTCTGTGGAAGACGCACCCCTACTTCAACTTCATCAAGCAGCAATATCTCATCTACGCCGAGGCGATGCGCGAGGCGGTGGAGAAGATCGACGATCTCGACGAGACGGAAAAGCGCCGCCTGAGGTATTTCTCCGACCAGATCGTCGACATGCTCTCGCCCACCAACTATCTCGGCACGAACCCCGACGCGCTTGAAAAGGCCCTGGAAACGGAGGGCGAGAGCCTCGTGAAGGGGCTCGAGAATCTCGTCTCCGACCTCGAGGCGAACGAGGGCGAGCTCGTCGTCCGCCTGGTGGACGAGGACGCCTTCGAGGTTGGCGGCAACCTCGCCACGACGCCGGGCAAGGTGGTCTATCGCAACCACATGTTCGAGCTGATCCAGTATGCGCCCGCCACCGAGAAGGTGCGCGAGACGCCGCTCGTCGTCTTTCCGCCCTGGATCAACAAGTTCTACATCCTCGACCTGAAGGCGCAGAACAGCTTCGTAAAATGGGTGACGGAGCAGGGCTACACCCTTTTCATGGTGAGCTGGATCAACCCCGGTCCGTCCTATGCCGATGTCGGGATGGAGGATTACATCGAGGACGGGTTCTTGGCCGCCATGCGCGAGGTGAAGGCGATCACGGGCCAGGAGCGTCTCAACGTGGTCGGCTACTGCATCGCGGGAACCACGCTGGCGCTGACGCTTTCGCTGATGAAGAAGCGGGGCGACAAGTCGGTCCGGTCGGCCACCTTCCTGACCGCGCTCACCGATTTTTCGGACCAGGGCGAATTCACGCCCTTCCTGCAGGACGATTTCGTGGACGCGATCGAGGAGGAGGCGACGGAAAAGGGCGTGCTGTCGAGCAAGATCATGGGTCGGACCTTTTCCTTCCTGCGCTCGCGCGACCTCGTCTTCGGGCCCGCCGTCCGCTACTACATGATGGGAGAGACGCCGCCCGCCTTCGACCTGCTCTACTGGAACGGCGACGGGGCCAACCTGCCCGCGAAGATGGCGATCCAGTATCTTCGCAGGCTCTGCCAGGCCAACGACTTCGCCGAGGACGGCTACGAGCTGATGGGAGAGACGCTGCGCCTGCGCGACGTGGACGTGCCGTTCTGCGCCGTCTCCTGCGAGTCCGATCACATCGCGCAATGGAAGGACTGCTACCGCGGATTTCAGCAGACCTCGAGCAGGTCGAGAATCTTCATCCTGTCGCAGTCGGGGCATATCGCGGGCATCGTGAACCCGCCGAGCAAGAAGAAGTACGGCCACTATACCCACGACGACCTCCGGCTGGATCACGAGAACTGGCGGGCCGAGGCGGAGTTTCACGAAGGCTCCTGGTGGCCGCGCTGGGACAGCTGGCTCGCCCGACGGTCCGGCAAGTGGGTGCCCGCCCGCGAGCCGGGCGATTCGCAGCATCCGCCGCTGGCCGAGGCCCCCGGAACCTATGTCGTGGCGCCGCCAACCGACTGACATTCCTGCCGCTAGGGAAGTTTTTGCTGCGCCGCAGCGAAAAGGCTTGAAATGCTGCGGTGCAGCATGCATATTCGTCGCAGTTGGAGAGCACGGGGAAAGTCCCGTTCCACCAAGGCACAAGAGGATAGCATCATGGCAACCGCAAAGACCCAGACGACCGATTTCACCCAGATGATGAAAGACATGATGGGCGCGTTCCCGGTGGACAATTCCGCCATGGAAGACGCCTTCAAGACGACCGCCTCGCTCAACGAGAAGCTGGCCGGCGTCGCGCTCGAGGCCGCCGAGAAATCGTCGGAGCTTTCGGCGAAGTGGACGAAGGACACCATCTCCAAGATGGGCGAGATGACGAAGGCGAAAGCCGAGCCCGCGGACTACGCCAAGGCGATGACCGACTTCGCGTCGGCACAGGCCGAAGTGGCCGCAGAGCACATGGCTGCCTTCGCCGAGATCGCGAAGAAGGTCCAGATGGACACCGTCGAACTGATGATGGCGGCCGGCAAGGACATGACCGAGGACGCGAGCGCGGCCATGAAGAAGGCCACCAACGACATGACGTCCGCCGCCAAGAAGGCCGGCACCGCCGCGTCGAAGTGATCGCGGGGGCGCCACCGGCGCCCGGCACGCATCGGGGCGGGCGCGGCGAGAGCCGTGCCCGCCCTTTTCATTTGATCCGTGGCATTCTAGGCTTCCTCTCGTTCACATCCGGGGAGGAGAGCCCGTGGCAGATACCGAAAAGCCGCTCCTGATCAAGCGCTACGCCAGCCGCCGGCTCTACAACACCGAAACCAGCGACTACGTCACGCTGGAGGATATCGCGGGCTTCATCCGCGCAGGACGCGAGGTCAAGATCGTCGACCTGAAATCCGGTGACGACCTGACCCGGCAGTATCTTCTCCAGATCGTGGCCGAGCACGAGTCGAAGGGCGAAAGCGTGCTGCCCATCAACGTGCTGACCGACCTCGTCCGGAGCTACACCACGTCCGCGCACTCCATGGTGCCGCAATTCCTCGCCATGTCCTTCGAGATGCTCCGCGACGGACAGACGAAGGTGATGGAGAACATGGAGAAGATAAACCCCATGTCGGCGATGCCGGGCTACGATGCCATGCGCGCGCAGCAGGAGGCGTTCCTGAAGGCGATGACCGGCGGCATGGGTGCCAACTGGTCCGGCCCGGGCCGCGAGGACGACGACAACGGCCAAGGCTCCGAGGATCTGGACGAGATCAAGCGGCAGCTCGCGACGCTTCAGGCGAAGCTCGACAAGCTGGGCGAGTGACGCCTCAGGTTCCGTAGGCGCGCGGCGGTGCGCATACCGCCTCTGCCGCCTCGACCAGTGCCTCGGCGATCGCGACGCACTCCTCCCGCGACAGCCGTGCGGGCAGCCGCACGTCGCAGGCGCGCATCAGCATGGTGCGCGTTGCGGGAAGTTCCGGCATCTCGGGCAGGAACCGCCAGTTCCAGAAGGCGCGGGCGTTGTCGTCGGAAAGTCCGAAGACCTGAACCTTCACGCCGCGCGCGCCCGCCTCTGTGGCGAAGGCGCGGGTCTGCGCCTCGTCCAGGCCCTCCAGATTGAACTGGATCGAATCGGGTGCGCGCAGCTCGCCGTCGAGGGCCGCGGGAACCGTCATCGAAGGCGATGCGTTCAGCATCGCCGCGACAAGATCGTGGTTCGCGCGCCCGTCGCGCACCCGGCGCGGGATCTCGCGCAGTTGCGGGCGGATCACCGCCGCCGAGAGGTTCGACATGCGCATGTTGTAAAGCGGCAGGAGGTTCTGCCAGCGGCGGAACGCCTCCTCGAGCCCGGTGTGCTTCTTCCAGTTGTGCTCGTAGGCGCCCGACATGATCACGGCGCGCGCGACGAGGTCGGCGTCGTCGGTGACGAGGATGCCGCCTTCGCCCGCGTTCACGAGCTTGTAGCTCTGGAAACTGAAACAGCCCGCCCGGCCGAGCGTGCCGATCTTGCGCCCGCGCCATGTGGTGCCGAGCGAATGCGCCGCGTCCTCGATCACCGGCACGCCGCGCGCGTCACAAAGCGCCATGATCGCGTCCATGTCGGAGGTGTGCCCCCGCATGTGACTGATGATGACCGCTTCGACGCCGGCAAGCTTCGCCTCGAAATCGGCGAGGTCGACGCGGTAGTCCGTGCCCACTTCGCACAGGACCGGCACGCAGTCGGCATGCACCACCGCCGATGGCACCGCGGCGAAGGTGAAGCCGGGGATCAGCACGCGGGCGTCGCGGGGCAGGTCGAGCGCCTTCAGCGACAGGAAGAGCGCCGCCGAGCAGGACGAGACGGCGAGCGCGTAATCCACACCCATCAGCGCCGCGAACTCCCGCTCTAGAAGTGCCACCGGCGCGTCGGCTGGCGCGGTGTAGCGGAAGAGATCGCCCGAGGCGAGCAGGCGGTCGATCTCGGCGCGCGCGGCCTCGGGGATCGCTTCGGCGTGGTGCACGTTGGGCATCTGGCGCATATTCGGAAATCCTGAATAGATGTTTTGGGAAATGTAAAACAAAAGGACCATGCGGCCAAGGCGGAAGCGCCGCGCGGTTCGTCGCGTGGCCGGAATGCCGCAGCGGCAAGACCCGTCAGAACAAATGCCGCGCGATCCGGGCGTCGAGGTCGAGGTCGCATCGCCGCAACAGTCCCTCGCGCGCGAGCGCCGCGAGACGCTCGGGCGTGGCGGTGCAGACCTCCTCGAAGAAGGCGCGAAGCCCGTCCTCGCCCGCGGCCGCCTCGATCTCCGACAAGAGCGCGTGGACGGTCAGATTCCGGCTGCCCGGCCCGGCCTGCGGCGTCAGCTCCGCCCGGTAGGCCCCGGCCTTCAGCCGGTAGCGATACTGCCCGATCCACGTCTCCCAGTCCGGAGCGTGCAGGTGGCAGAGCTCGATGCAGGGCAGGGGGCGCTCGCCGGGGTTCTGCTCCTCGCCGAGCCAGGCGTTGTGGATGCGCGCGCGAAGCCCGTGTCCCGTGCGCAGAAAGAGCTTGCCCGCCACGTGGCTCAGGAAACCGCCCGGCAGATCGCGGCCCCAAGTCGGAAAGACCCGCGCCGCGGCCTGCTGCCGCCGGGTGCGGTCGAGGTGGAACGCCTTGAAATGCACGGGCGGGCCGCCCGATGGCTCGGCGAGCGCCTCTAAGGGGCGCGTGCGGGCGCAAAGGCAGTCGTCGGGAAGGGCGGCCAACTCCTCCGCCACCGAGTTCTCGCGCGGCCAAAGGAACTCGTCCACGTCGATATGGGCGAGCCAGTCGACCTCCGCGCGCCGGTCGAGCGCGTGGCGCAGGTTGCGCGTCTGGCGTTCCTGGTGCTTGGCGGGCCGGCCGCCCCGTTTTTGCCACCAGTCGTCGTCCGTCCGGAAGACCCGGAGCTTCGGATGCGCGGCGAGCCGAGCCTCTGTCTCGGGCGCCTCGGCGTCGAGGTAGACGAAGACGCGGTGCGCGCCGAGGTCGAGATGGTGCGCCGCGAAACCCAGCACCGCCCGCGGCGGCGCCTTCACGGTGGCGGTCACGCCCCAGCGCGGGGCGGTCATGGCGCGGGGTCCTTTCGGCGGGATCGGGCGGTCATGGGCAGAGACTGCGGCCGGGGGCGAACGGGCTCAAGCCCCAGCGCTTGCGTGCAGGCCCGCTCGGCAGCTCGCGCGCGTCGCGCGCGGGCTCGGCACCGTGACGCGGCCGCGGGGCCGGGGACGCAGCAGGTGGCCGCCCGTCACACGCCACGCCGCGCCATTTTCGAGGATGAAGGCGCCATCGGGCAGCGCGTCCGCCTCGGACGCGTGGCGGATTTCCGAGCGGACCGGCCGCACCCGGTTCCGACATGTCACACCTGCATTTCCTTGGTGTCGGTAAGCCGGAGCTCGGGATAGTCGCGCTCGATCCGGTCGATGTCCCATTGCAGGCGGGTCAGGTAGACCGTGTCGCCGTCATTGTCATGCGCGATATGCTGCTTGTTGGCGGTCACGAAGCGGTCCATCGCCTGCTTCTCTCCGGCGACCCAGCGGGCCGAGGTGAACTGCGAGGGCTCGAATCGGACCGGCAGGCCGTATTCAAGTTCGATCCGGCTGGCCAGCACGTCGAACTGGAGCGCGCCCACCACACCCACGATGAAGCCCGAGCCGATGGCGGGCTTGAAGACCTTGGCCGCGCCTTCCTCCGCGAACTGCATGAGCGCCTTTTCGAGGTGCTTGGCCTTCATCGGGTCGCCCGCCCGCGCGGATTGCAGAAGCTCCGGCGCGAAGGAGGGGATGCCGGTCACGCGAACCGCCTCGCCCTCGGTCAGCGTGTCGCCGATGCGGAGCTGGCCGTGGTTCGGGATGCCGATGATGTCGCCCGCCCAGGCTTCTTCGGCCAGTTCGCGGTCGGCCGCGAGAAAGAGCACCGGCGCGGAGACGGTGATCGGTTTTTTCGTTCGGACATGAGTGAGTTTCATGCCGCGCTTGAAGTGTCCCGACGCCAGGCGGACAAAGGCGACGCGGTCGCGGTGCTTGGGGTCCATGTTCGCCTGAACCTTGAAGACAAAGCCAGAGACGCTTGTTTCTTCAGGGGAAATCTGCCGTGGCTCCGCGCGCTGGACCTGCGGTTCGGGCGCGTAGCGGCCGATCCCGTCCATGAGTTCCTTCACCCCGAAGGAATTGATCGCCGAGCCGAACCAGATCGGCGTCATGTGCCCCTCGCGCACCGCCTTCGGATCGAGGGCGGGCAAGAGGGCGCGCGCCATCTCGACCTCCTCGCGGAGTTTCGCCAGGAGCTGCGGCGGCACGTGATCGGCCATGCGCGGATCGTCGAGGCCCTCGATCTCGACCGTCTCGGCCACGCGGTTCCTATCGGCGCGGTCCATCAGTTCGAGCCGGTCGCGCAGCAGGTCGTAGCAGCCGAGGAAATCCTGCCCCATGCCGATGGGCCAGGAGGCGGGTGTCACGTCGATCGCGAGGTTTTCCTGGATCTCGTCGACGATGTCGAAGGTGTCGCGGCTTTCGCGGTCCATCTTGTTGCAGAAGGTCAGGATCGGCAGGTCGCGCAGGCGGCAGACCTCGAAGAGCTTGCGCGTCTGGCTTTCCACGCCCTTCGCCCCGTCGATCACCATCACCGCCGCGTCGACGGCGGTGAGCGTGCGATAGGTGTCTTCGGAAAAGTCGGAGTGGCCGGGCGTGTCCACGAGATTGAAGCGGAAGTCCCGGTAATCGAAGGACATCGCCGAGGCCGAGACGGAGATGCCGCGGTCCTTTTCCATCGCCATGAAGTCCGAGCGCGTGCGCCGCGCCTCGCCCTTGGCGCGCACCTGGCCCGCCATCTGGATCGCGCCGCCGAAAAGCAGGAACTTCTCGGTCAGCGTCGTCTTGCCCGCATCGGGATGCGAGATGATGGCGAAGGTGCGCCTGCGGGCGATCTCGGGCGGCAGGTCGGGGCGGTTCGGCAGAGTGTCCAGCATGGCCGCGCATATAGGGGAGCGGCGGGGCGCGCGCAATCGCGGCCCGCCGGCGCCCCGGGCCGCCTTCTCTTTCCCTCGTGTCGCGCCGCTAGCGTGCCGAGGCGCGGCGCAGAAGCTCGGCCGCGTCGGGCCGGCGCAGCAGCGTCTCGCGCACTTCGAGGCCGCGAAGCGCCCCGTCGCCGTGGCCCGGCAGCCGGTTCGCCAGCGCGCGGTCGAGCGGCGCAGGCAGCAGGGGCCGGTTGCGCGCATCCAGCAGCATCGATTCGGCCGCGATGCCCTCGGCGTAGATGATCTGGTGGCAGTCGAGCAGCAGCTGGAAATACTCCACGAACCCGCCCGCCCGGCGCCGCACGGTGGTGCCGTTCACGAGATGCCTGGCGCGCACCAGCACCTCGGGCCGGCCGGCGCCGAGCGCATCCTTGCGCTGGTAGACGAAGAGCCGGTGATCGGGGCTGACCACGAGCTCCCCGGTGTTGTGGAGCGCACCTGCCGCGATGACGATGGGCGCGAAGGCGCCCGCAGCGCGCACCGTGCTGCGTCCGATCCAGCGGATTTCCTGCGCACCGTCGTCCCGCGTCAGCAGCCGGTCGCCCGGCGCCAGCGTCTCTATCGGGCGCTGCTCTCCGGAGGGCAGGGTGATCCGCGTCCCCCGCGAGAAGGAGACGCAGCCGAGTTCGGCGAAACGCCGGCGCGCGCCGCCGGGATCGACGTTCACGAGGGTGTAGGACGTGCGCGGCGCCACCCGGTCGAGCGGGTGAGCATGAACCGCGCGCACGGTGCCCGCGCGATCCGTTTCCACCAGCACAAGGACCTCCAGCACCTGCCCGGCGCTGTCCATGAAGGTGAGGCAACTGTCGAGGAAGACCGTCGCGCCGGGGGTGCCGAGCGGGCTGTCGGGGGCGACGACGAGGCTCTCGCCCGCGCCTATCTCCAGCGCGAGCCTGAGCGCCCGGGCGTCCGTCGCGAGTTCGTAGACGTCGTCCGGCGCCAGCGCGTCGGCGTGTTCCAGCGGGTCGCCGCGCCGCGCGCCCTCGGTCGCGCGAAAATCTTCCGCGCGGTGGACTGCCAGATTGATGACGGGTCGTTCGGTCGGCATGAGATCCGGGGGTGCAGGGGCTGGCGTTCGCCCCAGCCTACTGCCATCAGCGTGATCATGGAATGTGGCGCGGCAGGGCCGGGGCGCGGGCGATTTGCTGGCATGCCCCGCGCGCCGGTGATAATTGCCACCAACGCAAAAGGGAGGGGCACATGGATCTGGGGATTTCGGGAAAGCGCGCGCTGGTCTGCGCGGCGAGCAAGGGATTGGGGCGCGGCTGCGCCGAGGCGCTCGCCGAAGCGGGGGCGAGCCTGGTGATCAACGCCCGTGGCGCGGAGGCGCTGGAAGAGACCGCCGCCGCGATCCGCGCCGCCCACGGCGTGGAGGTCACGGCCGTGGCCGCCGACATCACCACCGAAGAGGGCCGGTCGAAGGTGCTCGACGCTGCGGGCGCGCAGGTCGACATCCTGGTGACCAATGCGGGCGGGCCGCCGCCGGGGATGTGGACGGACTGGGAGCGGGACGATTTCATCCGCGCCCTCGACGCGAACATGCTGACGCCCATCGCGCTCATCAAGGCCCTGGTTCCGGGGATGATGGAGCGCGGCTGGGGCCGGGTCGTCAACATCACCTCGCAATCCGTCAAGGCGCCGATCCCGGTGCTGGGCCTGTCGAACGCGGCGCGCACGGGGCTGACGGGCTATGTCGCCGGCACGGCGCGGCAGGTGGCCGGCGCGGGCGTCACGATCAACAACCTTCTGCCCGGCATCCACGCCACCGACCGCGCGGTCGCGCTCGATACCGGCGTCGCCGGCAAGGAGGATATCACGCTCGAGGAGGCGCGCCGCCGGCGCGAGGCGACGATCCCCGCCGGCCGCTACGGCACGAAGGAAGAGTTCGGCGCGGCCTGCGCGTTTCTCTGCTCGCAGCACGCGGGCTTCATCGTCGGGCAGAACATCCTTCTCGATGGCGGCGGGACGAACTTCACCATCTGAGCCGCGCCCTCGCGCCCCGGCCGCTTGCGCGGGCGGGGCGGGGTTGCTATCTCGCCCGCATGTCCGAGCAAATTGATCGGGAAAAGTCGGCCGTGGCCGCGCCGGCACCGAGGCTGGAGGTCCGCCACCTTACCCGCCGCTTCGGCGGCCGTGTCGTCGTGGACGACGTGTCGCTGGCGATCCGGCCGGGGCAGGTGACCTGCCTGCTCGGCCCGTCGGGCTGCGGCAAGTCGACCACGCTGCGGATGATCGCGGGCGTGGAGATGCAGGACGAGGGCGAGATCCGGGTCGACGGGGAGCTGATCTGCGACACGGTCTACCGCGTGCCGCCGGAGCGGCGCTCGATCGGGCTGATGTTCCAGGACTTCGCGCTTTTCCCGCATCTCTCGGTGGCCGACAACGTCGCCTTCGGCCTGCGCGCACCGCGCGAGGCGCGCCGCGCGCGGGTCGAGGAACTTCTCGCCCGGGTGGGGCTGTCGCATTACATCGACGCCTTCCCGCACGCGCTTTCGGGTGGCGAGCAGCAGCGCGTGGCGCTGGCCCGCGCGCTCGCCCCGCGCCCGTCGATCATGCTGATGGACGAGCCCTTCTCGGGCCTCGACAACCGGCTGCGGGACGGGATCCGCGACGAGACGCTGTCGATTCTCAAGGAAGAGGACACGGCCGTCCTGCTGGTGACCCATGAGCCGCAGGAGGCGATGCGCATGGCCGACGAGATCGCGCTGATGCGGGACGGGCGGATCGTGCAGATGGGCGCGCCCTACAACATCTACAATGCACCCCTCGATAAGGCGGCGGTGGCCTTCTTCTCCGATGTCAACGTGATCCGTGGCACGGTGCGCGGGGCGCTGACCGACACCCCCTTCGGCCAGTTCCTGGCCCCGGGCGTGCCCGACGGGGCGGAGGTGGACATCGTCTTCCGCCCGCAGCATGTGGGCATCGACTTCGATCGCGGCGGGCACGGGCCGCAGCCCACCGCGCGGGACGGGGTCGCCGCGCGCGGCGTGGTCGAACGCGCGCGCTTTCTGGGCAACGAAAGCCTCGTGGAGTTCCGCATGGATCATGACGGATCCGTGCTGAAGGCGACCGTGCCCAATGTCTTCCTGCCGAGGCCCGGCCGCGCGCTTTGGCTGACCGTGCGCCGCGACCGCTGCTTCGTCTTTCCCGCGCGCGACTGATTTTCCGCCGCGCGCGGGCCGCCGCGTGGTCCGGGGGCGCTGCCCCCGTCGCGCGTTCCGCGCGACTCCCCCGGAGTATTTCGGCCAAGAAGAAGTCCGGTGTCCTTCCGGCCGGTCAGGGCCTGGCCTCGAAATCGGAAAGGCGTTTGCCCGGCTCGTCCACGAAAAGCGAGGGGATCGTCACGAGGTCCTCGATGCGGTCCAGGCGGAGGGTGGCGAAATCCGCCGCCGCCTCGTCCCAGACCACGGCCGACCAGACGCGCCCCCAGTAGTCGACCTTGAGCGGACGGACGACACGCGCGCCGCCGCCGCCGGACATGCGCACGCGGAGCTTCTGGCGTGCCCGGATCGCGGCGCGCAGCCGGGGCATGTGGGCGAAGCCCCGCGCCGCGGCCTCGAACGGGTAGGTGGCCAGGCCGAAGCGGGCCTGCGCGCCCGGCTCCTCGGGCAGGACGGCCTCGATCTTGGCCGAGAGCGAGATGGCGGCGGCGCGCAGATCCTCGTCCACCGCCTCGCCCGTGACGGCGAGGGCGAGGTGCAGGATCTCGAGCTCCGTCTCGGTCAGGTTGAGCGGCGGAAGGGTGATCGCCGCGGAGGCGCGGTAGCCCTCGCCGCGCGCGCCTTCCACCGGCACGCCCGAGGCGGCAAGCGTCTCCATGTCGCGGTAGACGGTGCGCATCGAGACGCCCGTGCGGCGGGCGAGGTCCTCTGCGCGGTGCGGGCCGCCGCGCTTCAGGATCTCGATGAGGGCGTAGAGTCGGTCCGCGCGTTTCACGTCGTCATCCTGCCGGCTGATTCGGTGGATATTTGTCATTGATCTGTCAGTTGACAGAATAGTGACAATTAAGCGCCTGAAAACCTTTGTCAGAGGGGCCGCGAGGCCCGGTTTGGCGCTTTCATGCCGGCACGGATGAGAGTAGAAACTCACGTGGCTTTTTCGGGCGCGCGGACCATGACCCGGGCTGGCGGCTGGCGGCGCGCCCTCGATCCAGGAGAGACGTCATGCTCAACAATATCGGACTACCCGGACTTCTTCTCATCGCCATCGTGGTGCTCGTCATGTTCGGCCGCGGCAAGATCAGCTCGATCATGGGCGAGGTCGGCAAGGGCATCACCGCGTTCAAGAAGGGCGTGAAGGACGGCACCGAGGAGCTGGATAACCAGCAGGCCGAGGAGGCCCGCGACGTGACGCCGGAGGGCGAGAAGGAAAAGGACAAGGTCTGATCGATGCTCGATCTCGGCTGGACCGAACTCCTTCTGATCGGAATCGTGGCCCTGATCGTGGTGGGCCCGAAGGATCTGCCCGTGCTCTTTCGAAACGTGGGACGTTTCATGGGCAAGGCGCGCGGCATGGCGCGCGAGTTCAGCCGTGCGATGAACGAGGCCGCCGAGGAGAGCGGCGTCAAGGAAGCCACCAAGGGCTTCAAGGACATGACGTCCTCGAAGTCGCTTGGGCTCGACGGGGTCGAGAACGAGTTCCGGTCCGCCGCGAAGTGGGATCCCGACAGCGAGACGGCGAAGCTTGCCCGCGAGCGCGCCGCCGAGGCGCAGGCGCGCCGGGACGCGCTGCGCGAGCGCAAGGAGCGGGGTGCGGCGGCCGCGGCGGGTGATGCCGATCGGGAGGCCGCCGCATCTTCCGAGACCGCGCCCGTTCCCGACACCGCGCCCGCCGCCGGGACGACGGCCAGCGAGGACGACACCAAGGCATGACCGACGCACCGCAGGCTGACGAGATCGACGACAACGAGGCCCCCCTTATCGAGCACCTGGCCGAGTTGCGCACGCGGCTCATCCACTCCGTGCTCGCCTTCATCGCGGGCATGGTGGTCTGCTTCACCGTCTGGAACCCGATCTTCGACTTCCTGACCCAGCCGCTTTGCAGCGCCATGGCGACGCGCGGGATGGAGAATTGCGGCCTGATTCTCATCAAGCTGCAGGAAGGCTTCTTCGTCGCGGTGTCGATCTCGCTCCTGGGCGGGCTGGTGCTGTCGTTTCCCTACATCAGCTTCCAGATGTGGCGCTTCGTGGCGCCGGGGCTCTACAAGTCCGAGCAGAACGCCTTCCTGCCGTTCATGCTGGCCTCGCCCTTCATGTTCTTCCTGGGCGCGTCCTTCGCCTATTACGTCGTTACGCCGCTCGCCTTCGACTTCTTCCTGGGCTTCCAGCAAGCCGGCACGGTGCTCGACGAGGGCGAGGTGGAGAACGCGACCGCCGGCATCGCCTTCCAGGGCTCGGCGCAGGAATACCTGTCGCTGACCATAAAGTTCATCGTGGCCTTCGGGCTGTGCTTCCAGCTTCCGGTGCTGCTGACGCTCATGGGAAAAGCCGGCCTGGTCAGCGCCGAAGGGCTTCGGAAGGTCCGCAAATTCGCGGTCGTGGGCATTCTCCTGCTGGCGGCGCTCGTCACGCCGCCCGACGTCATCACGCAGGTGATCCTGTTCGTGGTGGTCTACGGGCTTTACGAGGTGTCGATCTGGCTGGTCGAGCGCGTGGAAAAGCGGCGCGAGGCGGATCTCCGGGCCCGCGGCCTCTGGTTCGAGGATGACGACGATCCCTACGGCGAAGGGTCCGAGCAGGACGATCCGCTGATGCGGGAATTCGACGAGACCGACGACGAGGAGCGTGGGCGCTGATGCCGGAGTTCGAGGCGGATGCGCTGGCGCGGATCGCGTCGGCGCTGGAGCGGATCGCGCCCGCCGCGCGGCCCGCGCCCGACTTCGAGGCGGCGGACGCCTTCGTCTGGCATGTCGCGCCCGACCGGCTGGACCCGGTAGGACGCGTGAACCGGGTGGATCTGTCGCTTCTCGTGGCGGTGGACCGGGCGAGAGACACGTTGCTTGCCAACACGCGCCAGTTCGCGCGCAGGCTGCCGGCGAACAACGCGCTTCTGTGGGGCGCGCGCGGGATGGGCAAGTCCTCCCTCGTGAAGGCGGTCCACGCTGCGGTGGTGGCCGAGGGACACGACCTGAAGATCGTGGAGCTGCAGCGTGAGGACCTGCCGAGCGTGGGGCGACTGCTCTCGATCCTGCGGGCCGCCGGGGATCACCGCTTTCTGCTCTTCTGCGACGATCTCTCCTTCAGCCACGACGACGAACACTACAAGAGCCTCAAGGCCGTGCTCGACGGCGGCGTGGAGGGTCGTCCCGGCAACGTGGTGCTTTACGCGACCTCGAACCGGCGCCATCTGATGCCGCGCGACATGATCGAGAACGAGCGATCCTCCGCGATCGCGCCTTCGGAAGCGGTCGAGGAGAAGGTTTCGCTTTCGGACCGGTTCGGGCTCTGGCTGGGCTTTCATCCCTGCAGCCAGGACGAGTTCCTCGACATGATCCGGGGCTACTGCGCCGCGCACGGCGTGAAGATCGCGGAGGACCGTCTGCGAGCGGAGGCGATCGAGTGGCAGGCGACCCGCGGCGCCCGGTCGGGCCGCGTGGCCTGGCAGTTCTTCGTCGATCTCGCGGGCCGCGAGGGCGTGCCCCTGGCTTGAGGGCGGGCAAGGCCTTTGGAAAGGCCTTGCAAGCGGTTTCGAAACCGCTTGCGCGCCGCCTTGGATGCGGCGCGGTCGATCACAACATCGCGGGCAGCGCCGCTTGCAGACCCGCCCATCCCCCCGGCCGCCAGCCGAGCGCGCGCAGCCTGTCAGTGCGCATCTCGCTCACCGCGGTGTCGCTGGGCGCGGGTGGCGGGTGGCGGCAGCCGGTGAGCCGGGCGACCTCGGCGAGCAGATCGTGGCGATCCAGCAGGATGTCCGAGGCGTTGAAGATCCCGTCGCCGAGCCGTGCATCCGGCACGGTCAGAAGCAGCCGAACGGCCGCGGCGAGGTCGGTACCGTGGAGTTCCGTTCCTTTTCGGGAAACGATCTCGTCTCCTGCCAGGTAATTGTCGAAGAGATCGCGCCACTTGTGGCGCTGTCCGGGGCCTGCCGGGCCGTACACGCCGGTGGCGCGCAGCGAGACACCGGAGAGGGGCAGGGCGGCGAGCGCGGCCTCGGCCTCCCGCTTGACCTCGCCGTAAAGCGTGTCGGGCCGGGCAGGCATCTCCTCGCGAAGCGCCGTGCCGGGCGGGTAGTCGCCATAGACCGCGCGGGAGGACAGGAAGACGATCCGCCCGACGCCCGCGGCCCGCGCCGCTTCGAAGAGCCGCCTCGTGCCTTGGGCGTTGCGCCTCAGGAAGCCTTCGGGATCCTCGCCCTCGCCGCCGCGGTAGCGGCCGGGAATGTGGGCGAAGCCCGCATGGACGAGCGCCTCCACACCCTCGAGCCGCGCCTCGGGGCGGTCGAGATCGAAAGGCTGGTGGGCCACCTCGGACGAGAAGAAGCCCGGCGCGGGCGGGCGGCGCGTGAGCACCGTCACCGCGTCGCGCGCGGCAAGCGCCGCCTCGACGATGAAGCGCCCGACGAGCCCGGTGCCGCCGGTGACGGCGAGCCTCATGCAGGGTTCTCGAGGGCTGAAAGATCGGGCGCCTCGCCCCGGGCGTAGGCGTGCCAGAGCTCGATCAGCGGGCGCAGGCGTTCGGCTTTGGCGTGGTCTTCCCACGGCTTTTCGTACTGGAAGTGCAGCACCCGGATGGATGCCCAGTCCCAGAGCCCGGGCAGGTTGAACCAGACATATTGCAGCATGTTGTCGAAGACGGGCAGCCCGTGCCAGTCCGGGAAACAGGCCTGCAGGAAGGTCTGGTCGGTGCGCCGCCAGAACGCGCCCGGCGCGTCGAGCCGCGCGAGCATCGCGTCGAAGGTCGCCTGCGCGGGCCGCGCGGTGAAGACGCCGGAGTTCATGCGGTGAAAATCGCCGAGGCTTTCGTAGACGTTGGGGGCCGCGCAGAACTCGGGATAGTCGAAGAGCCGGTCGATATCGCGCAGCACCAGCGTGTCGGCATCGAGGAACACGACGCGCGCGTAGTCGAGCTGCCAGAGCCGGAGCTTGGCGAAATTGTCGAGCGGCGTGTGGAAGGCGGGCTTCTCGCCCTTCGTGAAGGGGGCGAGCCCGTGCAGCCGGTCGCGCGCGTGGGCGGCGTTGAAGGCGTCGGAGGTGGGCAGCAGGTCCGTGGCCACCAGCCGCGCGCCGCGGTCGCGGAGCGGCGCGAGCGCCGCCTCCTCCACGCCGCCAGTGTGCAGCACCACGCGGTCCGCCGCGGTTCCCGTCAGCGCGAGAGAGTGCAGAAGCGCCGCCGCGCCGCGCGCGAAATCGGCATTGGTGACCAGCGTCACGAAGGCACGATCGGAGCTGGCCGGCCGCTCCGGGCTAAGGCCGCTCACGAGACGGACTTGAGCGCCTTGCCTTCCGGGTCGCGCTCCACCCGCTGCGCGATGTCCTTGGTCCAGGCCGACACCGCCGGCACGCGCGAGCGGTCGATGCGGTGGGCGTATTTCCTGGCCACCTCGACCACCTCCTCGAGCAGACCTTCGGCGAGCGTCGTGGGGTCGAGGCCGAGGGCCAGGAACTGCTCGTTCCTGACCACGAGCTCGTTCTCGTCGGCCTCCTTGCGCGGGTTGGGCAGGTAGGCGATGCGCGCGCCGGTGAGCTTCGCCACGAGCGCCGCGAGGTCGCGCACGCGGTGCGTCTCGGTCATCTGGTTGAAGATCTTCACCCGCTCGCCCGCCTTCGGCGCGTCCGCCAGCGCCAGCTCGATGCAGCGCACGGAGTCCTGGATGTGGATGAAGGCGCGGGTCTGCCCGCCTGTGCCGTGCACCGTCAGCGGGTGGTCGATCGCGGCCTGGATCAGGAAGCGGTTGAGCACCGTGCCGTAATCGCCGTCGTAGTCGAAGCGGTTGATGAGCTGCTCGTGTCGGCGCGTCTGGTCGGTGTGCGTGCCCCACACGATGCCCTGGTGCAGGTCGGTGATCCTGAGCCCGTCATTCTGGGCGTAGAACTGGAAGAGGATCTGATCGAGCGACTTGGTCATGTGATAGACCGAGCCGGGCCGCGTCGGGTAGAGGATCTCGAGCCCCTTCGTCTCGCCTTCGAGGTTCTCGATCTCCACGTCGAGGTAGCCTTCGGGGATCGCCGCGCCCACGCTGGAATAGCCGTAGACGCCCATGGTGCCCAGGTGCACGAGATGGGCGTCGACGCCCGCCTCGACCATCGCGGCCAGCAGGTTGTGGGTGGCGCTGACGTTGTTGTTGACGGTGTAGACCTTGTGGCGGTCGGTCTTCATCGAGTAGGGCGCCGCGCGCTGCTCGGCGAAGTGCACGATCGCGTCGGGGCGGTAGTCCGTCAGCCACTGGCGCAGCCGCTCGTATTCCTTCGCCAGGTCGAGGAGATGAAACCGGATGGTCTCGCCCGAGACCTCCGTCCAGATGCGGCATCGTTCCTGGATCGAGTCCATCGGCGTCAGCGATTGCACGCCGAGTTCGGTGTCGATCCAGCGGCGCGAGAGGTTGTCGAGGATATGGATCTCGTGACCGAGGTGCGACAGGTGCAGGCAGGTCGGCCAGCCGACGAAGCCGTCCCCTCCCAGAATGGCGATACGCATGGGTCCGGTTCCCCTCCAAGTGGCGTTGCGCGCCCGATAGAAGGTCTTCCCGCGGCGCGCAAGTGACGGTTTGGCGACAATAGAGCCTGCGCGGCAGCGGTGCAATTCCGGCCCTGGCCGACGCGATGCGGCGGGGCGGCCGGCGGTTTTGCGCCACGCCCTGTCGGGATCGCGGCCCGCGCGCGCGATGCGCGGGCGGGGCTGGGCGTGAGCGAGGCGGCCTTCCCGGTCTGTCAGCGTCGGCCGGTGATCCCGCGAAGGAGGCCGCGGCGCTTGGGCGCGAAATCCTGTCCATGGAAGGCGAAGAAGTCACGCACCTCGGGCTGGAGCAGGCCCTTCCCAGTGCCGTTCTGGAGCACGTCGAAACTGCCCGCGTAGTTGAGTTCCACGAGGACCGGCCCGTCGGGCGTGATGGCGATGTCGGTGGACTGGTAGGCAATGCCCCCGAACAGGCGAACCGCGCGCTCATGCAGCTCGCGCACCTGCTGCCAGAAAGGCAGGGCGAGCCCGGTAAGCCCCGGGCGCTCCGGATGATCGGGCAGCGCCGCGACGCGCGGCCCGTCGCGGCCCGCCACGCGCGTCACCTCGCCGGTGTCGACATCGAGCCCGCAGACGAGATTGCCGGGCCGCCAGAAGGCGCAGGCCTCGTTGCCCGCCGTCGCGAGCTTCATGACCGCCATCGGCACGGCGACGTCGCGCCCCATCACGAAGGCGGGCAGCCGGACCGTCGTCAGGCCCGTGCAGAAAGGCGCGAGCGCGGGATGGTTCTTCAGCCGGGTCTGCAACAGGTAGGGCGCATCGCCGAAGACCCGCGAGATGACCTCGTCATAGGCGAGACGGCCGTAACCGGGAACCTCGAGCCCGGATGCGTCCGCGGCGCCCAGCGCGAGCGCGCCCGACCCCACCATGCCGTCGAGTGTCTTGGCGAAGAGGCTTCCGGCCGGCCGCGAGAGGACGACGTCGCGCAGTGCCGCGCCCGTCTCGATCCGGGCCACGCGCCCGTAACTGCGCGCGGACGCTGTGTCGATCACGGCAACGGTCTCGGGCTGTGGAAGCCCGTCGGCCGCGAGCAACTGCGACATCGCGAACTTGTCCTCGGCGGCCGACCACCAGGATTTGCTGTTCACCGCGTGCGCGACGGGCCAGGCTGTGGCGGCGCCGACGAAGCGATCCGCGGCGTCACCGGGGTGCAGGTCGCGATCCCAGAGCTGATAGCGCAGGTAATCGGAGACCTCGATCCCGCGGCCCGATCGCGCGTGGCGCATGATGTCGCGGCCGATGGCCAGCGGCGATTGCCCGCTCAGCTTCGCGGCAAGCGCGATGAGAGCGTTGTTGTTGCCTCCGCTGGCGCTCCCCGCCTCGTAAAGCGCGCGGTCGCGGGTCGTCGCGTCGCTTTCCGGCGGAAGATCGATGGGTGCCGTATGGGTCATGGGACGTGTCCCCGGGGTGATCGGTTGCTGTGGGTGCCAGACTGCCTGGGCGCGAAGCTAGCGGCGAAACATGGCAGCAATTGGGCCGGTGTGCCGTGCGGCGCCGTCGACGCCGTCGCCGTCGCCAAACCCCGGCTCCCCTTGCGCACCGGCGCGCAGGCGGCCATTCTCGTTTTGATCCCGCGCGGGGAGGCGCGCCGTCCCGGTTGAAATTCCGGCGCCGCCCCCCACATTCAGGAACCAGATCGGGGAGGGCCGAAGGCTGCCGCGCAGGCGGGGCAGGGGCCCTCTGCCAAGAACAAGGACCTATCATGCAAGAACCTCTCAACACTTCCTATCCCGTGCTGCCGCTGCGCGACATCGTGGTGTTCCCCCACATGATCGTGCCGCTCTTCGTCGGCCGCGAGAAGTCGGTGCGCGCGCTCGAGGAGGTCATGCAGGACGACAAGCAGATCCTGCTGTCGAGCCAGATCGACCCGTCCGAAGACGACCCGACCTCGGAGGGGATCTACAAGGCCGGCGTGCTCGCCAACGTGCTGCAACTGCTGAAGCTGCCGGACGGCACCGTGAAGGTGCTCGTCGAGGGGCAGGCGCGCGTGCGGATCGTAGAATATCTCGAAAACGAGAATTTCTTCGAGGCGCGGGCGGAATACATGACCGAGATGCCCGGCGACCAGGCCGCGATCCAGGCGCTGCTGCGCACCGTCGCGGACGAGTTCGAGCGCTACGCCAAGATCAAGAAGAACATCCCCGAGGAGGCGCTCGCCGCGGTGGCCGAGACGACGGAACCGGCGAAGCTGGCCGATCTCGTTGCCGGCCATCTGGGCATCGACGTGGCCCAGAAGCAGGAGCTGCTGGAGACGCTGTCGGTCAGCGAGCGGCTGGAGAAGGTCTATGGCCTGATGCAGGGCGAGATGTCGGTCCTGCAGGTCGAGAAGAAGATCAAGACCCGCGTCAAGAGCCAGATGGAGCGCACCCAGCGCGAATACTACCTGAATGAGCAGATGAAGGCCATTCAGAAGGAGCTCGGCGACGGCGAGGACGGCGCGGGCGAAGTCGCGGAACTCGAGGAGCGCATCGAGAACACCAAGCTGTCACGCGAGGCGCGCGAGAAGGCCGAGGCGGAGCTCAAGAAGCTCAAGTCGATGAGCCCGATGAGCGCCGAGGCCACGGTGGTGCGCAACTACCTCGACTGGATGCTGTCGATCCCGTGGGGCAAGAAGTCCCGCGTCAAGAAGGACCTGCACCGCGCGCAGACCATCCTCGACGAGGACCACTACAGCCTCGAGAAGGTCAAGGAACGCATCGTCGAGTATCTGGCCGTGCAGCAGCGCTCGAAAAAGCTCAAGGGGCCGATCATGTGCCTCGTGGGTCCTCCGGGCGTCGGCAAGACGTCGCTGGGCAAGTCGGTGGCCAAGGCCACGGGCCGCGAGTTCATCCGCATCTCGCTGGGCGGCGTGCGCGACGAGAGCGAGATCCGCGGCCACCGCCGGACCTATATCGGCTCCATGCCCGGCAAGATCATCCAGGCGATGAAGAAGGCCAAGACCAACAACCCGCTCATCCTGCTCGACGAGATCGACAAGATGGGTCAGGACTTCCGCGGCGACCCGGCCTCGGCGATGCTGGAGGTGCTCGATCCCGAGCAGAACTCGACCTTCGTCGATCACTACCTCGAGGTGGAGTACGACCTGTCGAACGTGATGTTCATCACGACGGCCAACTCCTACAGCATGCCCGGCCCGCTCCTTGACCGGATGGAGATCATTCCGCTCGCGGGCTACACCGAGGACGAGAAGCTGGAGATCGCCAAGCGCCACCTGCTTGACAAGCAGGTCAAGGACCACGGCCTGAAGAAGGGCGAGTTCGAGGTGACCGATCCGGCGCTTCTGGACATCGTACGCCTTTACACGCGCGAGGCGGGTGTGCGGAACCTCGAGCGCGAGATCGCGAAGCTCGCCCGCAAGGCGGTGACCGAGATCGTGCGCGACGGAAAGACGAAGGTGACCATCACCCAGGAGAACCTTTCGGACTACCTCGGCGTGAAGAAGTACCGCTTCGGCCTGGCCGAGATGGAGGACCAGATCGGCGTCGTGACCGGCCTCGCCTGGACCTCCGTGGGCGGCGATCTGCTGTCGATCGAGGCGTTGCGCCTGCCTGGCAAGGGTCGGATGAAGACCACCGGCACGCTTGGCGACGTGATGAAGGAGTCGATCGACGCGGCCTCGAGCTTCGTGCGCTCCATCGCGCCCGAGATCGGGGTGAAGCCGCCGCGCTTCGAGAAGTGGGATATCCACGTCCACGTGCCCGAGGGCGCCACGCCCAAGGACGGGCCGTCCGCGGGCATCGCGATGGTGACGTCCATCGTGTCGGTGCTCACGCAGATTCCGGTGCGCAAGGACATCGCCATGACCGGCGAGGTCACGCTTCGCGGCAATGTGCTGGCGATCGGCGGGCTGAAGGAAAAACTGCTCGCGGCGCTTCGCGGGGGCATCAAGACGGTGCTGATCCCGGAAGAGAACGAGAAGGACCTCGCCGAGATCCCCGACAACGTGAAGGAGGGGCTGACGATCATCCCCGTCTCGAACGTGAAGGAGGTGCTGAAGCACGCCCTCGTGCGGGAACCCGAACCGGTGGATTGGGACGAGGCGGCCGAGGAAGCGGCCGCGGCGGAAGCCGCGCGCAACGCCGGTACCGCCAGCGCGGTCGCCCACTGACGCGCGACATCTCGCCCGGAACGAGAAGGGCGCCCTCCGGGACGCCCTTTTTTCTTGCTGCAACACCCGCGCCGCATGCCCGGGAGCGGGGCGGGCGGGCCCGGCTGACGCCGGCCCGAGTTCGATGCTACTGGAGGTTTCGTCCTTCAAAAACAGATTCGTTTCCAGCACCGCCGCCACTGGCGCTGGCCGCGATCAGCACGAGCAGCATGGTGGCCGCGATCGCGATCTGGGTGTCGCGGGCGTCCGTCCCGGCCGATTGTGTGGACGTCACCGGTTCCAGCCCTTCCGGCGTGACATGATAGCTGCACCCGGCAAGAAGCGTGGCCGCGCAGATCGTGGCTGTGAGCGCTCGTTTCATGGAATCGTCCCTCGTTCCGTGTCGCGTCTTGGCCCGACGTCGCCGGGCCGACGGGCACATGGATGGCGCATCCTGACGTGACAGGTCAAGCTGTCAGCCCGTGCGATGCGTCGTGGACGCCGGGGGCCTCTCCGTTACCGCCGAAGCCCTTGCGCTGCGCCGGACGAGGGCGCCGGCCGGAACACGCGCGTGGCCTGCACCGCGCATCGCTGCTATGCTTCGTGCCAGTTCCGCGCCGCGAGGGCCGCCGCCAGGGCGGCTGACAGCGACGCGCGGATGGAAAGGCTGAGCGAGGACGCGATGGACAGCAAATCGAACGGGGCCAAGGCCGGGGCGAGTGCCGCGGGCGCGGCACCGAAAGCCACGCGATCGACAACGCGGGCCGCGGCGGTGAAGCCGGCGCGCAGGGCGGCGGCAAGGGCCGAGCCGGCGGCGGAAGCGGAGGCGGAGCCTGCAGGAACGGCGCCTGCACGGCAGGAGGCCGCGCAGGCTCTGCCCGCGCTCAAGAAGGCGGAGCTTCTGGACGCGGTGGTTGTACGCTCGGGCGTGAAGAAGGGGCAGGCCAAGCCGGTCGTCGAGGCGTTGCTCGCCGTGCTGGGCGAAACCGTCGGCGAGGGGCGCGACCTCAACCTGGAGCCGTTCGGCAAGCTGAAGATCAAGCGCAGCGAGACGGGCGCGAACGGGCGCGTCACGGTGGCGCGATTGCGTCAGAAGGACGGGCCGCCCAGGGCGCCAGCCGAAGATCCGGACGGCTGAGCGGGTCGCCCCGCGCCGCGCTGCCCGCGGCGGTCGTGCCGATCGGCCCGCGCGAAACGCCGCGACGGTGTCGCGACCCCTGCTTGGCGAAAACCCCCTTGCACGGACGGTGGTCCGTGGCTAAGAGAGCCGCCCAGAGGGTGATTAGCTCAGTGGTAGAGCGCTTCGTTCACATCGAAGATGTCGGGAGTTCGAATCTCTCATCACCCACCATTCCTCCCGCAACACCCGTGACCGCCGCGACGGGACCCGCCGTCGGCAAAGGCGCGCCCATCCGGCGGGCGCCATCGTCAACCCCGCGCGCACACGTCTCGTGAGCGCGCCGCCTGCCGCGCATCCCGGACCGCCGTCGCTCCCGCTGGCCGTGACGGTGCGCCGCTGCCGGCGGGCCCGGACCTGAAGATCACGCATTTTGCGATGCTTGCGCCGGTTTTCACCGCAAGGGTGGGGAGCGGGGCCGGCGTCGTCGCGCTCGGGGTCCGGCGGTGATTTTCCTCGGCCCCTGGGCGCAAGAAGTTGCATGTGTCAGGGCCTTGCAGCGCAGGGTTGCGCCGCGAGCGCGGGCAGGAAAGAAAATGCATACGAGGTCGCGGGACATGCCGGGAACCCGTCTGCATCCCGCGCGGGCAGGAGTGCATTTCCCTAATCGCCTCAATCTCCTGGCGGGGCTTCATGCGGAATTACGGCCGTCATGTCCGTGCAGCGCCGCCCGCCTTGATCTGATTGCACAATAATGCATTATTGATTTCAGCCTGCGTCCCGGCCCATGCTCGGGCGCCGGGCCGAGACGACCGGCGCGGAACGACAGGACGGGCGGCTATGGGCGGCTTGCCCGGGAAAACACAAAGGGGAGGTCCTTCATGAAACGCACTCTGGCGACGCTGCTCGCGGCGTCCATGCTCTCGTCACCGGCCTGGGCCGAGGACGTGAAGATCGGCTTCGTCACCACCCTCTCCACCGGGGGCGCGGTGATCGGCAACCAGATGAAGAACGCGGTCGATCTCGCGATGGAGCATCTTGGCGGCGAGGCCGGCGGCCACACGCTCGAGGTGATCTTCGGCGACGACCAGTTCGCGCCCGAGGCCGGCAAGCAGGCGACCGACAAGTTGGTGAAGCAGGACGACGTTGACTTCGTCACGGGCTACATCTGGTCGAACGTGCTGCTGGCGTCGCGGAACTCCGTCGTGAACGCCGACAAGTTCCTGATTTCGGCCAATGCGGGCCCGAGCCAGATGGCGGGCGTCCTCTGCCACCCGAACTTCTTCTCCACCTCCTGGCAGAACGACCAGACGCCCATGGCCATGGGCGAGGTGCTGAACCAGCTCGGGGTCCAGTCGCTCTACGTGATGGCGCCCAACTACGCCGCCGGCAACGACATGGTCGCCGGGGTGGAGCGCACCTTCGCCGGCGAGATCGTCGGAAAGGACCTGACCAAGTGGGGCGCGGATGCGCAACTCGACTTCTCGGCCGAACTCGCCAAGGCGCGGACCTCGGGGGCGGAGGCGATCTTCGTCTTCTACCCGGGCCCGGCGGCCGGGGCCTTCGCCCGGCAATACGACCAGCTGGGCCTGGCGGACGAGCTGCCGCTCTACTCGGTGTTCACGGTCGACGCGATCTCGCTGCCGCGGTTGCAGGAGGCGGGCTTCGAGGCGGTCATCGGCTCGCGCACCACGCAGCAGTGGGACCCGACGCTCGACAACGCCGCCAACAAGCGCTTCGTGGACGACTACAAGGCGACATACGGCAACTACCCCTCCTATTACGCGGCGCAATCCTACGACGCGATCATGCTGATCGCCTCGGCGGTCGAGGCCGTCGACGGCGACATGGAGGACAAGGACGCGGTGCGCGAGGCGCTGCGCGCGGCCGAGTTCGACAGCGTCCGCGGAGAGTTCCGCTTCGGCCCGAACCACCTGCCGATCCAGGACTTCTACCTGCGCGAAGTCATCGTGGACGAGGACGGGGTCTGGACCACCAAGGTCGTCCAGACGGTGTTCGAGGACCACCAGGACAGCTACGCCGAACAGTGCAACATGTAAGAGCGGCGCGGCAACGCTGCGCACCGGCCGGGCGGCACGACCGCCCGGCCGGGCCGTGAAACGCGGACGGAGGGGCCCTTGGATATCGCGCTCTTGGTGCTGCAGACCCTGAACGGGCTGCAACTGGGACTTCTGCTGTTCCTCGTCGCGTCGGGGCTGACGCTCGTCTTCGGCATCCTCGACTTCGTGAACCTCGCGCACGGGGCGCTTTACATGCTTGGCGCGTTCGTCTGCGCCTCGCTCACCCTGGCGACGGGAAGCTTCCTGCTGGCGGTCCTGCTTGCCCTGCCGATCACGGGGGCGGCGGGCTACGTGATCGAGCGCGTCGTGGCACGCAACCTCTACCAGCGCGACCATCTCGACCAGGTGCTCGCCACCTTCGGCCTCATCCTAGTGATCGACACCTTGGTGCACATCCTCTGGGGGCCCGAGGGGATGGCCGTGCCGCTGCCCGACATCCTCGAAGGGCAGCTGCGGGTGGGCGAGAACTTCGTGCTGCCCGTCTACCGCCTCGTCATCATCGGCACCGGGCTCGCCGTCGCCGCGGGGCTCTACTGGCTGGTCAACTTCACGCGGCTCGGCATGCTGATC
This sequence comes from Rhodosalinus sp. K401, assembly GCF_041365735.1. Lineage (NCBI taxonomy): Bacteria > Pseudomonadati > Pseudomonadota > Alphaproteobacteria > Rhodobacterales > Paracoccaceae > Rhodosalinus > Rhodosalinus sp. K401. The sequence goes on along the minus strand of NZ_JBGFSI010000001.1, from coordinate 266,191 downwards.
CGGGCTGGCGCCTCGAACCGCCGCATGGTCTCGGCGCTCGGGGTCGACATCAACACGCTCTTCACCTTCGTTTTCGCGCTGGGCGCGATGCTCGCGGGGCTCGCGGGCATGCTGATCGCGCCGATCACGGAGGCGTCCATCGGCATGGGCAACAACATCATCATCACCGCCTTCGTGGTCATCATCGTGGGCGGCATCGGGTCGATGAAGGGCGCCTTCGTCGGCGCGCTGCTCATCGGGCTCATCGACACGCTCGGCCGGTCCTTCCTCGACTCGTTCTTCGAGCTTTTCATGAGCACCGCCGCGGCCGAGACCTCGGCGCCGGCGGTTTCGGCGATGCTCATCTACATCATCATGGCGGCGGTGCTCGCGGTGCGCCCGCAGGGCCTCTTCCCGCCGAAGGTGCGCTGAGATGGCGGGGCTTTCGAGAACCGCGCTCGCCACCATCGTGCTGCTCGGCCTCCTGGCCGTGCTGCCGCCCATCTTCGTCTGGACGGGCAACGCCTTCTACGTGGACCTGGCCACGCGGCTGGTGATCCTCGGCATCGCGGCGACCAGCCTGAACCTCATCCTGGGCTATGGCGGGCTGATCAGCTTCGGTCACGCGGCCTTTCTCGGGATCGGCGCCTACGGGGTGGGCATTCCCGCCTACCACGCGATCTTCGGCGGCTTTCCCGCGGTGGCGAGCTTCAACGGCTTCTTCCAGGTGTTGCTCTCGACCGGGGTCGCGGCGCTCTTCGCGCTGATCACGGGCGCGATCTGCCTGCGCACGAAGGGCGTCTATTTCATCATGATCACCATGGCCTTCGCGCAGATGGTCTATTACTTCTTCGTTTCGCTCTCCACCTACGGCGCCGATGACGGGCTGGTCATCAACATGCGCTCCGAGGTGCCGCTGATCGACCTGAACGCGCCCTTGCAACTCTACTACCTGTGCTTCGCCAGCCTCGTCGCGGCGATGCTGATCGTGCGCACGATCGTGAACTCGCGGTTCGGGATGGTGCTTCAGGGCGCGAAGGGCAACCCCGAGCGCATGGTGTCCATGGGCTACAACATCTTTCGCTACCGGCTGACGGCCTACGTTATCTCGGGCGCGATGGCGGGCTACGCGGGCGCGCTTCTGGGCAACTTCACCACCTTCATCTCGCCCGACATGATGGACTGGACCCGCTCGGGCGAGCTCATGTTCATGGTCATCCTGGGCGGCGCGGCGACGACGCTCGGCCCGGTCATGGGCGCCACGCTCTTCATCGTGCTGGAGGAAGTGCTGCAGATCGTGCTGGACTGGCTCGAACCCGTGGCGGAGCCCGCCTACACGGCGCTGACCGGCCGTGACCTGCAGCTGGAGGTCTACTGGCACCTTCCCTTCGGCATCGTCCTGATCCTCGTGGTGCTGTTCGTGCGGGGCGGCCTCATGGGCCTCATCCGCGGCAGGAGGGACTGAGCCCATGCCCGGCGCGATCCTGAAGGTCGAGGGCCTCAACAAGAGCTTCGGCGGCATCAAGGCCACCGACGACGTGAACCTGAGCGTGGAAGAGAACGAGCTTCACGCGATCATCGGGCCGAACGGGGCGGGCAAGACGACGCTGATCGCGCAGCTCTCCGGCCAGCAAATGCCGGATGCGGGGCGCGTCATCTTCCGCGGCCGAGACATCACCCGCGCGGCGGCGCACCGGCGCGCGCGCCTCGGCATCGCGCGCTCGTTCCAGATCACGAGCCTGGTCATGGACATGTCGGTGCTCGACAACGTGGCACTCGCCGTGCAGGCGCGGCACGGCCATTCCTTTCGTTTCCTGCGGCCGGCGCGCAAGGTGGCGCCGATCCGCGACGCCGCCATGGCGTATCTCGCCGAGGTCGGGCTCGAGGATCGGGCGGAGCGGCCGACGGTGGCCCTCAGCCACGGCGAACACCGGCTGATGGAGATCGCCATCGCGCTCGCCGCCGAGGCGCCGCTTCTGCTTCTCGACGAGCCGATGGCCGGGCTGGGCGCCGAGGAATCCGCGCGGATGGTGGCCTTGCTGAAAGGCCTCAAGGGCTCGCGCACGATCCTGCTCATCGAGCATGACATGGACGCGGTCTTCGCCCTCGCCGACCGCATCAGCGTCCTCGTCTACGGTCATGTCGTGGCCACCGGCGACCCGGTCTCGATCCGCGGCAACGACGCGGTGCGCCATGCGTATCTCGGCGAGGAGTGAGCGCATGCTGACGGTCTCCGAACTCACGGCCCATTACGGCACCTCCCAGGCGCTGTTCGGCATGGATTTCGCCTTCGGCACCGGCGAGGTGGCGACGCTGCTGGGGCGGAACGGGCAGGGCAAGACCACCACGATCCACTCCATCTGCGGGGTAGTGCGGCCCTCGGGCGGCGCGATCCTCTTCGACGGCGAGGAACTCTTGGGCCGGCCGTCCTTCCGCATCGCCAATCTCGGGATCGGCCTCGTGCCCGAGGGGCGGCAGGTCTTTCCCAACCTCACGCTGTGGGAAAACCTCGTGGCCACCGCCTCGAACCATCTCGGGCACGCCGAGCCCTGGACGGTGGAGCGGGTCTTCGACCTCTTTCCCGAACTCGGGGCGCGCAAGGGGTCCATGGGCAACCTGCTGTCGGGCGGCGAGCAGCAGATGCTCGCCATCGGCCGCGCGCTCATGACCAACCCCAGGCTCTTGATCCTCGACGAGGCGACCGAGGGGCTCGCACCGCTGATCCGGCAGAAGATCTGGCACGCGCTGGCCGAGATCAAGCGCCAGGGCCTGTCGATCCTCGTGGTGGACAAGAACCTGAGCGACCTGCTGCGCATCGCCGACCGCAACTTCATCGTGGAGCGCGGGCGCGTGGTCTGGTCGGGCAACTCGGACGCGTTGCGGGCCGACCGCGACACGTTGCACCGCTACCTTGGCGTGTGACGACGGAACCCCCACCGGGGCCCGACGGCGGTTTCGCGCAGATCCCGGCCCCGCCGTGCAATCCCCTTGCCGCGCCGGGCAAAAGATATGACAATGGCGCTGACGACGCCAAGGACACGTCTCTGAGGATTCCAAGCCACATGAACACGCCCCCGAACCGCGCCCCGGTGCTCTCCTTCCGCGCGCCCTCCGCAGAGGACGGCGCGGATGTCTGGGATCTCATCCGGAAAAGCGGCCCGCTGGACGAGAACTCGATGTACTGCAACATCATCCAGTGCGACCATTTCGCCGATACCTGCGTTGTGGCCGAACTCGACGACGAGATCGTCGGCTGGATCTCCGCCTTCATCCCGCCCGACGCGACGGATACGCTTTTCGTCTGGCAGGTCGCCGTGGGCGAGGCCGCACGCGGGCGGGGCGTGGCGAAGAAGATGCTGACGCACCTGCTGGAGCGGGAGGCCTGTTCCGGCGTGACGCAACTCAAGACGACGATCACCGCGGACAACGAGGCAAGCTGGGCGCTCTTCAACAGCTTCGCCGAGAAGATGGACGCCGAACTCGACTACGAGCCGCACTACAAGCGCGACGCGCATTTCGGCGGCCAGCACGCGACCGAATACATGGTGACCATCGGCGACATCGACGCCGACACGGCCAGCGACGACAGCGCCGCGCAAGCGGCCCCCACCGAAAAGGAGGCCCCCCATGCAAACTGACGTCTTCGAGCGGCGCGAGTCGCAGGTCCGCAGCTACTGCCGCAACTTTCCCGTCGTCTTCGCCCGCGCCGAGGGCAGCCACATGTTCGACAGCGACGGGCGGCGCTACATCGATTTCCTCGCGGGATGCTCGACCCTGAATTACGGGCACAACGACCCCGACATGCAGGACGCCCTGATCGAGCATATCAGGGGCGGCGGAATCGCGCACGGCCTCGACATGTACACGGTCGAGAAGGCGCGCTTTCTCGAGGCGTTCGAGGACATCATCCTCAAGCCACGGGGCCTCGACTACAAGGTGATGATGACCGGCCCCACCGGCACCAACGCCGTGGAGGCGGCGATGAAGCTCGCGCGCAAGGTGACGGGGCGGCGCAACATCGTGTCCTTCACGAACGGGTTTCACGGCATGACGATGGGCGCGCTTTCGCTCACCGGCAACGCGGGCAAGCGCGCGGGCGCGGGAAGCGGGCCGCTCTGCGGCGCGACCCACATGCCCTTCGACCGCGCGCTCGGCGCGGATGTGGACACGCTCGCGCATCTCGAGATCATGTTTTCGAACAGCTCTTCGGGCGTGGATGCGCCGGCGGCTTTCATCTTCGAGCCGGTGCAGGGCGAGGGCGGGCTCAACGCGGCCTCGATCGAGTGGATGCAGGGCGTGGCCCGGCTGGCCGGGAAGCTGGGCGCGCTGCTGATCGTGGACGACATCCAGTCGGGCTGCGGGCGCACCGGCACCTACTTCGCCTTCGAGGAGGCCGGGATCGAGCCCGATCTCGTCACGCAGGCGAAATCACTGTCGGGCTTCGGGCTGCCCTTCGCCGCGCTCCTGGTGAAGCCGGAGCATGACATCTGGAAGCCGGCCGAGCACAACGGCACCTTCCGCGGCAACACGCACGCCTTCGTCACGGGCCGTGTAACGCTCGAGAAGTTCTGGAAGGACGACGCCTTCGCCGCCGAGGTCCGCCGCAAGGGCGCGCATCTGCACGAGCGCCTGTCGCGGATCGCGGCCCTGGTGCCGGGCGCGGAGCTGCGCGGGCGCGGCATGATGCAGGGCATCGACGTCGGCACCGGCGACATCGCAGGGCGCATCTGCTCCACGGCGTTCGACAAGGGGCTGATCATCGAGACATCCGGGGCCGACGACGAGGTGGTGAAGTTCCTCGGCCCGCTCACCACGCCCGACGAGGTGCTCGACGAAGGACTCGACATTCTGGAAGCTGCCGTGAAAGGCGTGATGAACGAGAACAAGGAAGCAGCGGAGTAGCCCGATGATCGTAAGAGATTTCAACGAACTGAAAGACAGCGACCGCGCGGTGTCCGATGCGCAGTGGACCAGCGTGCGGATGCTGCTGGCCGATGACGGGATGGGTTTTTCCTTCCACATCACCACGCTCAAGGCGGGCAGCGAGCACACCTTCCACTACAAGCACCATTTCGAGAGCGTCTACTGCATGTCGGGGCGCGGGCGCATCACGGACCTCGCCGCCGGCGAGACCCACGAGATCCGTCCGGGCGTGATGTACGCGCTCGACCAGCACGACAAGCACACGCTCGTCGCCGACGAGGATCTCGTGATGGCCTGCTGCTTCAACCCGCCGGTGACGGGCACCGAGGTCCACCGCGAGGACGGCTCCTACGCGCCGGCCGACTGAGAGACGCGAGAGAGCATGACGACAGGACACACCGTCGAGAAGATCGGCGGAACGACCATCAGCCGGGCGGACGAGCTGATGGACACCCTCTTTCTGAAGTCCGACGGCGACGGCCCCTATGACCGGGTCTTCGTCGTCTCGGCCTTCGGCGGTATCACCGACCTGCTGCTCGAGCACAAGAAATCGGGTGAGCCGGGCGTCTACGGTCACTTCGCCGCCGCCGAGAGCGACCTGCGGTGGAGCGAGGCGCTGGACCGCGCCGCCGCGCGCATGGGCGAAGAACATGCCCGGCTTCTCGATCATGCCGCCGACCGGCAGGAGGCCGACGAATTCCTGCGTGACCGGATCGAGGGGGCGCGGTCCTGCCTTCTGGATCTTCAGCGGCTGACCTCCTACGGGCATTTCCGGCTGAGCGACCAGATGCTGACGATCCGGGAACTCCTCTCGGGGCTTGGCGAGTCGCATTCGGCCAAGGTGGTCACCCTGATGCTGAACCGCCGTGGCGTCGATGCGCGGCTGGTGGATCTGTCCGGCTGGCGCGACGAAAGCCATCCCGACCTGGAGACACGGTTGACGGGCGCGATGAAAGGTGTGGATTTCGCCTGCGAACTGCCCATCGTCACCGGCTACGCCCAGTGCCGCGAGGGGCTGATGCGGGAGTATGACCGGGGCTATTCCGAGGTCACCTTCGCCCATATCGCGGCTCTGACCGGTGCGCGGGAGGCCGTGATCCACAAGGAATTCCACCTGTCGAGCGCCGATCCCAAGCTCGTCGGCGAGGACAAGGTCGTCAAGATCGGCCGGACCGACTACGACGTGGCCGATCAGCTCTCGAATCTCGGCATGGAGGCGGTGCATCCGAACGCCGCCAAGATCCTGCGGCAGGCCGGCATCCCGCTGCGCGTGGCCAACGCCTTCGATCCGGGCGATGCGGGAACGCTCATCCTGGCCGAGGTGGACGCCGATCCGCGTGTCGAGATGGTCACCGGCCTGCCCGTCGCGGCGCTGGCGGTGCACGAACCCGACATGGTCGGGGTGAAGGGGTATGACGCCGCGATCCTAGAGGCGCTGACCCGGTTCGATGTCTGGATCGTCTCGAAGGCCTCGAACGCCAATACCATCACCCACTATGTCGATCCCAACCTGAAGGCCCTGCGCCGCGTGGAAAGCGCGATCGAGAAAGCCTTTCCCAAGGCGGAGATCGATATCCGCAAGGTCGCGCTGATCAGCGCGGTGGGCCGCGATCTGCTGAAGCTCGAGGTGCCCGCCCGGGGCTTGCGGGCGCTCGTGGCGGCCGGGATCGAGGTGCTCGGTGTGCATGCGCTCGCCCGTGGCGTCGATGTCCAGTTCCTCGTTCCCGAGGAGCGGCTGAAAGAGGCCGTCGCCGCGATCCACGAGGCCCTCGTCGAGGCGGGGCAGGGCTAGCCCCGGCCCCTGCGCCGGTACACGCGCCCGCCTTTCCCGCCCGCGCATTTCGCGTGGCGCCGTGCGCCGCGCTCCGTCTCCGCCCGGGGCGCGGACGGGGCGCTCCTCGCAGGCTTCACGTCCGCGCGGCCGGGAGCGCATGACCGCGTCGCCGCGTTGTCTTGCACCAGGCGCATGGCGGCTTTCGCGGACATGGTCTTGCTGCGCTGCAGCGAAGCGGTAAGTTCAGGGCATCGAGAGGATGCCGCAATGAACACCGCAACGACCACCATGACCGCCGCCGCCGCCCCGACGTCCACCCCCCGTGGAACCGGCCCCGCCAACCCGGTCGCAGCCCTGCTGCGCCTTGTCGACGCGCTCGCGGTGGCCTGCCGCCTGAGCCGCGAGGCACGGCTCCTGCAGTTCTCCGACGCGGCGCTGGCAGAGCGCGGGCTCACGCGGGACGAGGTGCGCGAACAACTGATCGCATCGATCCCGCGCGGCTGAGTCACTGTTTGCCTGCCCGTCTCCGGGCAGGCCGTAGGCTCAGGCGAACGCCCCGAAATCGATCGGCGCGTCCTTGTCGAGGCTCTTCTCCACGGCCGGCATCGGGTATTTGAGACCGGTAGCGCAATTCCACAGCACCGCCCGGTCGTCGCGCGAGATCAGCCCTTCGGCAAGCGCCTTCCTGTAGGCGGCGGCGGTCGCCGCACCCTCGGGGCAAAGCAGCAGACCCTCTTTCGCCGCGATCTCGTCGCGCACGCCCATCAGGTCGTCGTCGGCCACCTCCATCGCGAAGCCGCCCGACTCGCGCACGGCCCGGATGATCAGGAAATCGCCCACGGCCACCGGCACGCGGATGCCGGCCGCGACGGTGTGGGCGTCCTGCCAGAGCGGGGCGTGCTCCTCGCCCTCCTTCCACGCCTTGACGATAGGCGCGCAGCCCTCGGCCTGCACGGCGACCATTTTGGGCAGCTTGCCCGTGATCCAGCCCATCTGCTGCAATTCGTGGAACGCCTTCCACATGCCGATCAGCCCGGTGCCGCCACCCGTCGGATAGAAGATGACGTCGGGCAGCTCCCAGCCAAGCTGTTCGGCCAGTTCCAGGCCCATCGTCTTCTTGCCCTCGATCCGGTAGGGCTCCTTGAGGGTGGACACGTCGAACCAGCCGACCTTTTCCTTGCCCTCGCCCACGATCTTTCCGCAATCGTTGATGAGCCCGTTGACCGGATAGGTGTCCGCCCCCTGAAGCTCGATCTCGCGGATGTTGATGTCGGGCGTGTCCGCCGGGCACAGCACGGTCGTGCGGATACCCGCCCTGGCGGCATAGGCGGCCAGCGCTGCACCGGCGTTGCCGTTCGTGGGGATCGCCATGTGGTCGATCCCGAACTCCTTCGCCATCGACACGGCGAGGCAAAGCCCCCGCGCCTTGAAGGATCCCGTCGGAAGGCGCCCCTCGTCCTTGACGAGTACCCGGTCGGGATCCGCGCCGAGCACCGGCGCGCTTTCCCGCAGCGGGATGATCGGCGTCATCACCTCGCCCAGCGAGACGCGGTTTTCGGGCCGCGTGACCGGCAGGAAGCTGGAATAGCGCCAGAGGCCGGGGGCATCGGATCGGGCCAGCGCATCCTTCGAGAGAGCGGTCTTCATGGCGTCGAGGTCGTAGCGGACAAGAAGCGGCCGCCCCGCCTCCGACAGGCCGTGAACCTGCCCCGCCGGGTAGTGCTTGCCCGTGATGGAGCATTCGAGGTGGGTGACGAACGTCTCGGCCATGCGTGATCTTCCTTCTTGTCGTTACGGTCTGGTCGGTCTTGTCGCGGTTCGGCCCGTAAGCCTTCATTCCATGAGCGCCTTGCGCAGAAGGTTGAGCCCGAGCAGCAGGAAAAGTGCAAGAGACACCTTTCGGAACAGGCCGGGCGAAAGATACGCGCGCGTCATCTCGCCCACACGAAAGCCCATGAGCGCGGGCACCACGAGCGCCGCCGAGGCGAGCGCGAGGCCCCCGGTCAACGTGCCGCTCGTGGCGTAGCCCGCGATGAGGGGGAGAGAGCCCAGGCTGATCAGAAGCCCCGAGGCCCGCACGAACTCGTCGCCGGTGCGGTGGCGCGCGGAAAGATAGATCGCGATCGGCGGCGCCCAGATCGCGGTCAGCCCGCCGAGAATGCCGGCGCTCGCGCCGAAGCCGAGTTGCGCGGCCCTGTCGTAGCGGTCCGGCAGCGGCGGCAGGTCGACGGTGAGGTTGACCAGGACGAAAAGCACGAAGGCGATCCCGGTGACGGCGTAAAGAAGCCGGTCCGACGCGCCGGCGGCGAAGAGCGCCATGGCGAAGGCGCCGATCATCATCACCGCGGCGAAGGGCGCGTAGTCGCGCGCCGCGCGCAGGATCTCTCCGGCCCGCCAGATCTGCCAGAAATTCGAGACGATCATCGGAAAGAGAACGAGCGCGATCGCCGTGCGCGGGTCCAGGAAGAGTGTCGTGAGGCCGATGCAGATCGCCGGGAATCCCAGCCCGGTGACCCCCTTGATCGCCCCCGCGAGCAGATAGGTCGCAAGGACAAGCGCCAGCAACCCGGCATTCAGCCCCGCCAGATCAGCCATCGCGGGTCCTCGACAGCTCGAGCGTGAGGTAGCGCCCGATCTCCTCGGGCAGGGCGTCGATGCCGAGCCCGGGCGCATCGGAAAGGTGAAGCCGGCCGTCCCCGAGGATCCCCGCGCCGGGGAACGCCTCGCGAAGCGGGTTCGGGTTCGCGTCGATTTCCAGAAGCCCGTCGCCGCCCGCCGCCGCAAGCAGATGCGCGGAGGCCAGGAGTCCGATCCCGCCGCCCAGGAAATGCGGGCAATAGGTCAGGCCCGCTGCCCCGATCGCGCGCGCCACGGCAAGATTGCCGGACACGCCGCCCCATTTCGCGAGATCGGGTTGCAGGTAGGCGAAGCTGCGCGATGCGATGGCCGCGTCGAAGGCGTCATGCCCGGCGATGTTCTCCCCGCCTGCCAACGGGATCGAGGAGGCGCGGGCGAGGTCCGCCCAGTCGGCGGGGGGCGCATCGGCGGGCAGGGGCTCTTCGAGCCAGCCCAGGCCGATCGCGCGGCCCGCTTCGACGAAGCGCAGCGCCTCGGGGAGCGTCCAGGCCTGGTTCGCGTCCGCGAAAAGGCGCTCGCCTGGGGCGAGGCGAAGCGCGTGCAGCGCCTTGAGGTCGCGGGCCGCGTCGAAGCCCACCTTGACCTTGAAGGCGCGGTAGCCCGCGGCGCGGGCCGTGGCGAGCGCCTCCTGCGCGTCGTGCACCGCGATGCCGCTGGCGTAGGCGGGCACGCTGGCGCCCGCCGACGCGTCGAGCCAGGTCCGCATCGGCTGGCCGGCGGCACGCGCGAAGAGGTCGCTGAGCGCCGTGTCGATGCCCGCGATCACCTGTCGGAACGGGCCCCATTCGCCGCATTGCAGGGCGCGGATGCGGGTTGCGCGCTCCAGCTCGTGAAAGGTCCGGGCCGGATGTTCGACCCTGCGGCCCGGCAGCAGATCGCCCATGTCCTCCATCAGCAGGCGCGCGCGGTGCTCGGCCCCCGCCGCGGGCCAGTTCGCGAAAACCTCGCCCCAGCCGAAGGCCCCGGACGCGGCGGTGATCTTCACGAAGACGGCCGGACGGTCGCGCATCACGCCGAACGAGGTCGCCACGGGCCGCGCCACCGGCACGCGGTAGACCCGCGCCTCGATCCGCTCGATGATCTGGGCGTCGTCGCTCAATGTCCCGGGCCGGCCGGTGCCGGCAGCCCCTCGAGCTCCACGTTGACGCAGGCCGGACCGCCGGAGGCGAGCGCCCGGTCGAGCGCCGCGTCCAGTTCTTCGGGCCGGGTGACGTATTCGCCATGCGCCCCGAGCGCGGCGGCGGCGAGATCGTAGCGTGCGCCGCTGAGGTCACACCCGATCAGCCGGTCCGGGCCGTAGTCGCGAAGCTGGATCTGGTGTTCGGCGTTCCAGACCCGGTCGTTGCCGATCACGGCCACGAAGCGCGCGCCCGCGCGCACCGCCGTCTCGAACTCGGGAAGGTGAAAGCCCGCCGTCCCGTCGCCCATGAGCGCGAAGACCGTGGCGTCCGGACGGGCGAGCGCTGCCGCCACGGCCTGCGGCAGCCCGCCGCCGATCGCGCCCGAGGGCCCGTTGATGACGCGCGCGTCCGCCCATGTCAGGGCCTGCGCCCATTGGCCGAACTCGCCGCCGTCGCAGATCGTCACCGACGCGGGCGCCGCGGAAATCCGGCGTTGCACCGCGTCGCAGAGCAGATCCGGGGTGATCCCCGGCCCGCCCGGCCGCGCCGCGCGCGCGGCCGTCGCCTCCGCCACCCGGTGCCGCCAGGCCTCGCGCGTGTCGCGCAAGCGGTCCCGGGTGAGCGCGTGGGCGGTGGCGCGGGGGTCGGCGTCGAGGGCCAGAGCAAGCCGCGCGCCGAGATTGCGGCTGGCGCGGTCGAGGGCGGCCTGCTCGGCGTCCACGACGACGAAGGGGCAGCCCGGTGCGACGCGATCCTCCGCGCCGAAGGCGAGGGTGAAATCGATCTGCTTGCCGAGCGACACGATCAGGTCGGCCTCGCGCAGCGCGGTGGCAAGATCGCCGAGCGCCGGATCCTTCAGGCCGCGGGGGCTTTCGAGCGGCAGGACCGCGGCCCCCGTCGCGTCTTCGAGGTCGCGCAGCAGCGCGCCGGCCCGGGTGCGGTTCAGCGCGGGTCCGGTCAGGATCGCGGGCCGCTCCGCGGCGGCCAGCCGGTCGCGCAGGTCGTCTAGCGCGTCGTCCGTGGGCGGCGTTCCTGCACTGGCGCCCCCCGGCGCCGTCACCAGCCCCTCGGCCGGGGCGGTCAGGACATCTGCCGCCAGGGCGAGGTGGACGGGTCCGGGCCGCCCGGAGGCCGCGGTTTGCAACGCCGTCATCACCGCCTCGGCCAGGGCCGCGGTGGAGGCGGGGCGCGCGGTGGCCTTGACGAGGGGCGCGGCCACGGCGCACTGGTCGAGTTCCTGGAAGGCGCCGCACCCGTCCTGGTCGAGCGGCGAGTCCCCGGAAAGCAGGAGCACCGGGCTTTCGGAACAGCGCGCGCTGTAGACCGCCCCGGCGGCATTCGCGAAGCCCGGGGCGGCGGTGACCAGGGCGACGCCCACCTCGCCGGTGAGTTGCGCCCAGGCCTCCGCCATGAAGACGCAGGCGTTCTCGTGGCGCGTGTGCACGATCTCTATCCCGGCATCGAGACAGGCGTCGTAGACCGGCATGATCTGGTTGCCCGAAAGGCTGAAGATGCGCCGGATGCCCGCCGCCGCCAGCGTTTCGACAAGAATATCCGCCCCGCGGCGAGCCATGCGCGTCTCCTTCCAGGCCGCCACGCGGGCGGTCTTCTTCTCAGCTTTTCGTGTCCTGGGCGTCCCGGCGCACCGTCGTCTCGTCCTGCGCGCCTGCGCGGACCTCTTCGACCGGCGCCGCGCCGCGGCCTTTCAGCCCGGCCCGCAGGATCGCCACGATGGTTATGATCGTGAGCCCCCAGAAGAACCAGGTGATCGGCCCGCGCGCGAGGATCGTCGCGTCGCCGCCGGACATCAGCATCGATTGGCGGAAATTGTTCTCGAGGAGCGGGCCGAGGATGAAGGCGATCAGGAACGGCGCGGCGGGCACCCCGTAGATCAGCATCAGGTAACCCAGCCAGCCCATCGCGAACATCACGCCCACGTCGAAGATGGAGTTGTTCACCGCATAGCCGCCATAGACGCAAAGCACCAGAACCGCGGGGAAAAGGATGCCGCGCGGTATGTCGGCCACGTAGCGGAAGGCGCGGATCGCGGCCGAGCCCACGGCCAGCAGGATGACCGAACTGACGATCAGCCCCATGAACATGCCGTAGATGATGTCGACGTTCATCACGAACATCATCGGGCCGGGCTGAAGCCCGTGGACCATGAAGGCGCCGATGATGATGGCGGTGATGACGTCCCCCGGCACGCCCAGCGCCAGAAGCGGGATCAGCGTCGCGCCGGCGACACCGTTGTTGCCCGCCTCCGAGGCGGCCACGCCCTCGATCTCGCCCTTGCCGAAATTCGCCTTGTTGGGCGATTTGCGCCGCGCCTCGCTGTAGGACAGGAACGCCGCGGGCGCGGCGCCGATCCCGGGGATGCTGCCCAGGAAGACGCCGATGAAACTGCCGCGCACGATCGTGCGGAAGCTCTTGCGGTACTCGGCGAAGCTGACGCCCTTTCGGCCGAGCGCGCGGGTCTCCCCGTCGCGGGGGCGCGGGTCGCGGGCCATGGTCAGGATCTCGGGGATCGCGAAGAGGCCGATCAGCACGGCGATGAAGTTCAGCCCGCCCATGAGGTTGGGATCGCCGAACGTGAAACGGTTCGTGCCGTAGACGAGATCGAGCCCGATCGTGGCGAAGAGCAGTCCCAGCAGCGCGCTGAAGATGCCCTTGATGAGGCTGTCGCCCGAAACGCCCGCGATGATCGTGAGCGAGAACAGGATCAGCGTGAAGAATTCCGGCGGGCCGAAGTTCAGCGCGAAGGAGGCGAGGAACCCGGCGAACAGGATCAGCGCCAGGTTCGAGATCACGTCGGCCGTGCAGGAGGCGTAGAGCGCCATCGACAGCGCGCGCCCGGCCTCTCCCTTCGCCGCGAGCGGATAGCCGTCGAGCGTCGTCGCGCTCGAGGCGGGTGTGCCGGGCGTCTTGATCAGGATCGCGGGAATGGACCCGCCGAAGATGCCGCCCTTGTAGACGCCGAGAAGCAGCAGGATGCCGATGATCGGCGGCATGGAGAACGTGAAGGGCAGGGTGAGCGCGACGGCCATCGTCGCCGACATGCCCGGGATCGCGCCCGCGAACACACCTATGCAGATGCCGCCCGCCAGCGCGAGAAGGCTTTCGACGTTCGCGACGACCGAAAGGCCCAGGGCCAGGTTGTCGAGCAGGCTCATGGCAGTCTCACGAACAGGCCCTGCGGTACGGCGACGGAGGCGACATGCGCGAAGAACCCGTAAAGCAGGAGCGGAATGCAGACGGCGCAGATCAGCGCGGCCAGGGGGTGGCGTGTGTGCATCACGAAGGCCGAGACCGCGAAGGCCGCCATCGAGGCCCAGACCATGCCCAGAAGCGGCAGCGCCGCGACATACGCCACCATCACGACCGCCATCGCCGCAAGGCGCAGCGCGGCGCCCGGGGGCGCGTCACCGACCTCGACCGGCTGTGCCACCTCGCTGCGCGCCAGCCAGACGAGCGCAAGCCCGCAGGCCATGAGCACGCCGGAGATCGCGTAGGGCCAGAAGGCCGGCGACAGGACGATGCGGGAGACGTTCGTCGGCACGGAAACCCATGTCGGGATTCCGTAAAGCAACAGGACCCCCGACATGAGGACGGCCGCGGCGCCGACCTGGAACTGGACCGATTTTAGCATGGTGAAAGGCCTCGGAACCGGGCGGGACGTGCCGCGCCGGACGGACCGGCGCGGCGTGGGCGGTGGGGCTGCGTCAGCCCTCGATCCGCATTCCAAGCTCGTCTACGAGGTCACGGAAGACCTCGTACTGGCCGCGGATGAAGGCTTCGCCTTCTTCGGGGGACATCAGCTCGATGACCGACCCGCGCGCTTCCATCTGCTCGCGGAACGTCTCGTTCGCGGTCGCCTCGGCAAGCCAGTCACCCCACTTGGCCGCGACCTCGTCCGGCAGTCCGGTGGGGCCGGCGATGCCGGTCCAGCCAACGAGCTGCTCCAGCGCGGGCATCTCGAGATCCGCCGAGGTCGGCGCGTCGAAGCCCGGCACCGGCTCGGCCGTGGTCACCAGAAGGGGCCGCAGCTGTTCGTTCGCCACGAAGCTCGCCAGCGCCGAAGAGTTCGTGCAGATGAAGGTGGCGGTGCCGTTGAGAACCGCGGTGGCCGCCGCGCCGCCGCCGTCGAAGGGCAGGTGCACGGCCGCAGTCAGCGGATCCTCGATGCCGAACTCGCGCAGAACATACGCCCCGGACAGGTGCAGCAGCGAGCCCACGCCCGACGAGCTGTAGCTGACGCGGCCCGGGTTCGCCTCGACCTCGGCGATCAGGTCCTCCATGCTCTGGATGTCCGAGTCCTGACGCACGGCGCAGGCCACGGGGTTGATCTCGTAGACCCCGACGAAGCGGAAATCGTCCAGCGTGTAGGGCAGCGTCGCCTTCATCGCCGGGTTCACGGTGTGCGATCCGACGCGCGCGAAGAGCAGCGTGTAGCCGTCGGGCTGCGCGTTCTGCACGGCGACGGACCCGGTCGCGCCGCCCGCGCCGGTGCGGTTCACCATGACGAGGGGCGAGCCCACGGCCTCGGCCAGCGGCTCGGCGAGGGTGCGGGCGGAAATGTCGGTCGCACCGCCCGGGCCATAGGGGATGACCATGTTCACCGGGCGTTCGGGGTATTCGGCCGTCGCGGCGCCCGCCGCGAGCCCGAGCACGGCTGTGGCAACAGCGGTTTTCACCAGCTTTTTCACGTTAGTCTCCTCCCGTTTTCGAAATTCGGAACGGGCCTCCCAACCCATCCAGGCCAGCATTATGTGGCGCGTTGACACACACTAAAAGTAAGTTACTCCTTCCACAAAGCATAATCGCTTTAGAAAATTGAAAGCTCCGCTTACGGATTGGGGCCGAGACATGTCGATCCGGAACCTGCGCACATTGATCGCGGTCGCCGATCACGGCACGTTCAGCGCCGCGGCCGAGGCGGTTTTCGTCACCCATGCCGCGGTCAGCCAGCAGATGAAGTCGCTCGAGGCGGAGTGGCAGGTGCAGCTTTTCGACCGGTCGCGCCGCAGCTCCGATCTGACCCCGGTGGGCCGCGCGCTCGTCGCGCAGGCCCGCGAGGTCGTGGCCGCCTACGACCGCATGGTGCCGATGGTCCTGGGCGACAGCGGCCTGAGCGGCGAGGTCACGATCGGCGCCGTTCCGACCTCCCTCACGGGGCTGATGCCCTTCTCGATGGCGATGCTGAAACGCGACTACCCCGAGCTGCATGTCCGCGTGGTCCCCGGCGAGACCATCGCGCTGGTCGAGCAGGTCGAGCGCGGCGCGCTCGATGCGGCCATCGTCACGCGGCCGAGCTGGACGCGCGAGCGGCTGGACTGGCGCGAGCTTGCCGTGGAGCCGCTGGAACTGCTCGCCGCCAGGGACGTCGAGGGCGAGGACGCACGCACACTCCTCGAACGGTATCCGTTCATCCGCTTCTCGCGGCGAGCCGTCGTCGGGGGCATGATCGAGACATGGCTGCAGAAGCAGGGCATCGAGGTGCGCGACAGCATGGAGCTGGAGAACCTGGACATCATCTTCGGGATGGTGGCGGCCAACCTCGGCGTGTCGATCGCGCCCCGGCGCTGCGTGCTGCCCCCGCACGACCTGGCGTTGCGCCGCCTGTCGCTTCCGGAAGGCGCGCCGATGCGGCATCTGGGGCTGCTGTCGCGCGCCGACACCGTGAAGCGCCGCGTGCTCGACGAGTTGATCCGCCGCCTCGACAAGGCGATCGAGGTCGGGCGCTTCGACCCGGCCGCCATTCCCCCGACCATCGGTTGACAGCAAGGAGACCACCGCATGCAGACGATTTCTCTGGCCGCGACGGACGGTGTGCCGCTCGAGGCCGATCTTTATCCCGGCGGGGCGCGGGCCGTCGTCCTTCTTCACGGCAAGGTCTTCGACAAGGAAAGCTGGGCGGACACGGCGCGCGGCCTGTCCGGGCGCGGCCTCACCGTGCTGGTTCCGAACTTCCGGGGCTATGGCGGGTCGGGCGAGGGCGAGGCCCCCGCCGGGTATGCCGCCGATGTCGCGGGCGCCTGTGCCGCCCTGCGGGACCGGAACGCCGCCTCGGTGTCGATCGTCGGCGCCTCCATGGGCGCCATCGCCGCGGCGAAGGCCGTGTCTGAGGCCATGGCCGGCGAGATCGACAGGCTCGTGCTGATGGCGCCGCGCGCGATGGCGCGGCCCGAGGCGCTGCGCGCCGCAGAGGTGCATTTCATCGTCAGCCGCGACGAGTCGTGCTTCGAGGACGTGGCGGGCTTTCACGCGGCGGCGCCCGACCCGAAGGAGCTGCATGTCTTCCCCGGCGAGGCGCATGCCCAGTTCCTGTTCGGATCGGAACACGGGCCCGAGCTCTCCGCGCTGCTGCATCGCATCCTCGCGGACCCGCGCTGATCCATGGCGCCCGAGACGATCCTGATCATCGCCGCCGGCGCGGCCAGCGGCGGCTTCATCAACGGGCTGGCGGGTTTCGGCACCTCGCTTTTCGCGCTGGGCTGGTGGCTTCAGATCATGCCGCCGGCGCAGGCGGTGCCCGTGGCCCTGGTGATGTCGGTCGCCAGCGGCCTTCAGGGGGTGGCGCTGGTGCGCCGGTCCATCGACTGGCCGCGGCTTCTGCGCTTCCTGCTGCCGGCGGTGGCGGGCGTGCCGCTGGGGCTGATGCTTCTGAGCGAGATCGAGGCGCAGCCGCTCAAGATCGTCATCGCGGTGTTTCTCGTCATCTACGGTGGCTTTCTCGCCTTTCGCCGCGATCTGCCGAACATTTCCCGGCCCACCCCGGTGATCGACGCCGGCGTTGGGTTCGCAAGCGGCGTTCTCGGGGCGCTCGCGGGGCTTTCGGGCGCGCTGCCGACGATGTGGTCGTCCCTGCGAAGCTGGGGAAAGTCGGAGCGCCGCGCGCTGCTGCAACCCTTCAACGTCGCGATCCTGGGCCTCTCGGCGCTCGTGCTCGCGCTTACCGGGGGCATCGGCCGCAGCTCGCTTGTCGCCATGCTGATCGCCCTGCCGGTCACGATGCTCAGCGCGCAGCTCGGCATCGCCGTCTTCAAGCGGTTGAGCGACGGCCAGTTCCGGCGCCTGGTGATCGTGCTGATGCTGGTCTCGGGCGTGGTGCTTCTTCTGCGCGAGGCGCTCTAGACGAGCCCGGCCTCGATCACCGCGAGGACGCCGACGGCAAGCGCGACGGTGAGGCCGCAGATCACCACGACGGCCGAGCGGCCGACATCCTTCAGCTTCTTCAGCGAGGTCTTCATCCCCAGCGCGGCGATCGCGATCACGAGGCACCAGCGCGACGCCTCGAGCACCGTCTGCCGCGCGGCCTCGGGCACGAGGCCGGTGGATCCGAGCGCCACAAGCGCACAGAAGCCCAGAACGAAGAAGGGGATCGGCAGGGGGGTCCGGTCCGCCCCGTCGCGCCGGGAGGCGAAGACAAGCGAAAGACCGACCACCACCGGCACGAGGAGGGCCACGCGCATGAGCTTCACGACCGTGGCGGTATCGCCCGCCTCCTGCGAGATGGAATAGCCCGCGCCGACGACCTGCGCGACGTCGTGGATCGTGGCGCCGAGAAAGATGCCGGCTTGCAAATCGTTCAGGCCGAGCCCGGCCGCGACGAGCGGGTAGGCGACCATGGCCACGGTCGAAAGCGCCGTGACCCCGATCACGGTGAAGACGGTGTCGCGTTCCTTCGTCGGCCCCTGCGGCAGAACGGACGAGATCGCCAGCGCGGCGGACGCGCCGCAGATGGCCACCGCGCCCCCGGTGAGCAGGGCGAAACGCGCCCGCCTTCCGACGAGGCGCGACAACAGCAGGCTCATGGTGATGGTGCCCGCCACGCCGGCCACCGTCAGCGCGACGACGCCGCTGCCGAGCGCCGCGATCTGCTGCACGGTGATGCCCAGCCCAAGAAGCGCCACGCCGAGGCGAAGCAGGGTCCGCGAGGCGAACTCGATCCCGGCCACGCACCGGCCCTCCGCCTCCTCGGTGAGGAAGTTGAAGGCCATGCCGAGCAGGAGCGCCAGCAGCATGACCGGCGCGCCGTGATGCAGCGACAGGAAACGCGCGGCCATCGCTACGGTCGCGGCGATCAGCAGTCCGGGAAAGAGGCTGCGTGCCCGCGACCGAAGCCGCGGCATAAGGCCGGCGCCCGGGCCGGCCGGGCGCTCTGTCGTCTCTGCCATGGGTAATCCCCGTTCCGGCCTGCGCCGCGTGTGCGCGCCGTTCCCTCGGCGCCGGCTCAGATCACCTCGTCGCCGCGATCATCCGTCTCGCCGAAGCGCTTGAGTACCGCCGGGCGCGTGCCCTCGTAGACCGCGTCGAGATTGGCACGGATCCTTTCGTTTTCGCGTTCGAACAGGCTGTTGCCCTTGAGGTCGCTCTCGACGATGAACGGGCCGAAATTCTCCACCTCGATCACCCACATGGCCTGAGCGAGGCCAAGCTCTTCACGCCAGTGAAGAGCGCGGACACGCTTCACCCCGCGCCCGAGAAGGGCGCCGGTCCCGTAGCCGACCGTGGTGAGGTAGATCGCGCCGTTCGGAACGAAATGCGTGCGGTAGTCCTCGGCGCTCATGCCGCCCTTTCCTAGGATCAGTTTCGCGCCTGATATCTCGAACCACTTGCCGATCCATTTCGAAAAGCGGAACGAGGCCGTCGCCGTGACCGCGCCCATGCGCAGCGCGCCGTCCTCGGCCTGCGCGGCGGCGGGCGAGCAGTGGAAATTCGCCGCGCTTTCGGCGGGCAGGTCCAGCGGAAGCGCCTCGCCGTCCTCGCAGGCGCGCTTGTAGACGCCTTCCCGCGCCGTGTAGACGACCCCGTCCAGAAACACGATGTCGCCGATGTTGAGCGCCTCCAACGCCTCGCGAGAGGGGTTTGTGCTCAGGCGGACCTTTGTCGGTTGTCCTCCGGTGCCTTCCATTCGACCGTCTCCCGGCGTTGAAAATCCGTGAACCATTGCGGGTCGGTGCGGTATTCGACCCGCCCGTCGGCATGGACGCGCGCCACCGCGCGTCTCGACGACAGGCAGAAGGCGTGAACGCTCATCTGCATGCCGCCTGTGTGGCAGTAGCCGACCTCGATGTGGCAATCGACGACCATCGACTTGCCGACGAACCCCATCGCGCCCATGCCGATGGAATTACCCAGTTCCTTGAACTCTTCCTCCAGCTCCGCGATCTTCGGGTCCGGGTTGCGGTCGCCCACCGTGCGCAGGCAGGCCGCGCGCTTTCCCAGCACCATGCAGGTGTCCTTGGACCCGCCGAGGCCGATGCCGATGATCGCCGGCTGGCAGGCGAGCCCGCGCTTGCCGAAGGCCACGAGGCAGTCGAGGTAGAACCGCTTGATCCCCTCGATGCCGTCGCTGGGAAAGAGCATCCGGTAGTCGGTGCCGAAGAGCCCGCCCTTGTGCACCGTGATGAGGTCGATCCATTCGCCCCCGGGCTCGAAGCCGTATTCGATCTCGGGCGCGCCGATGCCGACATTGTTGTCGTGGTCGGTGCGCCAGAGCGGATGGACCCGGTTGGGCCGGAGCGGCACACCGTCCGTGGACGCCGCGGTGGCGCGGCGCAGCGCCGTCTCCAGCGCGACGGGACCGCCCTCGATCCGGGTGTCGTTGCCCATCTTGACATACCAGCGCGGACACCCGGTGTCGCCGCACATGGCGCGGCGATCTTCCTTGGCGGCCTCGTAGTTCTCGAGCATGGCCTGAAGCACGAAGGAGGACAGGTCGCCGTCTTCCGCGGCCGCGGTCTTCTTCAGCCCTTCGAGGTAGTCGTCCGGGATCTCGATGGCCGCCCGCTGCATCAGTTCGACGGCCGTCTTCTCGATGAGGTCTATGGATATCATTGCGCTGCCACCATGGTCTCGGCGTCCTCCTCCAGAAGCGACTCGCCGGGGCGGACGATGGAAAACTCCACGTCCTCCCGCGAGACATCGAGCCCCGAAGCCCCCGCGCGGGCCACGGTGAAATAGGAGGTTTCCAGTTCGCCGGTTTCGGGGAAATCTTCGCGGAAATGCGCGCCGCGCGAGTTTTCGCGCCAGAGCGCGGCGGTGCCGATCACCTCTGAAATCTCGACGAGGCTGCGCAGGTTCAGCCAGTCGTGCCAGGTCAGGTTGAAGCCGAGGTCATCGCCCGCGACGCCCGTCTCCTGCAGTTCGGCGCCGATCTCGCGCACCTGCGCCAGCCCGCGTTCCAGCCGCTCGGCCGTGCGCAGGACGCCCACATCCTCCCACATCGCGTCCATCAGCCCGTCACGCAGCGGCTGCACGGGCGCCGGCTTGCGTCCCAGCGGATGGCGCGCGCGCGCGATCTCCGCCTCGATCGCGGCCTCGTCGGGATCGCGCAGCGCCCCGTCCCGGCGCGCCTCGGCGGCCATCACGTCGCCCGCGATGCCGCCATAGACGGTTGAGTTGGCGACCCCGTTGCCGCCCAGCCGGTTGGAGCCGTGGGCGCCGCCGGCGTCCTCTCCGGCGACGAAGAGGCCGGGCATGTCGGTGCGCGTGTCCGGGTCGACGACGATGCCGCCCATGAAATAATGCGCTGTGGGCACGACCTCGACCCGGCCCGCGGCCAGATCGAAGCCGCTGTCGGCGCAGCGCTTGACCATGCCCTTGAACTTCTGGCGGACATTGTCGGGGCCGAGATGCGCCATCGAGATGTAGACACCGCCCGAGGGCGAGGCGTTGCTCTTGCGCATCTCGGCGTAGATCGCCCGGCTGACCACGTCGCGCGTCGCCCGTTCGCCCTTGTCGTCGTAGTCGAACATGAAGCGCGCGCCGTGACCGTTCAGCAGGTGGCCGCCGGCGCCGCGCAGCCCCTCCTCGAGAACCGTTCCGGTCATCCTGGTGCCCTCGCCGGCGAGAAGCCCGGTGGGATGGAACTGCACCATCTCCATGTCGCGCAGCGGAAGGCCCGCGCGCAGCGCCATGGCCAGCCCGTCCATCGACTTGTCGCCGGAGGGCGTGTGATAGCGGTACATCGTCGGCCCGCCCCCCGTGGCCAGAAGCACCGTCCTGGCGCGAACGAACCGGAAGCGCCCGGTGCGGATGTCGATGAAGAGCACGCCGGCGAGCCCGTCGCCGCCCCTGGCGGGGATCAGCCCCACGGCGCGGTGCTCCTCCATCCGTTCGACGGGGCGGGCGAGCACCTGCTCCATCAGGCGGTTGATGATCTCGATGCCGGTCAGGTCGCCCTTGTGCACGGTGCGATCCGCGGTCTGGCCGGCGAAGGCCTTCTGGTGCAGCGTGCCGTCGGTGTTGCGGTCGAAGAAGCAGCCGACCTCGTTCTCCAGCTCGGTGATGCGTTCCACGGCGGTCTTGCACAGCCGCCAGGCCATGTCCTGGTTCGGCAGCCACTTGCCGCCGCGGATCGTGTCCATGAAATGCCGCTCGACGCTGTCCCCATGGCCGAGCGCCACGTTGTACCCGCCCTGCACCATGCGCGTGCAGCCGCATTTTCCAAGCAGACCCTTCACCGCGATCGTCACCTTGCGGTCGGGCGCGGCGCGCTGGGCATGGAGCGCCGCGAAGAGGCCCGCGCCGCCCGCGCCGATGATCAGGATATCCGTGTCGTGCCTGTCGAGCATGGCGTCACACCGCGTTCAGGAAAAAGGTGCCGGAGACGAAGACCGATCCCGCCACCGCGCCGGCGGCCAGCGCCTTCTGGCGGGGCGACCAGGGCAGAAGCTCGAGGGCGAGCAGCCGCAGCCCGCCGAAGAGATGCGCCGCGAGCAGGAACACCAGCCCGAACTCCGCGATCTTGACCATGGTGAAATCGGTCCAACGAAGGAACCCGTCGAGCGCGGCGGGAGAGGTCAGTGCCAGCGACAGGATCAGGAAATGCGCCGGCAGGAAGAGCGCCAGCGCGAGCCCGGAGACGCGGTGCAGCACGAACGCGTACCAGAGCGGGTGAGAGCGGTGCGGGCGTCTCATGCCGCCACCACGGCGAAGACGGCGTAAAGCCCCATGGCGAGAAGGATGCCCCCGACGCCCCAGGTCAGGGCGCGCAGGCCTCCGCCCGCAAGCCCCAGCGTCTCGTACGCGATCACGCGCAGGCCGATCGCGGCGTGGAGGGAGACCGCGACGACGAAAAGACCGTAGAAGAGCGCCCAGAACACGCTGCCGCTGGTGCGGCCGAGGATTTCCGCCGCACTGAGCCCGCCCTGAACGGCGTAGATCATCACCGCGATGTGCCCCAGCACGAGCGGGACCATGACCAGCGCGCTGATCCGTTGCAGCAGATAGAGCCTGACGTCCAGCATGTCAGCGCCTCCCCAGGCCGAGGAGCCGTCGGGTCGTTTCCCGTTTCAGACCGGCGATGGAGGCGGTGGGGACCAGTTCGCTCGGGCAGTACTCGACACAGCTCTGGTGCGAGTGGCAGTTGTGGCAGCCGCCCGGTCCGGACACCGCGTCGAGCCGGGCGGCGCGCGCACCGTCCTTCTCGTCGTTGACGAGGCTCCAGGCGCGGTTGAGCGCGGCGGGGCCGAGGTAGTCGGGGTTCGAGGACACCACGTCGCAGGCGGCATAGCAGACCGCGCAGTTGATGCATTCGGTCGCCTGGTCGGCGGTGAGGCGCAGTTCGCTCTCCGGGTCGATGCGGGGGATCTCGTCCTCGCGGGTCGCCGAGGGGTGGAAGACGCCCTCGGCCTCGATCCACTTGTCGAAGAACGGGGCCATGTCCACGACGAGATCCTTCACCACCGGCAGGTTGCGCAGCGGCGCGATCTCCAGCCGGCCGTTCTCGGCCACCTTGTCCACATGCGTCCGGCAGGTCCAGCGCGGGCGCCCGTTCACCATCATCGCGCAACTGCCGCACATGCCGACCCGGCAGGCGAAGCGGTAGGACAGCGACGGGTCGGCGTATTGCTGCACCCACGAGACCACGTCCAGCACGGTCTGGCTGTCGCGCCGGGGCACCTCGTAGGACGCGAAATCGCCATCATCACCGCGTCCGCGCCAGACCTGCACCGTCATCTGCCCTGTCGAATCGTTCAAGGTCCGCTCCTTTCGATTGCAACAGAAAGGTAACGGTAATCTTTTCTAACACATATCTAAAACTTCTTTCCTGAGCGGTTAGGAAAACTTTCAAGGTGCGCGTGGCCGCCTCCGCTCCATGTTTCGGCGCGCCTGCCCGGATCCTGCGGGCTACCCCTGTCGAAAGGACGCCGTGATCCTTGCGCGAGGCATCTCGGGGCCGTCACGGCAGGTCGGCACCTCCGCGGGTGTCAGAGGGGTCCGACATCAGGGCGGACGCACCGTCAGCCGGTCGGGCGGCGGCGAATGCCCGCGGCTGCACGACCTCGCTTTGGTATCGGCTGACCTCTCCGGCGTCTCACCGCCCCGGCCCGGCTGCGCGGGCCGTCCGGGCGCGCGCGACGCCGCCGATGGGCGGCGAGGGGCCCCGATCATCCCCGCAGGGCAGGACGAACGCCGGGAACACCCGTCGCCGCCCCGTTTCGCCGCGCCCGGTCATGGCGGAGCGCGTCTCCGTGCTTTTCCGCGGTGTCAGAACTTGAAGCGCGCGCCGAGGAAGACCGAGCTTGCATCCTGGTAGGATGCGGCATCGTCGTCGTAGTAGTATTCCCGGTACCCCAGATACACGTCGAGATCGAGATCGGTGAAGGTCTGCATCGCCGCGAAGCCGACCCCCTCGGACGACGAGTTTTCCTCGGCCACGTCGCTTCCGCCGTAGTAGCTGACCGCGAGGGCGGTCGGACCCTGCGACGTGACATCGTAAACCCATCCGGCCCTCACGAAGCCGTAGTTGCCGCCGTCGGGATCTCCCCCGGCCGAGGCGCTGAGATTGAGGCCGGTCGGCGTGTGAAGCAGCGAGAAGGAACCCGAGTAGCGCTCGTTCGTCGTGACGTCGCCCGGTTTCAGTCCGGGGGCCCTGCTGTTGCCTTCGTCTTCCCAGGCATAGCCCGCCGCCGCGGCCAGCGCGAAGTCGCCCTGCGTGCCGGACCAGCGAAGCGCGATGTCGTAGTAGTCCGTGTCGTCGTCTTCGGCCAGCACGTTTCGCCCGTAGGATACCGCCCCGGAAAAACCCGAATAGGTCGGCGTATCGTAGCGGATCCTGAACAGGCGCGCGCCATCGAACTCCTTGAATGCGTCGATGACGCGGACGTCGGAAAGTGCGCCGGACTTTTCGCGGAATGCAAAGGCCGCGTCCGAAACCCCGACCGAGACGACGAGCGCCGTGCCCGACGGATCGAGTGTCGCGACATTGTCGGTCGCCATGAACCCCTGACCGATCGCCAGTGTCCCGAAGTCGGCGGTGTAGGCGGCCTCGAGCCGGCGAAGGGCGGTCCTGCGCCAGTCGAGCGTCGGGGGCGTGTTGGACTGCGAGAGCAGAGCGCTTTGGCGGAACCCGAGCCCCGTCTCGAAGGTGAAGACAAGGTCGCCGTCAGACATCGGCTGGGTCACGGCAAATCCGAACCGGGTGTTGGAGTTGGAATTGTCGACGATCTTGCCGGTCGTCTCCTCGCCGTCGTCGAAACTCAGGTAGGAGGGGCTCGCCTGCCCGTAGAAGCGGACCGATCCGCCGGTGTCGTTCTCGAACGTCTGTGCGCCGGCGGACGTGCCAGCGATGACGGCCGCGAAGGTCAGGCCCGGGCCCACTCTCGCATCGATTCTGCTCATGTCATCCCTTTCGCTCCCCCGCGGCGGTTTCCGTGACGGGGCTTTTCAAGTCAGTTGCCTGGTCGAAAAAGACGGGCTCGGCGCCGGTCCACGGATTTCAGAGCCCTCGCCGAAACGGCTTCGGTGGCGCTGGCGAAACACGCTGCGAAATGCCGGAATGCGGCCGCGGCAAGGCAAGGCCGCATTCCGGAAAAGTCACGATACGCGGCCGCATCCGCTCTCGTTTCACTTCGGCTTGGCCCGGCTCACTCCGTCCAGATCGAGGGCTCGAGCCGCAAATGCGTTTCCGGCGGATGTTGTGCGCGCCAGTGATCGGCGCACTGCTTCGCCGTGGCGATCCAGACGTCTTCGTTTTCCGTCACGGATGCGAGAAACTCCTCGAGCATCCTTATCCGATGCAACGTCCCGATGATGTGAGGGTGCAGCGTCATGGTGAACATGCGCCCTCTGTCGTATTGGGCCGCGAAAGCGGAACGCCAATTGCTTGCAAGAACCTCGGGGTGCTCGATCCCGGACCCGCCGCGCAGGGCGAGGGGCGGAAACTGAAGAAAGAACTGGTCATCGGAATGATAGGAATACGGCATCGTGACCAGTGCCTTTGGCGGCTCGGGGTCCGTGACCCAATAATGCGGCGTATCGTCCGCCATGCCGTTTCCGAGATATTCGAATCCTTCGTCTATCAGCAGATCGACGGTATTGGGGCTGACCGAGCCCGCGGCATACCTGTCGCCCTGGCGGGGCAGGCCATACCATCCGGCCGGGGCGTTCCCCGTGGTTTCGCCGATGGCGTAAGCAGTCGCCCTGAGGCGCACGCGCTCCACGTCCGGCGGAAGCTCCGTCGGGTCCTCATGCCGAAAGCCGAGCGCGGCAATCTCGTGGCCGGCCTCGGCCAGCTGGCGAACCCGGTCCGCTTCGACCGCGGCGATCACCGCGGGGACCGCGAATGTCGCGCGAATGTCGAAGCGATCGAGGACGTCCAGCAGCGCATCGAGCCCCGCACCGAAGGCCAGCTCCGCATCGTCCCCCGACAGATCCCTGGCAAGAAGACCTTCGGGCATGATCGCGGTGCTCAGCGCCACCGTGACGTTGACCGCACAGCGCTTGTCCGAGGGCCAGACGATCTCGTCGTCCGCGAGGGCGATCTCGTCCGAGATGGTGTAACCTGATTTCCATGGCATAACGGCGTCACTCCTCGTTGCAGGCGAAGGCTTCGGACGGAAGGGCGAGACAGTGGCGCGCGACGTCCTCGGAATTGGCGAACCACACGCCGGGCAGGCTCTTCATTCGGGTGATCAACTCGTCGAGCATCGCGATGCGCGCGGAGTGACCGATGATGAAGGGATGCAGGGCGATGTTCAGGTAGCCGCCCGCTTCATATTGCTGCTGAAAGGCCTGCCACCAGATATCCAGCACGAGGTCCTGGTCGGAAAGACGCTGCGCCGAGGCGGCGCTGCCGATCCAGCCGTAATTGAAATACATGGCATCGTCGATCGCCAGATGGACGGACAGATTGAGCAGTTCCTTGCCGTCCCGCCTCACCTTGAAGGGAAGAGGAGAGGCGAAGCCGTGCGAATTGTAGATGTAACCCATCTCAAGAACGAGGGCGTCCGGATAACTGCTACGGGTGCCCACGGGCGGACGGCCGGCCAGTTCGGTCAGCACGTCGCGGGTTCTCAGCATGTGGTCGCGCTGAACGACGGGATCGGCCGGCACGTAATGCTCCCACATGTGATCCGCGAATTCGTGGCCCCGTTCGGCGATCTCGCGAAGAACGGACGGGTAGAGATCCACGCTACGCCCGGGCGTGAAGAAGGTTCCGACGATGCCGTGACGGTCGAGCAGTTCGAGCGTGCGCCATGCCCCCACGCGACCACCGAATTCGCCCTTGGCGACCTGCATGGGCGGCTCGTCATTCGCCGTGCGACTCAGGACATGGTCGACATCGAACGTGAAATTCACTGCGATCCTCGCACCGTCCGGCCAATTCGGCTGCGTCAGATGGCAATAGCGGCGTCTTCGGGCCTGCGTGGCGGCTTGCAATTCTTCCAGCTCTGCCAGCAGGCTTTCCCGGCTGGAGAGCGGCAGGCTTCCCTTGTCACCCGGCGTCGGGTGGCGCGTCATTCCGCGTGAGGTTTGCCCGGCGGCCCATACGGAGGCCGGCGCGGCGGTCATTGCACCCCCCGTGGCAAGCAATTGCAGAAGAAGCCTTCGGTCCATTTCGCCAGTCCTTTTTGCCTGTCGGATGCGCCGTTTCGATCTGTTGCGCGGCGCGCGTCCGTCTTCCGGAACGCGGCCTTGCTTTGGAAACGGCCAGAGATCGGGCTGACGCGTCCCATGAAGCCGTTCGCCGGTCCAATGCGGAATTCCGCTCCGGTGATGCGTGTCATGCATGAGCGCGCGCGCCGTCACGATGCGACGTTCGGGCGGAAGGGCGCCGAAGGATCCGTTCGGCCGCAAGGGCGGCGGGCGTCACCGTCCGCCGATCTGGAAAGGCCAGGTCAGGGGGATGCGGCGGCCGCGCGGATCGGTGGACGGCGCCAGCGGGCTCGCTCGGGCTTGCCCCCTTCGAAGCGGGCCCGCCGGCATGAGCGTCAGGCCCTATGCCCCCGGATTCAGTAGCGTCTTTTGCCGGGCCTGTGTCACCCGCAGGGTGTCGACGAAGCGAACGAGGGTGCGCGGCCACGACCTTTCGGCATGCCAGACCAGCCCGTATTCCATGCGCATCCATGGCTCTTCGACGGGCAGCGTCACGAAGTCGCCGCGTTCGATCTCGTCGCGGATGAAAGCCGGTGGCGCGGCGCTGATCGCGCGTTCGTTGCGGACGGCGGCCGTCATGGCTGAAAAGCTGTCGACGCAGATCGCGGGAACGAAGTCGCCGGTCTCGGGGTCGCGCCGTCCCGCCGCCCCGAGATCCTGCGGCAGAAGATCGAGCCAGCGTCCCTGCATCAGCGTCAGGGCCCAGGGAAAGCGCATGATGTCGTCCCACCCGACGTCGGACCGCTGGGCGAGGGGATGGCGCCAATGACAGAAGAACGACACCGGACCGCCTCCGAGCGTTTCGGTCGCGAGTCCCGGGCGATCGGCAGCCGACCGCGTGTCGGTGATGGCGAGATCGCTGCGGCCGTCGAGCACGTCTTCGAGACAGGTCCGCCAGTCGCGCACCACGAGCCGGCCAAGCGAGATCCGGCTCGTTCCGGCGTGGTCGGCGAAGCTTTCAAGCCCGACGGCCTCGGCCGCGAACGGGCCGACCGAGACGCGGAAGCCGCGCTGGTCCTCGTTGCGTTTCAGCTCGAGCGTCTGCGCGAGATCGTCGAAACCCGCAATCAGCGCGTCGCAACGCTGCAGAACGATCTCTGCGGCAACGGTTGGCGTGACGGAGGTGCGGCTCCGGTCGAAGAGCGGCATGCCGACGGAGTCTTCGAGGCTCCTCAGGGCGCGGCTCAGGTTCGGCTGGCTCATCCCGAGTTCATCGGCCGCCCGCGCAAAGTTCCGATGCAGGGCGAGGGAACGAACGATCCGGAGGTCCCGGACGGATCTCATTGATGCAGCGCATGTATCACAACGGGGCCAGACTGCATTGGACAGGGGGCATAGCGCAACCTGTTACTCCCCGACCAGATCCCCGGCAAGCGGCAGCGAACCTGCGTTCGCGGTCCCGGCGCGCGGGCTGTGCCGTCCCTTGACTGCCCGGGGCCATGGCGACGCGCGCCGGCGGCCGGCGCTCGTGATGGCCCCGGCGTTCCTTGCCGGAACTGCGGTTGCAACGCGGAAGCGAGAGGGCGCGTCCCGCCCCGTCCCCTGGGAAAACGCCCGCATGGCCGGCTCGGACCCATGCAGGGTGTGCATCACACGGACGGAATTGGGAATTGGACAGTCCCGACCGCGCACGAGAGAAGCCTGTCCGGGGTGCGCCCTTCCGGCTTGCAACGCTCAGCCGACCGCGCGCGGCCCTTGACCGATTTAGCTGGGAGCCAGACTCATCATGACTGCAAGCACCAATCGCGGCGCGCCGGCGGGCAGCGGCCTGACCCGCCGCACCTTGCTGAAATCCGCGCCCGTCACCGGCTTTGCGCTAGGGTCCGGCGCATTCGCCGGAACGCTGGCATCCACGAGCGCGCCCGCCCGCGCCCAGGACGGGCAGCCGCCCCTGCAAGGTCCGGGCATCGAGACGTCGAGCGGGCAGGCGCTCTATTCGCTGCCGCGCGATCACGCGTGGCATGGCGGCGAATTCTACCAGACCAACGATTTCAACGAGTGGCATTACATCACGGTTCTCGGTCGTGACCTCGACACCGGCGAGCGCATCTCGGTGTTCTGGGTGCCGCTCAGCCAGGGCTGGGTCGCCAGGGAGGGCCGGCCGCTGCACAACGTGCTCTTCGCCTTCCACAACCTCGACACCGGCGAGTTCCACACCGCGCTGCTCTACATCACGGGGCCGATGACCACGGAAGGCTCGGGCCCGGACGCGGAGGATTTCCACTTCCGCTACGAGATCGACGACGGCAAGAGCGGTTTCACGACGGCCTATACGCACGCCAACGAAACCTGGGAATTCGGAGGGTATACCACCGAGAAGGATGACTGGAACGAACCGTTCCGCCTGTCGATGACGTCGCAGGCCCGGGCGCCGGGCTATGCGCCGATGGCCTATTGGGGTCTGGAAAGCATCGGGGTCGATCCGCAGGAGCGCCAGAACCCGGAAACGATGTACGGCCTGACCTACTACTACACCGCACCCGACATGGCCTCGTCGGGCGAGCTCGAAGTGGCCGGCCGCACGGTCCGTTTCGAGGGCACCGGCTGGTTCGAGCACCAGTGGGGCAACTTCCGCAACACCTACCAGTATCGCTATTTCTGGGCCTGGTTCCGCTTCGAGGAGAGCGGAGACCTGATGACCTTCCGCCAGTACTACGAAGGCGAGGATTTCCGGAATCCGAACTACGGCGTGAACCGCTACTTCCACATGGACGGCGAGACCTTCGAGCGCAGCTATGCCTTCGGCCCGGCCTTCAAGCTCATCCCCGAGCGCATGTGGACCTCGCCGAAATCGGGCAAGGTGTATCCCTGGTATGGCCGGATCGAGACGCCGAACGGCACCTACTGGTACGAGCCAACGCTCGAGGAGCAGGAGGGCCTCGGTTTCGCCGGCCCCTATATCGAAGGCGTGATCCAGCTGCGCGACGGCGGGCCGGACGGCCCCGTCGTGGCGACCGGCTTCTGCGAGATGATCATGTTCACGGGGTCCTACGACGACGGCACCGACCACTCGATGGGTCCGCCGATCTCGCGCGGCCTGCCCGAAGACGAGAACGGGCCCTGGACGCCCGAACTCTGATCCCCTGATCCCGGACGCAAATCCCCAGCGTCCGGGTCTCTCCGGCGCCGCCGCGTCCCCGCAAGGGGAAGTGCCCGGTGCCCTCGTGCCGGGCATGTGCGCCGGCGGCGCCGGATCCAGATGGATGTTTGCACGGCCCCGTCCATCGACCGGGCGCAATCGATTGGAGGCATCAGCGATGAAAACCGGTCTCGGACTCACGGCTGCGATGCTCATGGCGGGCGCGGGCGCGGAGGCGCAGACGCCTGTCACTTACGTGGAAGACGGGCGCGCCCTTTTCACCGTCGAGGTTCCGGACTTCTGGTCCGTACGCACCGGCGGCAGCCGCCGGATCGCGCCGTCCGATGGCGCGGTGCCCGCCGACGTCCCGCGGGTGCTGGCGTTGCAGCCGACCGTCGACGAGGGGGCGTGGCTTGGCTTCATCTCGCCTCCCGGGTTGGGGGACCTGGCCGAGGCCCGCGGCTATCTCGGCCAGCTGGGCCGGTTCCTCGCGCTCGAGGCCAGGACCACCGAGCCCGTGCCACGGCGGATCGGGGGACGCCCGGCGGAGGTGTTTGCCGGACGTGGGCGTCGCGACGGCCGGGCGTTGCAATTCACGGTCGCGGCCATCGATCTGCCGGGCGGGCGCGTCGCCATTGCCGCCGCCGTTCTGGAGGCCGGCGTCGATCCGGCCTTCGCAGAGGTGCTGAACGGGGTGTTCGCCTCGTTCCGCGCCGCACGCTGATGGAAGGAGAGGTCCAGATGGCCGGAATGATGCGTCGCTCCGCGATTTTCGCCGCGCTCACCGGTGCGGCGTTCGGGCTGGCCGCCTGCGACGGGGTGGGCGTCGGGATCTCTTACGGCTACGACGACGCCTTGTTCTGGAACCATTACTACCATCACGACCATCGCCCGGATCGTCCCGTGCGCCCGGATCCCCCGGGGCAGGCCGTTCCCCCGATCGCGACGGCACCCCGGCCGGTCCCGCCCATCGCCACCGTACCGCGCCCGACCCCCCGTATCGCGACCCCGCCTGCGATCCGTCCGCCTCTGGCGCGCCCGGTCGTGGCCCGGTAGGCACGTCCGGCGCCGTCGCGGGCGCAGGGTGGACGGAAAGATCGGGCGGCCCCTTTCTTCTGACCGGCACGCGGAAGGTGCCGTCGCGCCCCGAAAGCCAGGAAAGCCACGGTCGAGGGGGCAGGGACGGGTTTGCCATCACCCATGGCAACGGCGTGCGCCGGCGCGATCCGCGCACGGCGCAACCGGTTGTCGGGGATGTCGCGCGGCACCGCCGTGACACCGCTTGCCGGCGGGCGCCGCGCCGGGCGGCAGGCCCGACCGAAGGCCGGGCTCATTCGAAGATCGAGCTTTCGATGTCCTCCCCGGTCATGCGGTTGAACATGTACTGGTGCCAGTATGGCGTCCAGGCGATCATCACCTTTCCGGTCCCCTCGAAGAGACGCAGACGTTTCTGCCCGGAAATGAAGTTGCGCGGGAACCGGGCGGAGCGGACGGACCGGAAGCGCAGCCCGGCCGTGCGGCCCAGCACCAGGCGACCCTGCACCCGGAACTCGCCATCGATGTCGATCGTCTCCACCGGGCCGGGGGCGTTGATCGCGACCTGACCCGGGCCGGTGAGCGTCGTCTTCCAGTTCAGCAGCCCGTCGCCCGCCCGGAGGCTGGCGAAGAGCGGCTCTCGTGAAAGGCCCAGCCTGACGGAGCCTTCCGACGCCCAGTAGACGCCAGGCTCGAGCAACCATCGCTCTCCCTTCGCGACGTGAAGGACATGGTAGCCCGAGAGCGAGGGCTGCAGGATGATCCGGCCGGTGCCGCGATACCACGGTCTCACCCGGGCTTCGCGCGTGAAGAGCGAACGCCACAAGTCGCCGGCGCCCGGCAGGCGCGGGGTGAACTCGATACGCCCGCACATGTTCGAAAGGGCGCCGGCGCGGGCACGCACCGTCTCGTCGGCGATGTCGATCGCCACCTGGCGCATCCCCTCGACCTCGCGCTGCGTGAATTCAGCCATGCCGCGCGTTCCTCATGTCAGCCCCTCGTCCCACTGCATCCGCCGTTCCCACAAGAGCGCGAAGGGCGTCGGCTCCAGGCCGGCCTCGCCGCGCAGCGGGTCGTCGAGCATGACGATGACGAATAGGATCACGCCGAGGAAGAAGGAGGTGATGGTGCCGACCATGAACTGCGTATGCAGGCGCATCTTCAACAGGCACAGAAGGAGGACATTGACCGCCGCGCCGACGAGCACGGCGTACCAGAGGATGTCCGGGATCTCGGTGATGACGCCGGCGAGGCGCCGTTCACGGGCCGCGTCGAATTCGCGGAAGCCCTGCATGACGCCTTCGTGGACGATGGTCTGCCCGGCGCCCTCGGGCTCGAACCGCGCGAGGCGTTGCCGCATCGCGTCGGCACGGTTCGCGCCGCCGTCGAGGAAGGCGCCCTGTCGGTGGGCCGGCCAGTCGCGGTGGATCGTGTATAGCGTGTAGTCCCGCAGCATCTCGCGCATGTCCGAGCGCGTCGGTTCGGGATAGGTCTCCATGTCGGCGTAAAGGCCGCCGATCGCCAGGGCCTCGGACTGGATCGCCAGCCGGACCTTCTCGCTGTTCTGGTAGGCCGAGACGGTGAGCAGGCCAAGCAGCAGGCCATAGAACAGGTTGAACCCCGAGGCTCCGAAGGCCAGGTTCTGGTTGAAATCGGGCCCGGTTCCGAAGACGATCCGCATGAGCGGTTTCGTGACCAGAAGCCCCAGGGCAACGGCGGCGACCGCGACCGCGGTAAAGAGAAGCGCGAGTTCGGTGCTCGGCAGATAGTAAAGGAACTCGGGCATGATCGGCCTCCGTCGGTGAGGCGACCGTAACCTCGGGCGACGCTGCCGGCAAATTCGAATCCGAACGATCCGTTCGGACCCGTGCCGGGCGCACGCGCGCGGCGTTCTTGCAGGAGGCGTCATGCCCGCCAGCGAATGCGCAATCCGGTGCCGGCCCGTTGCGGCGGCCCTCGTCCTGATGGTCGCCGTCGCGTTCCAGGCACCGCCTGCCGGCGCGGAACAGCTGCGCTTTTTCACGCTGGGGACGGCCGCGCTGACCGGGAACTACTACGCGGCCGGCCGCGCCATATGCCGCGTGATCAACCGCGAGGGGCCGGCGGACCTGCGGTGCAGCCCCGAGCCGACGCCGGGCTCGCAATACAACCTTCTCGCGCTGGAAAAGGGTGAACTCGACTTCGCCTTCGTCCAGTCCGACTGGCAGCACCGGGCCCATGAGGGTCGCGGAGCCTTCGCCGGAGCGGCGATGAAGGAGCTGCGAAGCGTCATGTCGCTCTATGCGGAGGCGGTCACCCTCGTGGCGCGCACCGACGCGGGCATCGGTTCGGTGAACGATCTCGCCGGCAAGACGGTGGACCTCGGCAATCCGTCGACGGCCCGGCGGGGAACGAATGTCAGGGTCCTGAGCGCCATCGGGATCGACACCGGCCTGTTCGGGCGGATCACCGAGCTTTCCAGCGCGACCGTGGGGCCGGAGCTCTGCGCCGGCCGGATCGACGCCGCGCTGATCGTGATCGGGCATCCGAATGCGCAGTTGGCCGAGCTGCTGGAGCTCTGCGAGTTGCAACTCGTCTCGATCGACGGGCCCGCGGTGCGTGATTTCGTCGATAAGAGTGCCGACTTCGAGACCTACGCGATCACGCCGGGCACCTACCAACAGGTGAGGAGGCCCGTACGCACCGTCTCGACCGTCGCGACGCTCGTCACCCGTTCGCAGGTGTCGGACGATCTCGTTGCCCATGTCGCGCGCACGGTCATCGCGCGCTACGAGACGCTTGCAGAACAGGTGCCGGCGCTCGGCACGCGCGATCTGGAGAAGATGCGCCGCGCCGGACTGACCGCGCCCCTGCACCCCGCGGCCGCAGCCGTCTTCGACGCCTCGCCGGGCGGCCCCGACGACTGACCGGGGTCGCCAAGGTGGCATGATCCTCGGGTCCGCGGCCCCCGGGTGTGCCGCCGGAGGCGCGCATGGGACGCATCGGTGCATCACCTGCGTACCCGGCGGCCCGATCGCCGCGCAAGGGGCCCGGGCGCCCCTTCTTCCACCGACACCGCACGGGCGGGAACGACATTGTCGCGTGTCGGTGCCGCAGGATCGCGGAATTGAACCGGCACATGAGGCGATGCCCGCCACGATCGCGCGCGTGAACGAGCGCCCGCGGCCGTTCGATCTGCCGGCAGCGGCGCGTTGCTTTCGCCGATGACGCGGTCCTGACCTGATATCGAGACTGCATCGCTTGGCGACAAATTCGCATTGGACGCGCGCAAAGCTGTGCAGCAGTAGGAGCGTGCCATCAAGATGGCGCAAGCTGGCCGTTCCGGAGCCATGGGTCCGGGGGTGCGACCGGGTTTCTCTTGAAAGACCAAGGAATGGAAAGATGGATCGCAGACTTCTCCTGAAATTGCTGGCGTCCGGCACGGCAATGACCGCCGCGCCCGCCTCTGCCTGGGCGCAGGTGAAGGGCGAAAGCTCGCCGCGCAAGTACGAATGGGGCTTTCCCGAATATCCCCCACCCCGGCGGGCAGCGGCAATGCCACGCCCTTCGGCGAGGGCCCGCTGAACGGTATCGAGACGGAAAGCAGGCACGAGCTTTACAGGTTTCCGCGCGATCATCGCTATCATTACGGCCCGATCTATCGCGGCCCGGAATACTGCGAATGGTACTATTTCAGCGCTTTCGTCTACGACAAGGCCACCGAAGAGCCCTACACCCTCTTCAGGATGACGCTGTTCTCGGGCTGGGACGAGGGGCTGCAACGCCCTGTGAAGAACGTCTTCTTCGCGCTGCACAACCTGCGCACCGGCGAGTTCCAGCCGGCCGTCACGCTCTATCCCGGCGAATTCGTCGCCGATGGGTCGCCGAGCGACGCGCCCAAGGAGGATTTCTGGTTCCGCTATCGCATCGGCACGCCGGAGCACGGCGAGATGGAGGAAAGCTACCGCGCCGCCGACGAGACGTGGCGTTTCAAGGCGAACGTGGTCGACGCCGCGCCCGCTCGCAATTCCGTGCCCTTCAGCATGGACATCACCGGCAAGGTCTACGCGCCCGGCTACATCTTCAACACGCCCTGGGGTCTGGAGAACGAGGGTTACGACGTCTCGCGCACGGGCCGCCACAACCCGGAGACGGTCTACGGCATCTCCTATTACACGATCGCGCCGAAGATGATGATCTCGGGCTCCGTCACGGTCAACGGCCGCGAGATGGAGGTTGAGGGCCTGGCCTGGTGGGAGCACCAGTGGGGCAACCTGCGCACGCCAGATCACCTCGAAGGGCACTACATCTGGCAGAACGCCTATCTCGACAACGGCGACATGTTCCGCCTGCGTTTCTGGCGCAAGCCGGACCTGTCCATAGCCGAGGAGGTCACGAACTACGCCTACATCCACGCCGACGGGCGGATGGAATACGCGCTGGGCGAGTCCGTGACCTGGACCACGATCAAGTCCTGGCCCTCGACCGTCGTCGAGAACGTCGATATCCCGCTCTTCGGGAAGCTCGAGACGCCGCAGGGCACCTTTTACGTGGCACCGGAATATCCCAACCAGCAGGCGATCGGCTTCGCCGATTATACCGCGCTGTGGGAAGGGGCCGTGTATCTGCACGAGGGCTCGCTCGACGGGCCTGTCGTCGGCCGCGCCTATCACGAGAACATGATCGTGCCGTGGTATTACATCCCCCGCGGCTTCGACAAGCCGATGCGCGAGGATCTTCCGCGCAAGCTCGACGGCGGCATGCCGCCGGCCCCACCGTTCAACTTCTTCAAGTAAGGCAAGTGGGGGCGGCGGAACGCCCTCCGCCACGGGGCGATCGGGGCTTCGCCGGGCACGTCCATGCCTAAAGTGCATCGCACGGCGACAGGACTGCATTGGACAGGCCGCCGCCCGTGCGTCAGCAACGCGCCACCACACCGGACCGTGAGGCATCGCGGAAAGGTGCGCTCCTGCCAACGTCGGAAGGCCCGCCAGCATGAAGTCGAATGCCGTCTTCCTGATTGCCCTCGCCATCTGCGTGCCCGTGGGGCTTTGGGGCCTCTTCGCACCGGACACGATGGCGGGCAGCGTGCTGGGCTTCACCACGTGGTTCATGGTGGGCGCCAGCTGGTGGTGGCTCGCGCTCTGCTCCGCCTTCGTGATTTTCGCCGCCGTGCTCGCCCTCGGCCCGTGGGGAAGCATCCGCCTAGGCGCGGACGACGACCGGCCGGACTTCTCCACCGCGTCGTGGATCGCGATGCTGTTCGCCGGCGGCATGGGGGCGGGGCTCTTGTTCTGGGGCGTGGCCGAGCCCGTCACCCATTTCGACGCGCCCCCGGGACAGGAGGGCGGCACGCCCGAGGCCGCCCGCGTCGCGATGGTGATCACCAATCTGCACTGGGGTCTGCACGCATGGTCGATCTACGGCATCTGCGCCCTCATCATCGCCTATTTCACCTTCCGCCGCGGCGGCAAGCCGCTGATCTCGACGCCGCTCGTCGGCCTGATCGGGGGGCGGGCCGAACGCGGCGTGCTGGTCGGGGCGGACGTGCTCGGCGTGGTGGCGGTGGTCTTCGGTCTCGCCGGCTCGCTCGCGATGGGCGCGTTGCAGGTGCGGTCCGGCCTCGCGAGCGTGATCGATGTCCCCGAGACGATCGGCGTCGCGCTGGCGATCCTCGCCGTTCTCTACGCGGCCTACATGATCTCCACGCTCACCGGCGTCGAGAAGGGCATGAAGCTGCTTTCGAACATCAACATGGTGCTCGCCCTTGCGATGATGCTTTTCATCATGCTGGTCGGACCCACCGCCTTCATCTTCGAAAGCGCGGTCGACACGCTGGGCGCCTATGTCTCGCAGATCGTGACGCTCTCGTTCCGTCTGTTCCCCTATGAAGGGCTGACCCAGTGGTCGGCGAGCTGGACGCTGACCTATCTCATCTGGTGGCTCGCCTGGGGTCCGTTCGTCGGCGTCTTCATCGCGCGGATCTCGAAGGGCCGCACGATCCGCGAGTTCTGCGCCGGCGTGATCCTCGTGCCGACGCTGTTCTCGATCCTCTGGTTCGCGGTGTTCGGCGGCGCAGGCATCTACGTGGAGCTCTTCGGTCCGGGCGGGCTCTCGGCGCTCGTGGCCGACAACGTCTCCGAGGCGCTTTTCGCCTTCTTCGGCTACTTCCCGCTCGCGGGGCTCCTCAGCGTGGCGGCGCTCGCGCTGATCTTCATCTTCCTCGTGACCTCGGCGGATTCCGGCACCTTCGTCCTGTCCATGATGACCACGGACGGACGCCTCGAACCGCCCGCCACGGCCAAGATCGTCTGGGGCGGCCTTGTCGCGGTCATCACCGCGGCGACGCTTCTGTCGACCTCCGTGGAGGTGGCGCGCGCCATGGCGACCCTGGGCGCCATCCCGTTCTCGGCGGTTCTGATGCTTCAGGTCGTCGGTTTTCTGCGCGCGCTCGCCAGCGAGCCCACCGGCAGAGCGAAGGCAGATCAGGTGACATGATGCGAGGGGTCGCCGCCTTCTGCCTCGTCGCAGCGCTGACGCTTTCGGCCTGCGCCCGGACCCCGGTCGTCGTGGCCTCGAAGAACACGGTTCAGGACCGTGTTCTCGCCGAGATGATGGCCCTGACGCTGGAGGCGCGGGGCTTCTCCGTCGAGCGGCGCATCGGCCTCGGCGACAGCGCGGACGTCTTCCAGGCGCTGCGGGCGGGCAGCGTCGATGTCTACCCGGAATATTCCGGCACCGCGCTCGCGCTGCTCGACGTGCCGCCCGAGGTCGATCCGGACGCCGTGCGCGCGCGGCTCGTCGAACCCTTCGCCGCGCTCGGCCTCGAGTTCCTCGCTCCGTTCGGGGTCGAGTCGCGGTTCGTGCCGGTGACGCGCCGGGCGCTGGCGCAGCGCGCGGAGCTTGCCGGCGTCAGCAGCCTCGCGCCCATCGCCGGGGAGCTTCGCCTCGGCGTCAGCCGGAGTTTCGCCGAACGTCCGCGAGACGGCCTGGCCGGCTTCGTCGAGCTGTTCGGCCTCGACTTCCGCGATGTGGTCGTGGTCCCGGACGAGCGGCGCGAGGGCCTTTACCAGATGCTCATCGACGAGCGGATCGACGTGATGATCGGTTTCTCGACCGACCCCCAGATCTTCGATTTCGGCCTTGCGCCCCTGTCGGTGGACCGGCCCTTCTTCCCGGCCTACGACGCTGCCCCGCTGACGAGCACCGCGGCGCTTTCGCGGCATCCGGCCCTGCCCGACGCCCTTGCGCCGCTGGCCGGCGCGGTCGACGCGCCGACGCTGCGCGAACTGGTCAGGCAGGTGCAGGTCACGGGGCGCACGCCGCGCGCCGTGGCGGCCATCGCGCTGGCGCGCCTCGGCATTGTCGAGGGCAGCGCCGCCACGCCGCCGGAGATCCCGCTGGCAATCGCGGTCAATCCCGAGGAGTTGGGCAGCGGGCCTGCCAATCGCGCGCTCGAGGCGGTGCGCACGGCGATGCCGGGCCGCGCCGTGGCGCTGGCGCCCGCCAAGCGCCCGCTCTCGGCCCTCGCCGGAGGCGAGGCCCGCATGGCCGTCGTGCCGGCGGCCGCGCATTTCCGGCTCACACCGGATGGCGCGATCCGCGAAGAAGGCGTCGAGGCGATCGGCGTGGTCGGGCGGTCCGTCCTTTACGCCATCGCGCAGGATGACGGGCCGGCGCGCCTTGGCGACGCGCGGGTGGTGGCCACCGGTCCGGAGGGATCGCCGAGCCACCTCATCGCCTCTGTCCTGACCCGGCACGGAGAGGGCGATCTCACGCTCGCGCCACAGGCCGACAGCGGCGCTGCGTCCATCGGATCGGCGATCGCCCGGGGTGCCGCCGAGGCGGGCCTCGTGATCGCGAGCCGCCAGCGCGGCGACGTGGTGCGCCTGCTCCGCGAGTCGCCCGGGCTGCGCCTCGTGGACGCGTCCGCCTGGTGGCAGGGGCCCACGCGCATCGCCCTGCCGTTTCTCGGAGAGGCCACGCTGCGCCCCGAAAGCCACCCCGGGCTCGACCGCGCCGTCTCCGTGCTGTCGATGCAGACGGTCATCACCGGACCCGCGCCGCCCGGAACCGCCGGGCTTGGCCGGCAGGGGCCGATTTCCTTCGACACTCGGGTGCAACCGCTCACGGACACGACCGTGCGCGCGATCGATCGGGCGCTCGGCACGCGCGTGGACGTCGGCGCGAGCCTGCGCGCCGCCCCGGCGCTCGTGCCGCGCCCGCCCGAGGCGCGCACCGCGCGCAACCCCAGACCCGACCAGGCGCTGCTGACCGCGGGCATCTTCGCCTATCTCGGGGTGATCGGCTGGCTGCTCCTCCGGCGCCGCGGGCAGCTTCCGAATGCACGGTCGGACGACCGCGCAACGCCGGCCGCCTCCGCCCCGCGAGCGGCCGCATCCGATCACTCGCAGAATCAGGAGACCTGAAATGCATCGCCTCCGGGTCCTTCTCATCCTTCTTCTTTTCGCCGTGGCGCCTCTGCCCGTCGCGGCGCAAAGCGAAACGGCGAACGATCGCGCCACATCCGGTAGCGCCGCCGAAGAGGCCACCGCGACGCCCCGCGCCATCGAGGACCCCGGCTTTCCGGAGGGCCTCGCCGATCCCGCGATCCCGCTCGAGGAGTTGCGCCTTCGGCTGGTGCCGCTCACGGTGGAGGAACTGACCGCGCTCGCCGAGGCCTGGCGGGACATTGCCCGCGACGCCACGCTCGCGGTCGTGGAACGCAACCTGGAGATCCGACAGGAGGGCGAGGGCGTCGCGAAGGCGGAAAAGGCCGCGCAGGCCGACCTGCTGGCCGCGCGCAGCGAGATCTTCGAGAAATACGGCGCCGTCGTCACCAGCCTGGAGGGCAAGGGCGGCGACCCGGCCCTGATCGACTCGCTGCGGACCTACCGCAGCGCCATCACGGTCGAGGAGACGGCGACGCTGGAGCCGCAGGAGATCGCCAGGAACGTTCTGGCCTGGTTCGTCTCGCCCGAGGGCGGGCTTCAGCTCGCGCTCCGCGTTGCCGTGATCGGGGGCTCGCTGCTCGGCCTGCTCGTCGTGGCGCGGATCGTGCGCGCCTGGGCGCGGCGGCTGCTGGGGCGCGTGCCGAACCTGTCGAAGCTCTTGCGGGGCTTCCTCGCCATGGTCGTCTACTGGCTGGTGATCGCCGTGGGCCTGATGATCGTGCTCGCGGCGCTCGGCGTGAACATAACGCCGCTCTTCGCGCTCGTCGGCGGCGCCTCGTTCATCGCCGCCTTCGCGATGCAGGACACGCTCGGCAACCTTGCCGCCGGGCTGATGATCATGATCAACCGCCCCTTCGACGAGGGTGATTACGTGACGGTGGCGGGCGTCGGCGGCACGGTGAAGAAGGTGTCGGTCGTGTCGACGACGGTGACGACGCCCGACAACCAGGTGATCGTGATACCCAATTCCAAGGTCTGGGGCGACGTCATAATAAACACCACCGCCTCGGAGACGCGGCGCGTCGATATGGTTTTCGGCATCGGCTACGAGGACTCGATCGAACTCGCTCAGGAAACGCTCGAGGAGGTGCTCGGCGCGCACCCCAAGGTGCTAAAGGAGCCCGCCCCGGCCATCCGCGTCCACGAACTCGGCGAGAGCTCCGTCAACTTCATCGCCCGGCCATGGGTGCGCGCAGAGGATTACTGGGAGGTCTACTGGGACCTGACCCGGCAGGTGAAGGAGGCCTTCGACGCCCGTGGCCTGACGATCCCGTTCCCGCAGACCGAGATGCGGATCAAGGGAGACCCGCGCGGCGGGGCGGCCATCGCGCCCGTGGCGTGACAATGTCCCGTTGCCCGGCGAGGGACGAACGGGCCATCGCGACAGGCTGTCTTGCGCAGGCCGCTGACCGCCGACGTCCCGCAGGCGCGCGTGAGGGGCGCGTGCCCGTCGCGTCGTCTCTCCTTGGCCGTCTCGATCAGCCGGAGGCTGGCCGCCGGGATCGCGGCAGATATCCCGCCCGCGGCGATATCGGAAAAAGGCGTGATGCCCGGGCGGCATCACAGGGATGGAAGTCTGCATTGGACAGCGGATCTGCTGCCAAGGGAAAAGACGAGCACGACAAGACGAGGCGGGCGGTTTCCGGTTTCGCGGGGGATGCGCGCCGGGGCGCTTGCACTGGAAAGAACCCTCGGGGGATTTCCGCAAAAAAGGAGACGTCGATGGAAGGGATTGTCGCAGTCGCGGTACAGGCCCTCGCCGGCATCGCAGGTGGCGGGGTGGCGAGCCAAGTCGTCAAGTCCGCGGGCATGGCGCTTTTGCCGAAGCTTCTTTCCGGCGCGCTGGGCGGCGTGGCTGGAGGCTCGCTGATCGGTGCGATCCTGGGCGGTGCGGGCGACCCGGCCGCAGCGGCCAGCGGACTGGATCTGGGATCGCTGATCGGTCAGCTGGCCGGCGGCGCGGTCGGCGGCGGGGCTTTGACGGCGGTCGTCGGGCAGGTTCTGGGCAAGCGCGGCTGAACCTCGCGGGCGGCAAGTGGTGGGCGCCTGAAGCGGCGCGCGTCTCCTTGCCCTCGCTCGGCCCCTCGGCGCCTCGACCGCAGACCGTGACGACATCCCCCGGGACCGGGTCCCGGGGCGATATGGCGCCCCGAGGAGTTCCGGGCGCGGGAAAGAAAAGGAAATGCCATGGAAGAGAGCATCGGTTTCTTCGGCCTCATCTGGTCCATCTTCTTGCTTTTCATGCTCGCCGCTTGGATCTGGGTGTTGATCTCGGTCGTTGCCGACATCTTCCGCTCGCAGGACATGGGCGGCGTGGCCAAGGCACTCTGGATCGGCTTCGTCATCATCATTCCGTGGCTCGGTGTTCTCGTCTACATCGTCGTCCGTGGCGACAGGATGCACGAGAACACGGTGGATGCGATCGCCCGTGCCGAGGAGGCGCGCCGCGACTACATCCGGTCGGTCGCCCAGGTCTCGCCCGCGGACGAGCTTTCCAAGCTGGCGGAACTGAAGGAAAAAGGCATTCTGACGGATGACGAATTCGCCACGCAGAAGTCGAGAATTCTCTCGGCCTGACATCATCCAATCAGGAGACGGTCGATGCGCCTCCCGCAACCCATGCTCTTCGTCAATGCCCTTGCCCTCGTGCAGTCGGTTTTCCTTGGCGCCGCCTTTGCCAGCGAGGCGCGCGTCACCGGCAGCGTGACCTATCCCGACCACGTCACGCTGCCGCCGGGCGCCGTGCTCGAGGTGGCGCTGGAGGACGTGTCGCTGGCCGACGCCCCGGCCACGGTGATCGCCACCGACACGCCGAAGAACCTGGGCCTTCCGCCCTTTCCCTTCTCGCTGACCTACGACCCCGCCCAGATCGATGAACGTCACACCTACGCGGTGCGCGCGCGCGTCACGCTGGGCGAACGGCTGTTGATGACGACGGACACGCACGCGCCGGTCATCACCCGCGACGCCCCCATGCAGGTGGACGTGATCCTGCGCCCCGTTTCGGCGCAGCCCGACCGCGCGGGTCAGGTGCACACGGCGCCGGGTCTCACGCTGCCCGCGAGCTTTACCGGAACGATGCCGATGGCCTCCGGTCCCGGCGTCGACTGGCATCTCGATATCTGGCCGGACCAGGTCTACCACCTTCGCCAGACCTATGGCGGTGGCGACCCGGTTTATGACCGGGGGCGTTGGCACGCGGATCCCGCGCGCGGCGCCATCGTGCTTCGCGGCGGGCGCGAGGCGCCGGTCGTCCTCGACATCATGGGCAACGGCGATCTTCGCATGACGGATACGCAGGGAAACCGGATCGAGAGTGACCTTCCCTACACCCTCGCCGCGGGCCCTTTGCAGCCCGCAGAGGGGACCCAGTTTCTGACCGGAATGTTCCGCCATGTCGCGGACGCGGCACGCTTCACCGAATGCCTGACAGGCCGGTCCTACCCCGTTCTGATGCACGGCGCGTTCATCGATGTCGAGCGCGCCTATGAGCGCCTCGACACGCAAGAGCCCGGCGACCCGGTCCTGGCGATGCTCGAAGGTCGACTGGCGGTGCACCCGGCGATGGACGGGCCGGACCGCATGCAGCTGGAGATCGAAAGCTTCTTGCGGTTCGAGCCCGGACTGACCTGTGCCGGCACCGGCGGCCACGCCGGTCCGCAGGATGCCGCGGCGTTGACGAACACGTACTGGAGGCTCCTCGAGATCGAAGGAGAGGCGACACGCCCCGTCGAGACCAGGCGCGAGCCCCATCTTTTGCTGCGCACCGGCGAAGAGGCCACCTTCGGCGCCACCGTGGGCTGCAACAGGATCCGTGGCGGCTACGAGACCGAGGGCAACACGCTTTCCTTCGCTACCGCCGCGATGACCAGGATGATGTGTCCGTCGCCGCTGGATGAGGCCGAGCGGGCCCTCGCACGGGCCCTGGAACGCGTGGCGCGCTGGCAGATCGACGGCACCACGCTGGACCTCTTCGACAAGAGCGGCGTGCGCGTGCTCAGGGCGGAAGCCGTCTACCTCTACTGAGCGGCGACCCGCTGTCTACCTCGCTGCGTGCCGAAGCCCGCTGAACCCGGCGTTGACGCGTCCGCGACCCTGGTGTGGCAGGTGGGACGACTGTCGGTCACCCACAGCCGGTGATCAGGTGATCTCGAGCGCGTCCAGTATAAACAGCATTGCCAAGGTCGTTGCGCCGCTCACCAGGTTCAGACCGAAGATGAAAAGCCGCGGCCTTCCTGCCAATGGGGTCGCCTCGGGGGGCAGCCATCTCAGGATCACCCAGTATTCGATGATGAGATTGACCAGCGATGTCACCAGCAGAAACAGAAGGAACCCGAGAATTACGACCTCGACGGGCATTCGCGTGAAGGAGATGTTGAGGCTCGTGTCGAGCGGGATCCCGATGATGAAGCCGAGGACAATGCCCGCGAGCGTCGAAAGCGTGTTGGCGGCGAGGCAAACCTTGAAAGCCTTACCAAGCGATAGATCGAAGCGCTTCCAAAGCGCGCCCCATTCCAGTGCGAAGGGGAGGATCACAACCCACCAGTAGACCGCGAGCGCGGGCATGGCGATCCAGAACCACCCGGCATTGGCATGGGCAGTACCGGTAAAGGACGAAAGCGCCAGACAGGATAGCGCAAATCGCTTGATACTGATCTTGATGCGTCGCTCCGTGGCCTCGGTCGTGTCCCGTGACGTCGTGTAAGTCGGTCTTTCCCAATTGAACGCCGTTGTGCGTCAGGTTGCAATCCGTAGCGGGTCCTGACAACGATCTTGGGCCGAAAGCGCCTCTCGCGGGCCCGCCGCCCTGCGATGAGCCTTTGTGTGAGCGTTCGTCTCCCTTCGTGACCCCCCAGTTGTCCGGCTTGACGACGCGCACAGAGACCGCCGCGCTGGCGCTGGACCAACGCTTCGACGGCTCACAGCTGACCCGAGAGTCCGGCAAATACCGGGGCAGTCGTCGCCATTGCGTATTTTCAGAAGGTAGAAATCAACTGCTCCGTACAAAACAATGATTTGC
Organism: Rhodosalinus sp. K401; assembly: GCF_041365735.1. Taxonomy (NCBI): domain Bacteria; kingdom Pseudomonadati; phylum Pseudomonadota; class Alphaproteobacteria; order Rhodobacterales; family Paracoccaceae; genus Rhodosalinus; species Rhodosalinus sp. K401. The sequence goes on along the minus strand of NZ_JBGFSI010000001.1, from coordinate 221,304 downwards.
GGGAGTGCGGTGGCGGAAGGGGTGGGATTCGAACCCACGGATGGTTTCCCATCGGCGGTTTTCAAGACCGCTGCAATCGACCACTCTGCCACCCTTCCCGAGCGCGCGGTCCGGCGCCCGGCCGTCCGGCCGGCCACGCTCTTTGGAGGCGCGGGAACGTGCTATCGCGTGACATGAAATTGAGCAAGGCGCGCGGCGGAGGGTTTCCGCCGGCCGGGCGGCACGGGCTTTCCATGCGCGGGGCCCCGCGCTATGATCCCGGCACGCGGGGTAACACCGCGCAGGCGGGGCAAGGACCGGAAACAAACCGGCCGCGCTGGCAGGCAAGGGGCATGACATGATCATCTTACCGGCAGATCACGCGCGCCGCGGCCGTAGGGCAGGGGCGGCGTTCGCACTCGTCCTGGCGCTCGCGCTCGCGGGGTGCGGCGAGGACGGCGCACCGGGTTTCCTGCAGCCGCAAGCGAACGGCACGGGTGCCGCGCCGGGCGCGTCAGGGCAGCGCTCGGTCAAGCTCGTGGAACGCGACGTCGAAGCACCCGAGGTGTTCGGGGTCGCGGAGGCGGGACTTTGGGACGGGCGTCCGTCGCTGGGCGGCGTATGGGTCGCGCATCCCGAGGTAGCCGAGCCCGAGCGCGTCATCATCCGAAACACCGTCAACGGGCGCGATGTCGTCGGCGCGCTTTTCCGGCGCGAGCGGCAGAACCCCGGTCCACGGCTTCAGGTCTCCTCGGACGCCGCGGCTGCGCTCGGCATGCTCGCGGGGCAGCCCGTGCGGCTGGAGGTGGTCGCGCTGCGCCGCGAGACGGTGCAGGAAGAGACGGGCGAGGCGCCGCCCGAGGAGGGCGGGGGCGACGCCGAGTCGCTTGCCGCGCCGGCGGAGATCGAGGCCGCGCCCCTCGACCCGGTGGCGACCGCGTCCGCGGCGCTGGATGAAGATACCGCGCCGGCGCGCGCGGCGGCGGAAGGCGCCCCGGCCGCGGCGGACGCGGCGGAGCCCGCGCCCGCGCGATCCTACGTTCAGATCGGGATCTTCAGCATGGAGGAAAACGCGCGCGAGGCCGCGAGCGCCATGCGCGAAGAGGGTCTTTCGCCCGAGATCCGGCGCCAGACGAGCCAGGACAGGACCTTCTGGCGGGTGCTCGTGGGACCCGCCGCAAGCGAGCGCGAGCGCGAGGAGACCCTCGGCATCGTGAAGGCGGCCGGTTTCGCCGATGCCTATGTCGTGAGAAACTGACGGAAGGAACCGACGGGAACGATGCCGATCATGGAATTCCGAGCGCTCTTCCGCCTGGCCACGGGGCTCATGGCCGCGATCTGCCTTGCGCTTCCGGCGCAGGCCTTCGAGACCGAGGCGGGCGCGGCCTATGTCTACGATCACAATACCGGCACGGTGCTTCTGGCCAAGAATGCCGACACGCCCCTGCCGCCGGCGTCGATGTCGAAGCTGATGACGCTTTACATGTTTTTCGAAGCGCTTCGGAACGTGGAGAGCATGACGCTCGAGACCCGCTTCGATGTCTCGGAACGCGCGATGTCGATGGGCGGGTCGTCGATGTTCCTGACCACCACGGACCGCCCCACCGCCGAGGAACTGATCCGCGGGATCGTCGTGCAGTCGGGCAACGACGCCACGGTCGTGGTGGCCGAAGGGCTTGCCGGAAGCGAGAGCGCCTTCGCGCGGCTCATGAACGAGCGGGCCGAGATGCTGGGGATGACGCAGTCGAATTTCGTGAACGCGAGCGGCTGGCCGCATCCCGAGCATCGCATGAGCCTGCGCGATCTCGGTATTCTCACCACGCGACTGATCGAGGATTTCCCGGAATTCTACACCTATTTCGCCGAGGAAGAGTTCGAGTATGACGGGCGCGTGCCGTCCAACCATTTCAACCGCAACCCGCTCCTGGGGCTCGGCGTCGGGGCGGACGGGCTCAAGACCGGGCACACGGAGGAGGCGGGCTACGGCCTCGTGGGGTCGGCGGTGCAGGGCGATCGCCGCGTCACCTTCGTCATCACCGGGCTGGCCGACCGGACTGCGCGGTCCGAGGAGTCCCAGCGCATCCTGAACTGGGCGTTCCGCCAGTTCGTCGCGCGGGATATCGTCGAGGCCGGCACCGTTGTGGCCGAGGCGGATGTCTGGCTCGGCGCGGATGCGCGGGTGGGCCTCGTGGCGGGCGAAAGCCGGGAGATCCTCGTGCCGGCCGTCGCGCAGGAGCGCGTCGAGGGCGAGGCCGTCTTCGACACCCCGGTCGAGGCGCCCATCGAGAAAGGCCAGCGCCTCGGAGAACTCATCCTGCGTCCCGAGGGCCTGCCCGAGACGCGCATCCCGCTGGTGGCCGACCGCGACGTGGCCCGGGGCGGTTTCCTGGACCGGGTTCAGCTTGCCGCGCGGCTTCTGGCGACACGGTTGAGCGAGCGCGCGGGCGACGCGCTTTGACGCCTCGCGCCGTGCCGGGACGCTTCATCACCTTCGAAGGGATCGACGGCTCGGGAAAGTCGACGCAGGCGCGCCTGCTCGCCTCCCGCCTCGAGGCCGCTGGGGGCGACGTGGTGCTGACGCGCGAACCGGGAGGCTCGCCCGGCGCCGAGGAGATCCGGCGCCTCCTGCTGACGGGGGATCCCGGCCGCTGGTCCGCGGAGACGGAGATCCTGCTTTTCACCGCGGCGCGGCGCGATCACCTGGAGCGCACCATAGAGCCGGCGCTGGCGCGCGGCGCGACGGTGGTCTGCGACCGTTTCGCCGATTCCACGCGGGTCTATCAGGGGGTGACGCGCGGCGACCTGCGCGCCCTCGTCGATCGCCTGCACGAGATGACCATCGGGCGCGAACCCGACCTCACGATCCTGATCGACATCGATCCAGCGGCGGGTCTCGCGCGGGCAGGGGCCCGGGGCGGAGAGGAGGCCCGCTTCGAGGCTTTCGGCGTCGAGATGCAGGCACGGATGCGCCGCGCCTTCCTCGATCTGGCGGCCGAGGCGCCGGCGCGTGTCCGGATCGTCGACGGGTCGGGCCCGCCGGAGGCGGTGGCCGCGCGCGTCGCGGAAGCGGCGGGCGCATGAGCGCGGCGGACGATCTGCCCGAGCCCGATCGCGTCGAGGGCGCGCCGCACCCGCGCGAGACGCCGCGGCTTTACGGACAGGAGGCGGCGGAGCGCGCCTTCCTCGACGCCTACGCGTCCGGGCGGCTTCACCATGGCTGGCTGCTGACCGGTCCGCAGGGCGTCGGCAAGGCGACGCTCGCGTGGTCCATCGCGCGCTTCCTGCTGTCCCGGCCCGTGGAGGAGGGGGGCGGGCTTTTTTCGGACGCACCGCCCGCGGCCGACGGCCTCGCCGCCTCTCCGGATCACCCGGTGGCGCGGCGGGTGGCCGCGCTTTCCGATCCCGGGCTCTTCCTGCTGCGCCGGGGGCCGCGGGACGACGGAAAGGCGCTTTCGGCCCAGATCAGGATCGACGAGGTCCGCAAGCTCAAGGGCTTCTTTTCGCTGTCGAACACCGAGGGCGGCCGGCGGGTGGTGATCGTCGACGCCGCCGACGATCTCAACGTGAACGCCGCCAACGCCCTTCTCAAGCTGCTGGAGGAGCCGCCCTCGCGGGCGACCATGCTGCTTGTCGCGCATCAGCCGGCGCGGCTTCTGCCGACGATCCGGTCGCGCTGCCGGGAACTTCGCCTCGTCCCGCTCGCGCCCGGCGACATGGCCGCGGCGCTCGCGCAGGCGGGGGTCGATGCGGGGCAGGAAGAGGCGCTGGCCCTCGCGGAACTGTCGGGCGGCTCGGTGGGCGCGGCTGTGCGGCTCGCAGGGCTCGGCGGCATCGGGCTTTACCGCGACCTGTTGCACCTCCTCGAAAGTCTGCCGCGCCTCGACCGCCCGGCCGCGATCGCGCTTTCCGAACGCGCGTCTGGCCGGGGCGCGGAGCCAGTGCGCGATCTTCTGATCGAGCTTCTCGACCTTGCGATCGCGCGTCTGGCGCGCACGGGCGCCACGGGCGCGCCGCCGCCCGAGGCCGTGCCCGGAGAGGCCGCCACGCTCGCCCGCCTTGCCCCCGACATGGCCGCCGCGCGGCGCTGGGCCGAGCTTAGCCAGACGCTGGGCGCGCGGCTTCGGCATGGCCGGGCGGTCAACCTTGACCCCGCCACGCTCATCCTAGATACGGTCCACAGGATTGCAGGGCAGGCGGTGCGCTGACGCCGGGCCGCAACCGCAAAAGGCAGTCAGCAAGGGCAGGGGGACGTGCGGCATGAGCGTTGCGCCGAGGATCACCGACAGCCATTGCCACCTCGATTTCCCGGAACTCGCCGAAGAGCTGGACGCCGTCATCGCGCGCGCCCGGGACGCCGGCGTGCACCGGATGGTGACGATCTGCACGAAGCTGCGCAGCCTTCCCGCCGTGCGCGACATCGCGCACCACAACGCGGGCGTGTTCTACGCAGCGGGGACCCACCCGATGAGCGCCGCGCAAGAGCCCCTGGCGCAGCTGGAGGAGCTCGTCGCCCTCGCCGAGGATCCGAAATGCGTGGGGCTCGGCGAAAGCGGCCTCGACTACCACTACACCGCCGAGAGCGCGGCGGTACAACAGGAAAGCCTGCGTATCCATATCGCCGCGGCGCAGGAGACCGGCCTGCCGCTCATCATCCACGCCCGCGACGCGGATGACGACATGGCGCGGATCCTTGCGGAGGGACACGCGAAAAAGCCCTATCCCTGCGTGATGCACTGCTTTTCGTCGGGGGCGGGCCTGGCCCGCGCGGCACTCGACCTGGGCTTCTACCTGTCCATGTCCGGGATCACCGCCTTTCCGAAATCGAAAGCGCTTCGCGAGATCTTCGCCGCCGCGCCGCTCGACCGGATCCTCGTGGAGACCGACAGCCCCTACCTCGCGCCGCCGCCCCATCGCGGCAAGCGCAACGAGCCCGCCCATGTCGTGCACACCGCCAAGGCGGCAGCCGAGCTATTCGGGCTGTCCTACGCAGAGTTCGCCGCGCGCACGGAGGCCAATTTCGAGCGACTCTTCGACCGCGTGCCCGCCTACGAGGCGGCCGCGTGAGCGGCGAACTGCGCTTCACCATCCTGGGCTGCGGCTCCTCGGGGGGCGTGCCGCGGCTTGGCGGGCACTGGGGGGCCTGCGATCCGGCGAACCCGAGGAACACCCGCCGGCGCTGCTCGCTTCTTGTCGAGCGGGAGACCGAGGTGGGCACCACCCGCGTGCTGATCGACACCACGCCCGATCTGCGCCAGCAGCTGCTCGACGCGGGCGTGGGAGAGCTCGATGCCGTCGTCTACACCCACAGCCATGCCGACCACGTCCACGGAATCGACGACCTGCGGATGATCGTCTTCAACATGCGCAGCCGTCTGCCCGTCTGGGCCGACGGCGACACGCAGAACGACCTTTACTCGCGCTTCGGCTACGCCTTCATGCAGCCCGAGGACAGCCCCTATCCGCCGATCCTCGACATGCACACGATCCGCGAAGACTTCGAGATCGCGGGCTCGGGAGGCACGATCCCCTTCACGCCGTTCCGGGCGAAACACGGCGCGATCGATGCGCTGGGCTTTCGCATCGGGCCGCTGGCGTACCTGCCCGACGCGGTCGAGATCCACGACGCGGCGTGGCCGGTTCTGGACGGGCTCGACTGCTGGGTGCTCGACGCGCTGCGGCGCACGCCGCACCCCACCCATGCCCATCTCGACCTCGCGCTCGACTGGATCGGGCGCGCCGCGCCCGCGCGCGCCGTGCTGACCAACATGCATATCGACATGGACTACGAAGAGGTCGACCGGGACACGCCCGACAACGTCACCCCCGCCCATGACGGGATGGTGATCCGCTACCCGCTGTGAACGCACACCCCGCCCTGGCGCGGCGCGCGGCCCGGAGGCGCCCGTGCAGGCGCTGATCGAGGTCGTCCTGCCGGTCTTCCTGGTGATCGGCTTCGGCTATGCCGCCGTGTGGCGGGGCCTCTTCAGCGAAAGCGCGGTGGACGGGCTTATGGTCTTCACCCAGAGGTTCGCGCTGCCCTGCCTGCTGTTCCGCGCGCTCTCCACGCTCGACCTCGGCGCGGGCTTCGATCCCGCGCTCATCGGGAGCTTCTATGCGGGGGCGGTGGCGGGCTTCCTCGCGGGGCTTCTGGGCGCGCGCTACCTCTTCGGGCGCGACTGGGAGGACGCGGTGGCGATCGGGTTCTGCTGCCTCTTTTCCAATTCTCTCCTGCTCGGGCTGCCGATCACGGAACGCGCCTACGGCGCCGACGCGCTGGCCGGGAACTACGCGATCATCGCGCTTCATTCTCCCTTCTGCTACGCGCTGGGCATCGCCGCGATGGAGCTGGTGCGCGCCCGCCGCGCGGGGGCAGGCACCGCGGGCCTTCCGACCAAGGTCGCGGGCGCCATGCTCAAGAACGCGCTGATCCTCGGTATCCTCGCGGGCATCGCGGTCAATCTTTCGGGATGGCCGCTGCCGGTGCCGATCGGCGACGCGCTCGACCTGATGGTGCGCGCGGCGCTTCCCGCGGCGCTCTTCGGGCTGGGCGGCGTGCTCTACCGCTATCGCCCGGAGGGGGATCTGCGCACCATCGCCTTCGTCGCCGCCGTGTCGCTGCTGCTGCATCCGGCGGTCGTCTGGGGGCTGGGCCAGGCCTCCGGGCTGCCCGAGACGGGTCTGCGCTCGGCGGTGGTGACGGCGGCCATGGCGCCTGGCGTGAACACCTACATCTTCGCCGACATGTACGGCCGCGCGCGCCGCGTCGCGGCCTCCTCGGTGCTGATCGGCACGGCCGCGTCGGTCTTCACCGCCTGGCTCTGGCTCGCGGCGTTGCCCTGATCCGGCGGAGGCGCGCGTTCCGCGCGCCACGCCTTCACCGGGCGCGCCCGTCCGGGCGCGCGATGGGGCGCGTCAGACGAAGGCCTGCAGCCCGGTGATCGCGCGACCCAGGATCAGGGCGTGGATGTCGTGCGTGCCCTCGTAGGTGTTCACCGTCTCGAGGTTCATCATGTGCCGGATCACCTGGAATTCGGAGCTGATGCCGTTGCCGCCATGCATGTCGCGGGCGTGCCGCGCGATCTCGAGCGCCTTGCCGCAATTGTTGCGCTTGACGAGCGAGATCATCTCGGGCGCCGCGTTGGCCTCGTCCATGAGCCGGCCCACCCGGAGCGACGCCTGCAGGCCGAGCGCGATCTCGGTTTCCATGTCGGCGAGCTTCTTCTGGAAAAGCTGGGTCTGGGCGATGGGCTTGCCGAACTGCTTGCGGTCGAGCCCGTAGCCCCGCGCGGCGTGCAGGCAGAACTCCGCCGCGCCCATGACGCCCCAGCTGATGCCGTAGCGTGCGCGGTTGAGGCAGCCGAACGGCCCCTTCAGCCCCTCGACATGGGGCAGCAGCGCGTCCTCGCCGATCTCGACGCCCTCCATCACGATCTCGCCGGTGATCGAGGCGCGCAAGGAAAGCTTGTTGCCGACCTTGGGCGCGGAGAGGCCCGTCATGCCCTTTTCCAGCACGAAACCGCGGATCTTGCCGTCATGCGCGTCCGACTTGGCCCACACAACGAAGACGTCCGCGATCGGCGAATTCGAGATCCACATCTTGGAGCCCGTCAGCCGGTAGCCGCCCTCGATCTTCTCGGCCCGCGTCTTCATCGCGCCCGGGTCGGAGCCCGCGTCCGGCTCCGTCCGGCCGAAACACCCGATCCATTCCCCGGAGGCGAGTTTCGGCAGGTAGTTCTGCCGTTGCTCCTCGGTTCCGTAAGCGTGGATCGGATACATGACGAGGCTCGACTGCACCGACATCATCGAGCGATAGCCCGAATCCACGCGCTCGATCTCGCGCGCCACGAGCCCGTAGCTCACATAGCTTCCGCCAAGGCCGCCGTATTCCTCCGGCACGGTCACGCCGAGCAGGCCCATCCCGCCCATCTCGCGGAAGATCTCCGGGTCGGTCTTTTCGGCGTCGAAGGCCTCGATCACGCGGGGTTGCAGCTTCTCCTGCGCATAGGCGCGGGCGCTGTCGCGGATCATCCGCTCTTCCTCGGACAGCTGATCGTCGAGGCGCAGGGCATCGGCCCAGTCGAAGCGTCCGAGATCGGGGGCGTCCTTGGCGCGCAGGCGCGGGGCGGGGGTGTCTAGGGTCATGGCGGTCACCTTTCTCCGGGAGGATCCCGGCAACGTTTGACACAGCATAGCGGCTCGACGCGCCGCGGCAAAACGACTATCGCGCATCGTTTCATGTGCTAAGGTCATGTCCCATGAGCTGGTCGCCACGCTATCTGCCCTCGATCTCGATGCTTCGGGCCTTCGAGGCGGTGATGCGCACGGGCGCGACCACGGCGGCGGCGGATGAACTGCACATGACCCAGGCTGCGGTGAGCCGGCATGTCCAGCGGCTCGAGGCGCAGCTCGGGGCGGCGCTTTTCCGCCGCGAGAAGCGCCGGCTGGTGCCGACGCCTGCCGGGCGCCACTATGCCGAGGCGGTGTCGCGGGCGCTCGACCTCATCGGGCGTGCGTCCATGGAACTGACCGCCAATCCGGGGGGAGGGACGCTTTCGCTCGCCATCCTGCCCGCCTTCGGCACCCGGTGGCTCGCGCCGCGCCTCGCGGCGTTCCAGGCCGCGCATCCGGGCGTCACGCTGCACCTCACGACCCGGCTCCGGCCGGTGGATTTCGAGACCGAGGCCTTCGACGCGGCGATCCATTTCGGCGCGGCCGACCGGGCGGGCTGCGGGCACCTTCACCTTGCCGACGAGCCGTTGCTGGCGGTCGCGTCGCCGGGTGTCCTGGAGCGGCATCCGCCGGACGGGCCCGCCGCGATCGCGGCGATGCCGCTTCTGCACCTTCAGTCGCGCCCGCGCGCCTGGGAGCGGTGGTTCGCGCATCACGGCCAGGCCGCGCCGGCGCAGCGGGGCATGGTCTTCGACCAGTTCGCGCCGATGACGCAGGCGGCGATCCACGGGCTGGGCGTGGCGCTCCTGCCGCCCTTCCTGGCGGAGCCCGAGATCGCTGAGGGGCGGCTTCGGCCGGCCTGGGGGGCGGCGGTGCCGGGGCGGGGAGGGTATTGGCTGGTGTGGCCGCACGCGCGGGACGATTACCCGCCCCTTGCCGCGTTCCGGGACTGGCTTGCCGCGGAGGTCCGCGGGGGGCAGGGCGGGGCGGTCAGGTCTCGCCCGGCTGCCACTTCCCCTCCAGACGCTCCAGCGCCGCAATCCGGTCTGCCGTCTTCGGATGGCTCATGAGCCAGGCCGGCGCGACACCCGCGCGCGAGCGCGTCAACTCGTCGAGCTTGTGGAAGAGCGAGATCTGCGGCGCGACGCCGATCCCGGCCTTGGTCAGAAGTGCCGCGGCATAGGCGTCGGCCTCGTACTCGTCGGCACGCGAAAGCCCCGCGGCCAGCAGAGACGTGAGCGCGCTCGCGATCCAGACGCCGATACCCGGGATGATGCGCCCGAGCACCATGGCGAGCGCGCTTCTGAGCGCGTTCTGCCCGGAAAAGTCGATCATCCGCCGCCGGGTGTGGCCGAGCGCGACGTGGCCCAGCTCATGCGCGATGACCGACGCGATCTCTTCCCCGCTGACCTCGCCATTGCGGTATTTCTGGTAGAAGCCCCGGGTGATGAAGATCCGCCCGTCCGGGGCGGCGAGCCCGTTCACCGGGTCCACCTCGTAGATGTGCACGCGGATGCGCGGCACGTCGAGCGCCTTGGCCATCCGGTCGGTGAGCGCCTTGAGCCGCGCGTCGGCAAGTTCGGTGGAGCGCGCGTCGAGCTCGCGCTTCGTCCGCCAGACCGACATGCGGTACATGACGAGCGCGTAAAGCACCGCGAGCAGGATCGGCGTCACCTTAATCATGACGAAGATATGGGCTCGCCCGGGCCGCCCGGCAAGCGGCGAAACGGCGCGGCGCGTGTCACCGCAGGACCTGGATGCCGCGATTGATCCCTTCGAGGGTGAGCGGCACCATCCGGTCCTCGAAGATCTCTCGGATCATTCGGATCGAGGGCGTGTAATCCCAGTGTCGCTCGGGCACGGGATTGATCCAGAGCGTCTCAGGCCACTGCGCGCGCGCGCGGCGCAGCCAGGTCTCGCCCGCCTCGGCGTTCCAGTGCTCGTTCGCACCGCCGGGATAGGCGATCTCGTAGGGGCTCATGCTGGCGTCGCCCACGAAGATGCACCGGTAATCCGCGCCATAGGTGTGCAGCACGTCCCAGGTCGGCGTGACCTCGTTCCAGCGGCGGCGGTTGTCGCGCCAGACGCCCTCGTAGAGGCAGTTGTGGAAGTAGTAGTGCTCGAGATGCTTGAACTCGGCGCGCGCGGCCGAGAAAAGCTCTTCCACGACCTTCACATGGGCATCCATCGATCCGCCCACGTCGAGAAAGAGCAGCACCTTCACCGCGTTGCGGCGCTCAGGGCGGGTCTTGACGTCGAGGTAGCCGTGTTCGGCGGTGGCGCGGATCGTGCCGTCGAGGTCGAGTTCCTCGGCCGCGCCGTCGCGCGCCCATTGCCGCAGCCGCTTCAGCGCCACCTTGATGTTGCGGGTGCCGATCTCCACCGAGTCGTCCAGGTTGCGGAAATCGCGCCTGTCCCAGACCTTCACGGCGCGCTGGTGGCGGCTTTCGTCCTGGCCGATGCGCACGCCTTCGGGGTTGTAGCCGTAGGCGCCGAAGGGCGAGGTGCCCGCCGTGCCGATCCACTTGGAGCCGCCCTGGTGGCGCGCCTCCTGTTCCGCGAGCCGCTTCTTGAGGGTGTCCATGAGCGCGTCGAACCCGCCGAGCGCCTCGATCTCGGCCTTCTCGGCCTCGCTCAGGTGCTTCTCCGCCATCTTGAGCAGCCAGTCTTCGGGCAGATCGACCCTGTCCAGCATCTCGGCAAGCGAGACGTCCTCGAGGCCCTGGAAGGCGGTGGCGAAGGCGCGGTCGAAGCGGTCCAGGTGGCGCTCGTCCTTCACCATCGCGGTGCGCGCGAGATAGTAGAATCCCTCCACGTCGTAGGTCACGAGATCGGCCTTCACCGCTTCGAGGAAGGCCAGGTACTCGCGAAGCGTGACGGGAACGCCGCTCTCCCTGAGGGTGAGGAAGAAGGGCTGGAACATCGCCCTCAGACCTGCAGCCGGACGAGCGCGATCGACAGTACCGCGCCCACGAGGCCGAAGGCGATGCCGTATCCGGCCGCGTAGTGCAGCATGTCGAGCCGGTTGCCCTTGCGCCGGTAGGCGGTGAATGCGCCGATGGCCGCGCCGATCAGCGCCGAAAACAGGATCATTCGGCCTCAGCCCCCCGTGTGGTTTCGCGGGTTCAGGGCGGCGATTTCGGCCAGCTTGCCGCGCACCGCCCCCTCCGGTCCGAACCCGTATCGCGCCCAACCGAGGCTGTCCAGACGCAGGGCGCGCGCCTCCTGCGGGCGCCCGGCAAGCGCCAGCGCCTCGGCGCGCAGCAGCATCAGCGTGGACAGAAGCATCGCGTTCTCGTGGCGCGAGGCGACCGGCATCGCCCGGGCGGTGAGCGCGAGCGCCCGCTCGGCGTCGCCGTCGGCGATCGCGTAGGCGGCGAGCTGGGCGCGCACGAAGGCGCGGTGCGGTTCGGAGCGGGGCAGGGCCGCGAGCGTCCGGTCCGCGGTTTCGAAATGCTCCCGCGCCGCGTCGGGCGCGTGGCTCTGGGTAAGGCGGCCGAGCGCGAAATGGCCGAAGGCGAGCCGGTGATCGCGCCAGCCCGAGGCCCGCGCGATGGCCACGGCGCGTTCGGCCGCCGCGCGTCGCGCCGCCGGCGCGGCCCCCGGGCCGAGCGCCTCCTGGATCGTGTCGCTCCAGGCGCGCGGCGTCGGCGCGAGCGGCCTTGCGGGCAGCCCCTCGCCCGCCGGGTTGAGCCGCGCGAGCACCGCGGGCAGGTGTCGGGCGACATCGTCGCGGCTCATGCCGCTGGCAAGGTCCGGCGCGTAGTAGGCGCGCAGGATCAGCATGTCGAAGCCGGTGAGCACCGCGTGCATGTTGTCGTCGTTGAAGACGCTGTCGGACAGCCGGTAGAGATCGTTCAGCGGCCCGAGCGCCTGGGCGAGTTCCTCGTGCAGGCAGTCGCGCGCCTCCTGGCCCGAGATGTCGGCGGGCAAAAAGATCCCTACCCGTTTGCGGGTGGGCAGTTCGGACCAGGCCGTGCGCGCGCTGCGGCGGTTTCTCGCATAGTCGGAGAGGCTGCTGACATTGGGGACGACGAAGCAGGCCGCCTGCGGCAGCACGCTCCGGATGCGCGCGCCGGGCACGCTTTCGATCGTTATGTTGGCCTCCGGTCCGCGCGTGAGGCGGATGTCGATGCCCGCCTCGTCGCGAAGCCGGCGCAGCAGATCGCGCAGGTCCCGTGCCAGGGCGGGATCGGCCCGCCCGGTCACGCGCAGGGTGATCGGTTCCTCGAAGCGCGTGAAGACCGGGACGGGGCGGCCGCTTTCCAGCGTGAAGGCGAGGTCGAGGAAATCGCGCGCGATATCGGCGTTGGACCGGGCGGGCGCGTCAGGGCGCGCCGCGGAGAACTGCTTGGCCGGCGGCAGCTTCGGGATTGCCACGGCGAGGCGCGCTGCGGTGTCCGCGGCCCGGGGCGCGGGCGCGCAGGCCGCGAGCAGAAGCAGAAGTGGCAGAACGTATCTTGGCACGAGCGCTCCCTTGCGTCTTCGCTTTTTGCGGCGCGGGCCGCGCCGGCGCGCCGCGGGACCCGGCAGGCGCAGCCTAGACCATGAATGCCGCGCCGTCACACGCGGGCTGCCGGGGCGGCGCCGGCGTTGCCGGGCCGACCGCCTCAGCGCTGCCGCCGCGCCAAGAAGGCCAGGCGTTCGAAAAGATGCACGTCCTGCTCGTTCTTCAGCAGCGCGCCGTGAAGCTGGGGCAGCGCGTCGGGTCCGTCCCGGCGCAGGTCGGCGGGCTCCATATCCTCGGCCAGCAGCAGCTTGAGCCAGTCCAGCACCTCCGAGGTGGAGGGCTTCTTCTTCAGGCCCGGCTGTTCGCGCAATTCGTAGAACTGCGTCAGCGCCGTCTCGAGCAGCGCGGGCTTGATGCCCGGATGGTGGACCTCGACGATGCGTTTCATCGTCTCCGGGTCCGGGAAGCGGATGTAGTGGAAGAAGCAACGGCGCAGGAAGGCGTCCGGCAGCTCCTTCTCGTTGTTGGAGGTGATGATGACGATCGGGCGGTGCCGGGCGCGGACCGTCGCGCCCGTCTCGTAGACGTGGAATTCCATCCGGTCGAGCTCCTGCAGGAGGTCGTTGGGGAACTCGATGTCGGCCTTGTCGACCTCGTCGATGAGCAGCACCACCTTGCCGTCGGCCTCGAACGCCTCCCAGAGCTTGCCCTTGCGGATGTAGTTCGCCACGTCGTTCACCCGCGCGTCGCCGAGCTGGCTGTCGCGCAGGCGGCTCACCGCGTCGTATTCGTAAAGCCCCTGCTGGGCGCGGGTGGTGGATTTCACCGACCATTCGATGAGCGGCAGGCCCAGCGCGCCCGCCACCTGCCGCGCGAGTTCGGTCTTGCCCGTGCCGGGCTCGCCCTTGACGAGAAGCGGGCGCTCCAGCGCCACGGCCGCGTTCACCGCGACGGTCAGGTCTTCCGTCGCCACGTACTCGCCGGTTCCGGTGAATTTCATCATCTGCTCCAAGCCATTGCCGAACGTCCTTGCAGCGCCGCGCCCGCGCCCGAATTAACCATGGCCGACCCGTGTTTGTGTAGTGACATTGCCAGTGCCTTCGGGTAATTGCCGCGTCGAGGGGTGCCACATGTCTGACAAGTATTCCATGGCTGAAGTGGGTCATGAAAAGGGAGCGCAGAAGATGAAGGCCGAAGTGTTCCTTCCCGAGGATTACAAGCCCGCCGAGGACGAGCCGTTCATGAACGAACGCCAGCTCGAATGGTTCCGGCGCGAACTGATGCGACAGAAGAACGAGCTTCTTTCCGACAGCAAGAACACCATTGCGGGCCTTCAGGACGCGACCCGCAACATTCCCGACGTGTCCGATCGCGCGAGCGAAGAGACCGACCGCGCGCTCGAGCTTCGGATCCGCGACCGTCAGCGCAAGCTCGTCTCGAAGATCGACGCCGCGTTGCGCCGGATCGAGGAGGGCGAGTTCGGATACTGCCAGGAGACGGGAGAGCCGATCTCGCTGAAACGTCTCGTCGCGCGCCCGACGACCACGCTCAGCCTCGAGGCGCAGGAGCGTCACGAGCGCCGCGAGAAGGTACACCGCGACGACTGACGCGAGGCCGACCGGGACCGAGAGACAAGAGAACGCCGGGGGAGCCTCCGGCGTTTTCCTTTTGGGAAGCGAGAGATGCAGCTCGACGCGCTTGAGATTTCCGTGGTGGGCGGCGGCATCGCGGGGCTTGCCGCCGCGCTTGCGCTCGGCCGGCGCGGCGCCTCCGTCACCCTGTTCGAGCAGGCCCCCGAGATCGCGGAGGTGGGTGCCGGATTGCAGATCAGTCCCAACGGGCTTCGCGTGCTGCGCGCGCTCGGCCTCGAGGCGGAGCTCGCGGCGCGCGCGCCCCGCGCCCAGGCGGTGAGCCTTCGGCGCGGCGAGGACGGCGGCGAGGTTCTGCGCCTCGACCTCGCGCGCCTCGGGCGGGAGCAGGGGTACCATTTCGTCCACCGCGCGGATCTCGTCGATTTGCTCGCCGCCGCGGCCCGCGCCGCGGGCGTCCGGGTCCGGCTTCTGCAACGGGTCGCGACGGTGGAGGACGGCCCGCGCGCGCGGATCGTCTTCGAGAACGGCGCGGAGCACAGGGCGGATCTGGTGCTCGGCGCGGACGGTCTGCACTCCCGCGCGCGCCACGCGCTGGGATCGGCGCCGCCCGCGCGCTTCACCGGCCAGGTCGCGTGGCGCGCGCTTCTGCCCAACGTCATCGGCCAGCCTGCGGAGGCCCGGGTGCTCATGGGGCCGGGACGGCACATGGTGGTCTATCCGCTGCGCGACGGGCGCACCCTCAACCTTGTGGCGGTGGAAGAGCGCAGCCGCTGGGCCGAGGAGGGCTGGACCCACGCGGACGACCCTGCGAACCTGCGCGCGGCCTTCGCGGGCTTCGGCGGGGACGTGCCGGCGATCCTCGGCGCGCTGGACAAGGTGCATGTCTGGGGTCTCTTCCGGCATCCGGTGGCCGAACGCTGGCATGGCCGGTCCGTTGCGATCCTGGGCGATGCGGCGCATCCGACGCTGCCGTTCCTCGCGCAGGGCGCCAATCTCGCGCTCGAGGATGCGTGGGTCCTGGCCGACGCGCTTGACCGCGCCGAGGATCGCGCCTCCGGGCTCGCGGCCTACCAGCGGCGGCGCCGCGCCCGTGCCGAGCGTGTGGTCGGCGCGGCGGAGCGCAATGCCCGGCGCTACCACCTGCGGCCCGGCCCGGTGCGCGGGCTTGCCCATGCCGCGCTGGGGCTCGGCGGGCGGTTCGCGCCCGGCGCGATGCTGGCGGGGTTCGACTGGCTTTACGGGCACGACGTCACCGCCGAGGCGTGACCGGGTGCGGTTCGCGTTCCCGGCTCAGACGGACAGTTCGATCCAGACCGGCACGTGATCGGAGGGTTTCTCGCGCCCGCGCAGCGCGGCCTCGATGCCCGTGCCGGTCATGCGATCGGCGGCCTCGGGAGAGAGCAGCAGGTGATCGATGCGGATCCCGTTGTTCCGCGCCCAGGCGTTGCCCTGGTAGTCCCAGAAACTGTAGTGGCCCGGGCCCTGAACCCGCGCGCGGACGGCCTCGGTGTAGCCCATGTGAAGGATGCGGCGAAACGCCGCCCGGCTTTCCGGCAGCGCCAGCGCGTCCTCGCGCCAGGCCTCGGGATTGGCCGCGTCCTCGTCCTGGGGGATGACGTTGTAATCACCGGCAAGCACCACGGGCTCTTCCAGCGCCAAGAGCTCTTGCGCGCGTGTGCGCATACGGGCCATCCAGGCCAGCTTGTAGTCGTATTTCGGCCCCGGCGCGGGGTTGCCGTTGGGCAGGTAGAGCCCGGCCACGCGCACGGGAACATCGGCCATCACCGTGGCCTCGATCCAGCGGGCCTGCGTGTCGTCATCGTCGCCCGGCAGCCCGCGCCAGACGTCCTCGAGCGGCAGCCGCGAAAGGATCGCCACCCCGTTGAAGCCTTTCTGGCCATGGGTCTCGACGGTATAGCCGCGCTCCTCGAAAAGCTCGGCCGGGAAGGTCTCGTCGAGCGACTTGATCTCTTGCAGAAGCACCACGTCGGGGCGGTCCTCGTCCAGCCAGTCGCAGAGCGCCTGGTGCCGGGCCTTGATCCCGTTGATGTTGAAGGTGGCGATCTTCATCGGCGCGCTCCTCTTGGCCTCGCCCCAGCTAGCCGGTTCGCCGGTCCGGGCGCAAGGCGGGGAAGAGCGGCGCCGCCGCGAGCGTGCGTGCCCGCCCCCGAGACATCGGCCCGGCGCCGGGCCGCACGGGGCTTCTGCGGCCCTTTCCTCGCGCGTCATGCGCTGCCATTCTGCTGGCCGCGTGCGAGCCCGGCCGCGCAGATGGAGTGAGTTTGGCCCCGGGCCGGCGTCGTGCAGGCGTCCGGGGCCGTGGTCCGGACCTATAGGCCGCGACAAGGCGCGAAAAGGGAAGGCGGATGGCCACGATCCTGACGACGGCGCGAACGCATCTCTTTCCGGGCGCGCGGGGGCGGGTCGAGGGTCCGCCAGAGGGCGGCTGCATGGTGCGATTTTCGGACGGTGTGGAAGTGCCGGGCGAGATCGCGGGCGAGGTGCTGGACCTTGCGCCTCATTTTACCGCTGCGGGCACCGCGATCCCCGCCCGCCGCTGGGCCGTCACCTTCGCGGAGGGGGCGTTCCGGGTGACGCGCCGGCTGTGACACGGCGCTACATGGAAAAGGAGGTGCCGCAGCCGCAGGAACTCGAGGCGTTGGGGTTCTCGATGGTGAACCGCGCGCCGATCAGTTCCTCGGTGAAGTCGATCACCGCGTTCTCGAGAAAGGGCAGGGACACCGAATCGACCACCACCTTCTCGCCCCCGCCCTCCAGCACGAGGTCGTCCTCGGCGGGCGAGTCGAGGCGGATGTCGTACTGGAAGCCCGAGCAGCCACCACCCTCGACGGCCACGCGCAGCGCCTGACCCTCGCGGGAGGCGCCGATCTCGGCCAGTCGCGCGAAGGCGCGTTCTGTCACTTTCGGAGGAAGTTGCATCTGGGCCTCGTTGCGACGGTTCAGTTCCTCGATTGCTTCAAATATATGAGGTCGCGGGACATGCGACAAGGAGGGGACCCATGCGCGCCCGATACGCGTCCGACCCGGCGAGGAGCCGTGGACGGCTCGTGCCAGAGCCGGAAAGCGCATTCCGCTCCTGCTTTCAGCGCGACCGGGACCGGATCATCCATGCCTCGGCCTTTCGCAGGCTCAAGCACAAGACACAGGTCTTCATCGAGCATGAGGGGGACTATTTCCGAACCCGTCTGACGCATTCGCTCGAAGTGGCGCAGGTGGCGCGCACCATCGCCGGTACGCTCGACCTCGACCCGGCGCTGACCGAGGCGGTGGCGCTTGCCCACGATCTTGGCCACACGCCCTTCGGCCACACCGGCGAGGACGCGCTCGACGCGCTGATGCAGCCCTATGGCGGGTTCGACCACAACGCGCAGGCGATCCGTATCGTCACGCGTCTGGAGCGCCATTACGCCGCCTTCGACGGGCTCAACCTGACCTGGGAGACGCTGGAGGGCCTTGCCAAGCACAACGGGCCCGTGACGGGCGCGATCCCTTACGCGCTCGCCGAATACGACGCCGTCCACGATCTGGAACTCGACACCCATGCCAGCGCGGAGGCGCAGGTGGCGGCGCTGGCGGACGACGTGGCCTACAACAGCCACGACCTGCACGACGGGCTGCGCGCCGATCTCTTCACGCTGGAGGAGATCGCGGCGCTGCCGGTGCTGGCCGACTGCTTCGCGGAGGTGGACCGGGCGTGGCCGGGGCTCGAGCCCTACCGGCGGCGCCACGAGGCGCTGCGGCGCTTCTTCGGCGTCATGGTCGAGGATGTGATCGCCACCACCCGCGCCGCGCTGGACGCGCTCGAGCCCGCGGACGTGGACGCGGTGCGGCAGGCCGGGCACATGGTGGTGCGCTTTTCCGACGGGCTTTTCGCGGATCTCGGGCAGATCCGGGCCTTTCTCTTCGAACGGATGTACCGCGCGCCGGAAGTCGTCGAGACGCGCGCGCAGGCCACGCGGGTGGTGCAGGATCTCTTCCCCCTCTACCTGGCCCGGCCCGAGCTCCTGCCCCGGCGCTGGCAGGCGGACGTGGCGGCCGCCGCCGACGAGACGACGCTCGCGCGCATCGTGGCCGACTACATCGCCGGCATGACGGACCGCTTCGCGCTGCAAAGCCATGCCCGGCTGCTGGGTGGGCAGGACATGGCGGACCTGCGCCCGGGCCTGCGCTAGCCCGCACGTCATGGGGATCCCGGCCGGCGGTGCCGTCGCGGGGCGCGGGCGTCGGGCGCCCGCCGCGCGCCCGGCGTGACGGTCGCGCGGCGTTGACGCGCCCACCCTGCATGCTACACCGCCCGCCGAGCGAGAGGGACGCCGATGAACCTGTTTTCCGAACTCCGTGACACCGTGACCGGGGCGCTGGGCGCCATGGTGGCCGACGGGGCGTTGCCCGACGGTCTCGACCTTGCGGCCGTGACGGTGGAGCCGCCGCGCGATCCCGCCCATGGCGACATGGCCACCAACGCGGCGATGGTCCTCGCCAAGCCCGCCGGCGCGAAGCCGCGCGATATCGCCGCTGCGCTCGCCGAGCGGCTGGCCGCCGATCCGCGCATCGCCATGGCAGAGGTGGCCGGGCCGGGCTTCATCAACCTGCGCCTGTCGCCCTCCGTCTGGCAGGAGGTCGTGCGCCGCGTGCTCGCGGCCGGCAACGGGTTCGGCCGCTCGGAACTGGGCGCGGGCGAGCGGGTGAACGTGGAATACGTCTCGGCCAACCCCACCGGGCCGCTGCATGTGGGCCACACCCGCGGCGCTGTATTCGGCGACGCGCTCGCCTCGCTTCTCGATTACGCGGGCTACGAGGTGACGCGCGAATACTACATCAACGACGGGGGCGCGCAGGTCGATACGCTCGCCCGCTCGGTCTACCTGCGCTATCTCGAGGCCCATGGCCACGAGGTCGCCTTCGAGGACGGCACCTATCCTGGCGATTACCTCGTCCCGGTCGGCGAGGCGCTGAAGGCCGAGGTGGGCGACGCCTATGTCGGCACGCCCGAGGAGACATGGCTTGCCCCCGTGCGCGCCTTCGCGACCGAGCGCATGATGGAGTTGATCCGCGCCGACCTCGATGCGCTCGGCGTTCGGATGGACGTCTTCTTCTCGGAAAAGTCGCTCTACGGCACCGGGCGGATCGAGGCGGCGCTCGACGCGCTGCGGAGCAAGGGGCTGATCTACGAGGGCGTGCTGGAGCCGCCCAAGGGCAAGACGCCCGAGGACTGGGAGCCGCGCGAGCAGACGCTCTTCCGCTCCACCGCGCACGGGGACGACGTGGACCGCCCGGTCATGAAATCCGACGGCAGCTGGACCTATTTCGCCCCCGACATCGCCTATCATTACGACAAGATCGAGCGCGGCTTCGACCGGCTGATCGACGTGTTCGGCGCCGATCACGGCGGCTACGTCAAGCGGATGAAGGCCGCCGTCTCGGCGCTGTCGGACGGCCGCGTCCCGCTCGACGTGAAGCTCATGCAGCTCGTGAAACTTTACAAGCGCGGCGAGCCCTTCAAGATGTCCAAGCGCGCGGGCACCTTCGTGACGCTGCGCGACGTGGTCGAGGAGGTGGGCGCCGACGTCACGCGCTTCGTGATGCTGACGCGCAAGAACGACGCGCCGCTCGATTTCGATTTCGACAAGGTGCTGGAGCAGTCGAAGGAAAACCCTGTCTTCTACGTGCAATACGCCCATGCGCGGGTGTGCTCGGTCCTGCGCAAGGCGGCGGAGGCCGGGATCGAGGCGGATGACGCCACGCTCGCGCGGGCCGATCTGTCGCGCCTCGATCACGAGGCGGAGCTTGCGCTGGCGCGCAAGATCGCCGAGTGGCCGCGTCTCGTGGAGATCGCCGCCCGGGGCTACGAGCCGCACCGCGTGGCCTTCTACCTCTACGATCTGGCGAGCGAGTTGCACAGCCTGTGGAACCGCGGCAACGACGAGCCCGCGCTGCGCTTCCTGCAGGAGGGCGATTCTGCCACGAGTCAAGCGAAACTGGCGCTCGTGCGCGCCACGGCCGTTGTCATCGCGGCGGGTCTGGGTATCCTTGGGGTGCGCCCGGTCGAGGAGATGCGGTAGAAAGCCGCGCGGCCGCCCGGGCAGAGGCGGAACGAACAGAACCCGGCGGCACGCATCGTCGGGCAAGCGAGGCAGACATGAGCTATCAGCAGATGCACGCGGGCGCCTCGTCGCCCGCCCTTGGTGAGTCCACCTCCGAAAACGATGCCCTCGCGCCGGAGGCGGCGCCCAGGATCGGCGGGGCCGCGCAGGTCGTGGCGGCGCTGGTGTCGCTGACCCTTCTGGGCGGTGCGGGCGTCTGGGGCACGAAACTCGTGATGCGCGACGTGAGCGGCGTGCCCGTGGTGCGCGCCGCCGAGGGGCCGATGCGCGTCTCGCCCGCCGAGCCCGGCGGCCAGGCCGCGGCCCATCAGGGGTTGTCCGTCAACGCCGTCGCCGCGAGCGGCACGGCCGAACCGCCGCCCGAGGAACTGCGCCTCGCGCCGACGCCCGTCGCGCTGGCCGAGGACGACCTCGCCCTCGGCGCCCTCGCCGCCGCGTCGGCGCCGGAGCCCGCCGACGACTTGCGACCGGGATTCGCGGCAGGCATGGGCGCGCCAAGCGCGGCGCTGCGCGATCTTGCGACCCGGTTGAACGCCGAGGACAGGCCGGATCTTCCGGTGGGCACCAAGCGGGAGCTTGCGCGCGTCACAGCGGTTCCGGCCGCGCTACGCGTGGAAACGCCGGCGCCCTCGCGCGACGAGGCGGTGAGCGCCGCGGTGGATGCGGTGGTGGCCGCCGTCGTGGCCGATGCGCCCGGCACGGCCCCGGCCGCCGAGGCGCAGGACGAGACCGGTGCGCAGGTCGAGGCGGTTCCGGGCGTTCCGGCGCGGTCGGTGCGCCCGCGCCTGCGGCCTGAAAACCTCGATCTCGCGGCACTATCCGGCGCCGGCCGGGTCGCCCCCGCGCGCGCCGAGGTGCCGGAGGCCGATCCCGCGGAGCTGCCCGTGGGCACGCGCCTCGTGCAGCTCGGCGCGTTCGAGAGCGCCGAGGTGGCCCGCGCCGAATGGGGCCGGATCGCCGGGCGGTTCGAGCCCTATCTCGCCGGCAAGACCCGGGTCGTGCAACGCGCCGAAAGCGGTGGGCGGATCTTCTATCGCCTCCGCGCGATGGGCTTCGAGGATCTTGCCGACGCGCGGCGGTTCTGCGCGGCGCTGATGGCCGCGAACGCCGACTGCATCCCCGTGGTCACCCGGTGACTCCACCGGTCGGCCGCGGCGCGGCGATCTTCGGCTGCGCGGGGCCGCACCTTGCGCCGGCCGAGGCGCGCTTCTTCAGAGAGGCCGACCCGTTCGGATTCATCCTGTTCGCGCGCAACTGCGAAAGCCCGGAGCAGATCCGCGGCCTTACCGCGGCCTTGCGCGATGCCGTGGGCCGCGCGGCGCCGATTCTCATCGACGAAGAGGGCGGGCGCGTGTCGCGGCTGCCCCAAGGTGTGGGCCGCCGCCTGCCGCCGCCGCTCGACGCGGTGCGTGCCGCGCGCGGCAGGGCGGCCGACATGATGCGGCTGCGGTACCGTCTGATCGCGGCCGAGTTGCAGTCGCTCGGCATCGACGTGAACTGCGCGCCGCTTGCCGACATCGCCACGCCCCGGACCCATCCGTTCCTGCGGGATCGCTGTTACGGCACGACGGCGCAGGAGGTCGCCGCGAATGCCCGCGCCGTGGCCGAGGGGCTCTTCGCGGGCGGGGTGCTGCCGGTTTTGAAGCACATCCCCGGTCATGGCCGCGCAGAGGCCGACAGCCACCTCGCGCTGCCCCGGGTGCAAGAACCTGCCTGCACGCTGCGCGAAACGGATTTCGCGCCCTTCGCCGCGCTTGCCGATCTGCCGCTCGGCATGACGGCGCATGTGGTCTTCGCCGACCTCGACGAGCGTCCCGCCACGACCTCGCCCGCGGTGATCCGCCTCATCCGCGAGGAGATCGGGTTCGGCGGGCTTCTGATGACGGACGACATCTCGATGCAGGCGCTCGAAGGGTCGGTCGCCCGCCGCGCGGCGGACGCGATCGCGGCCGGGTGCGACGTGGTCCTGCATTGCAACGGCGCGCTGCGCGAGATGGAGGCGGTGGCCGAGGCCGCGGGCACGATGGGCGAGGCCGCCCGCGCGCGCGGCGCCAGGGCGCTCGCGCTGCGCCGGGCCGCCGACGCGCCGGTTGACATTCGGGCGCTCGAGGCGAAGCTCGGTGCCGTGCCCGGAGGGTTCGGCGATGGATGAAGGCAGCGGTCACGAGGAGGGGGGCGTCGAGGCGCGGCTTGCCGCCGAGGCGCTGATCGTGGATGTCGAGGGCTACGAGGGGCCGCTCGACGTGCTGCTGTCGCTGGCGCGCGGTCAGAAGGTGGACCTGCGCCGGATTTCCGTGCTGGAGCTTGCGCAGCAGTACCTTGCCTTCGTCGAGGAGGCGCGCGCGCTGCGCATCGAACTCGCCGCCGACTACCTCGTGATGGCGGCCTGGCTCGCCTTTCTCAAGTCGCGCCTCCTGCTTCCGCCCGACCCGGCGGAAGAAGGCCCCTCGGGCGAGGAGATGGCGGCGCATCTGGCGTTCCAGCTCGAACGGCTGCAGGCCATGCGCGAGGTCGCGGCGCGGCTCATGGGCCGCGACAGGCTGGGCCGCGACGTGTTCGCGCGCGGCCTGCCCGAAGAGGTGGAGCGGGTCCGGCGCGTGCGCTACACCGCGACGCTGCTCGATCTCATGCAGGCCTATGCCCGCATCCGCACCCGCGAGGAGTTCCGCCCCTACGCCTTCGACCGCGAGGCGGTCTACACCATGGAAGAGGCGCTCGACCGGCTGCGCGGGATGATCGGGTTCGCCGGGACCTGGACCGACATTTCCGCCTACCTGCCGGAGGGCTGGCGCGAGGATCCGGGGCGGCGCCGCTCCGCCACGGCGGCGACCTTCGCCGCGACGCTGGAACTGGCCCGGGAGGGGCGCATCGAGCTGCGTCAATCGGAAGCCTTCGCGCCCATTCAGCTTCGCCGGAGGGCCGCGCGCGATGAGTGACGACACGCGCGCGGCAGACGGCGACGGCGAGGAGGAGCCCGTCCTCTTCGATGCGCCGCCCATGGGCGAGCAGGAGCGCATGGTCGAGGCGATGCTCTTCGCCTCGGCCGAGCCCGTCTCGGCGCGCGATCTGGCCGAGCGCATGCCCAAGGGCTCCGACCCGGCCGAGGCGCTTCAGCACCTGCGCCGGCGCTACGAGGGGCGGGGCGTTCGCCTCGTGCGGGTGGGCGACGCGTGGGCCTTTCGCACCGCGCCCGATCTGGGCTTCCTGATGCAGACCGAGACGGTCGAGACCCGCAAGCTTTCGCGCGCGGCGATCGAGACGCTCGCGATCATCGCCTATCACCAGCCCGTCACCCGGGCCGAGATCGAGGAAATCCGCGGCGTCTCGGTCTCGCGCGGGACGGTGGACCAGCTGCTCGAGCTCGAGTGGATCCGTTTCGGCCGGCGACGGATGAGCCCCGGGCGCCCGGTGACCTTCGTCGTGACCGAGACGTTTCTCGACCATTTCGGCCTCGAATCCGCGCGCGATCTGCCGGGGCTTGCGGAACTGCGCGCCGCGGGCCTTCTGGACAGCCGCCCGCTGCCGGGCGCGGGCGAGGCGGAGGCCGAGGAGGAGGACGATGCGGGCGATCCCGGCCAGGGCGAGATGTTCGAGGAATAGCCAGACCGGCGCGTCTCGGCCGGAAAGCCCTGAAAACGGCAAGATTGCGGGCTAGATCGGATGCAAAGGAAAATCTCAGGAAACTCGGGAGGCAGCGATGAACCCTGACCGGCTCTTCAGCATGCTGGTGCGCATGGTCATGCGCAAGGCCGTCAACAAGGGGCTCGACGCCGGAATCGACAAGATGTCGAAAGGCTCCGGACGCGGGTCCGAGGACAGCGGCGCGCAGCGTCCGGCGCCACGGTCGGACCGGAAGCGCGCAGGTCATCTCAAGCGCTCCATGCGCCTCGCGCGGCGTATCGGCCGTTTCTGAGGAGGCTGCCGCGGGCGCCCGTCAGGCGGCCCGGAAGTGCTTGGACAGCTTGAGGCCCTGGCCCTGGTAGTTCGACGCGATGCCCGCGCCGTAAAGCCGGTCCGGCGGCGTGGCCATGCGCTCGTAGACGAGCCGCCCGACCACCTGGCCATGCTCCAGCGCGAAGGGCGCCTCGTGGCAGCGCACCTCCAGCACGCCGCGCGCGCCCGTGCCGCCCGCCGCGTCGTGCCCGAAGCCCGGGTCGAAGAAACCCGCGTAATGCACCCTGAACTCACCCACCATGGCGAGATAGGGCGCCATCTCCGCGGCGTAGCCGGGCGGGATATGCACCGCCTCGCGGCTCACCAGGATATAGAAGGCGCCGGGATCGAGGACGATCTGCCCGTCCTCGGCGTGCACCTCCTCCCAGTAGTCGGCGGGGGCGTAGTGGCCGATCCGGTCGAGGTCGATGAGCCCGGTGTGGGGCTTGGCGCGCCAGCCCGCGAGCGTGCCCTGCGCGGGCCGCAGATCCACCGAGAAGCCGAGCCCCTCGGAGATGACCGCCTCGCCCGACACCAGCGGGTTTTCGGCGTGAAGCGCGCGCAGCGCCGTGTCGTCGAGCACGGCATGGCCTTCGCGGAACCGGATCTGGTTCAGCGTCATGCCGGGCCGCACCAGCACCGAGAAGGAGCGCGGGCAGATCTCGGCGTAAAGCGGGCCGGCGTAGCCGTCGGGAATGCGGTCGAACTCGGTGCCGCCGTCGGTGATCGCGCGGGTGAGAAGGTCGAGCCGCCCGGTAGAGCTTTTCGCGTTCGCGACGGCGCTGACGCCCGGGGGCAGGGCGAGCCGTTCCTCGATCTCGGCGACATAGACGCAGCCCTTCTCGAGCACGGCGCCCGCCGACAGGTCGATCTCGTGCATGGTGAAGCGATCGAGCCGCGCGGCCACCGGTCGCCCGGCACCGGCGAGGAAGGAGGCGCGCACACGCCATGCTCGCCGCCCCAGCCTCAGATCGAGGCTCGCCGGCTGGACCTGCGTGTCGGTGATGGGCCGGTCCGTGGCGATCGCACCCTCGGCGATCATCGCGCGAATGGCCTGGCAGGGCATCACGCCGGTCATGCGGACCCTTCCTGGATCGAACCGGGTTTCCGGTTGCAAAGGGGGAAATTGGTCGGGCTAGCAGGACTTGAACCTGCGACCTTCCGTCCCCCAGACGGACGCGCTACCAGACTGCGCCATAGCCCGAACAGGGCGGGTTCATACCTGTTTCCTGCGCGAGAGCAAGGGTGAATTGCCACGGAGTCGCGATCCCGGGATCAGGGCCGGGCCGCATCGGCGCGGCGCGCGGCGAGAGTTCGCAACTCGGACGCGATCGCGGCCGCGGCCTCGGTTTGCGTGCCGGGGAGCCAATGAATCTTGGCGAGGCGGGACAGGAGGCCCGCTGCGGCGGGAAGCGCGTCGTCCGCCGGGTCGGGTGGCGTGGTTACGGCCCGTATCGCCGGTGACGCGTCGGCTGTTCCGGGCCCGTCCGCGAAAGGCGCGTCGCGCGCCGCCGGTGCATCGGTCCCGGTGGCCGTGGCGCGCGGGCGCAGGAAGGACGGAACGCCGCTGTCGCGCGGCGGCGGCGCAAGGGGCGGGTGCGTTGCGTCGCCGGGCGGCGGCGTGGCGCCCTGCGGCGCGGCCGCGGCGGAGGCCTCCTCTTCCTCCGCCACGGCCGCGGGCGCCGTCTCTTCCGCCTTGCGCGCCCGGGCGGGCACGTCGTCTGCCGCGTCGGTCGTCGGGGACGCCCTCGCGGTTTCCTCCTCCGGCGGGAAGAGCGGCAATTCCTCGGCGTCCTCCACCGGGCCGCGCGTGCGGCCCGCCCGCCGGGGCTGGAACGGCAGGACATGCACCTCTTCCGGCTCCCGCTCGGGCGCCTCACCGGCCAGCGGCGGGGAGAAGCTCGTCACGTGCTTTACGCCCTGCTCGCGCAAGAGCTTCTGAACGCCCTTGATGGTCATGCCCTCGTCGTGCAGCAGGGTCTTGATGCCGCCGATCAGCGCCATGTCGGACGGACGGTAATAGCGCCGCCCGCCGGCACGTTTCACCGGCTTCACCTGCGAGAACTTGCTTTCCCAGAACCGCAGCACGTGGGCCGGCGTTTCCAGCCACTCGGCCACCTCGCTGATCGTGCGGAACGCGTCGGGCGATTTGGTGGCCATCGGGGGCGTCCTCAGCGGCGGTTTCCGGCCGCCACGCGATCCTTCATCAGGTGCGAGGGCCGGAAGGTCAGGACCCGCCGCGGCAGGATCGGCACCTCCTCGCCGGTCTTGGGGTTCCGGCCGACCCGGGCGGCCTTGTCGCGCACCGAGAAGGTTCCGAAGGAAGAGATCTTCACCTGCTCACCCCGCACGAGCGCGTCGGACATGTGATCGAGCACGCTTTCGACGAGCTGGGCCGATTCGTTGCGCGACAACCCCACCTCGCGGAAGACGGCTTCGCTCAGATCCATTCGGGTGAGTGTGCGCTGGCTCATGCCGTCCCTCCAACCGTTAACGGATTGACCTTAGGGGCAGGAAAATTTCCGAGTCAATATCAACAGCTTGTGCGGCAGTGCAGAAGCGGCAGTCATCCGCCTACCAGCGCAGCACCACGGCACCCCATGCAAGGCCGCCGCCGATCGCCTCGGTGATGACGAGATCGCCCTCGCGGATCTGGCCGCGCTCGCGGCCGACGGAGAGGGCGAGGGGGATCGACGCGGCCGAGGTATTGCCGTGGTCCTGGACGGTGACGACCACGTTGTCCATCGGCAGCTGCATCTTCTTGGCGGTGCCCTGGATGATGCGGATGTTGGCCTGGTGCGGCACCACCCAGTCCACGTCCGAAGAGTTCACGCCCGCCTTGTCCATTGCCCGGTGCGCGGTGTCGGCCAGCTTTTCGATCGCGTGGCGAAAGACCTCCTTGCCGAGCATGCGCAGATGCCCCGTCCGACCGGTGGAGACGCCGCCATCGACGTGCAGGATCTCGCGGAAACGTCCGTCGGAATGCAGGTCGGATGCGAGGATCCCGCGGTCTTCCGGCTGGCCCGTGCCTTCCGCCGCCTCGAGCACGAGCGCGCCCGCCCCGTCTCCGAAAAGCACGCATGTCGACCGGTCTTCCCAGTCCATGAGCCGCGAGAAGGTCTCGGCCCCGATCACGAGGATGCGCCGGGCCTGCCCCGAGACGATGAGCGCGTTGGCGTTCGCAAGCGCGAACACGAACCCCGCGCAGACGGCCTGCACATCGAAGGCGAAGCCCGTCGTCATGCCGAGTTCGGCCTGCACCATCGTGGCGGCGGAGGGGAAGGTGAAGTCCGCCGTCGAGGTGGCGACGATGATCGCGTCGATCTCGGAGGCGGCAAGGCCCGCATCCTCGAGCGCGGCGCGCGCGGCGTGGGCGGCAAGCTCGGAGGTGGTCTGCCCCTCGGCCGCGAAATGCCGGCGCTCGATCCCCGAGCGGGAGCGTATCCACTCGTCGCTCGTGTCGAGAAAGCTCTCGAACCAGGCGTTCTCGACCACCCGTTCGGGCAGGTAGTGCCCGACGCCCCTGACGATCGCGCGTGTCGTCATCCGTGTGTTCCGTTCCTGTCCTGCGCGGGCTGGGCCGGCGCGGTCGGGCTGGCCGAGGCCACCCGCGCCGCGAGCCGGTCCGAGAAGCCCGATTGCGCCAGCTGGAAGGCCAGCTTCACCGCCGCCGACACGCCGGTCGCGTCGGCCGAACCGTGCGATTTCACCACCGTGCCGTTCAACCCCAGAAACACCCCGCCGTTGACGCGGCGTGGATCGATCCTCTTCTGCAGCCGCCGAAGCGACGTGTAGGCCAGAACCGACGCGATGCGCGACAGCGGCGAAAATCGGAACGCTTCGCGCAGCAGGTCGCCGATGAGGTGCGCGGTGCCTTCGCCGGTCTTGATCGCGACGTTGCCGGTGAACCCGTCCGTCACGATCACGTCTGCGCGCTTGCCGGGAATGTCACCGCCCTCCACGAAGCCAACGAACTCGAAACTGGCCGCTTGCGCGTTGGCGGCGATGAGTTCATGCGCTTCCCGGAGTTCGGACCGCCCCTTGTGCTCTTCGGTGCCCACGTTCAGCAGCCCGACCCGCGGGTGCGCGATCCCGAGCCCGTTGCGCGCGTAGGACGATCCCATCAACGCGTATTGCAGCAGATCGCGGGCATCGGCGCGGACATCCGCGCCCACGTCCAGCATCACGTTGAAGCCCTGCGGGTTCCGCGAGGGCCAGAGCACCGCGATGGCGGGCCGGTTGACGCCCTCGATCTTGCGCAGGCGCACCATCGAAAGCGCCATGAGCGCCCCGGTGTTGCCGCAGCTCACCGCCACGGAGGCCTCTCCGTCCCGGACGGCCTCGATGGTCGACCACATCGAGGTGCCCTTGCCCTGGCGCATCACCTGGCTCGGTTTGTCCTGCATCCGCACGACCCCTCGGGCGTCGCGGATCTCGCAGATGTCGGAGAGCCGGCGCTTGGCGACGAGCCGCTCGAGCTCGTCCTTCGGGCCGTGCAGGATG
Organism: Rhodosalinus sp. K401; assembly: GCF_041365735.1. Lineage (NCBI taxonomy): Bacteria > Pseudomonadati > Pseudomonadota > Alphaproteobacteria > Rhodobacterales > Paracoccaceae > Rhodosalinus > Rhodosalinus sp. K401. The sequence continues at coordinate 192,553 of NZ_JBGFSI010000001.1, read as the reverse complement.
AACCGGATGTCCGGGTTCTTGGTGGCCGACCTTGCAAGGCCTGCGACAACTGCCGCTGGGCCGCGGTCGCCGCCCATGGCGTCAACGCTGATGACCGTGGAGGAAGCGCCCCCGCGCCGATGATGCTCGCGTTCGCTCATCCGGGGGCCCGCGCAGTGTGCCTCAGGCGGCGTCCTCGTCCAGGTCGATCTCGTCCGCCATCACGACCACCTCGCGGTCGGCATAGTGGCCGCAGGACGCGCAGACGTGGTGCGGGCGCTTCAGCTCGCCGCAGTTCGGGCACTCGTTGGGATTCACCGCTACCAGCGCGTCGTGCGCGCGGCGGTTGTTGCGGCGCGACTTCGAAACTTTGTTCTGTTGAACGGCCATGACAGACCTCGGCTTTCTCTATGTGTCGGTCGGCGCGGTGGAAGCCCGCGCGGGGCGCGCGCAATTGGCGTGAGCCGGCGCTTAGCCGTGATCGCGCCCGGAGGGCAACCCCAAATCCGGATGAAGGCGCGAAAATACAGCGAATCCCGCGCCGCGCAAGGCATTTCTCGGGCCGCGCGAGAGGCGGTCCTTTCAGGAGTCGCGGCGCAGCTTGTCGCGCAGGCCCTGCAAGCCCGCGAAGGGTTTCAGCTCCTCGTCCGAAAGCGGCGCGACGCCGGGCGGCGCCGCCTGCGCCGTGCCGAGCTCCACGCCTGGGGCGCGGGGATAGTCCGGCAGCGAGAGGGCCAGCGCCTCCGTCATCACCGCCATCAGGTCCACGCGCTCCGGCAGGGGCTCGGAGGTGACGTCCTCGGGCATCTCCACCTCGGCCACGGTTTCGGGCATGTCGAAGCCCGCGAGATAGCGGCGCGTCACCGTGGTGTCGATTCGCGTTGCGACGGGCGCGAGCGTGACGACGCAGGGCTGCACCACCGTCGCGCCGAGCACGCCCTCGAGGTGCCAGTCGCTCCGGCCCTCCGGCGCGAGGGTGCCCGTGAAGCGCAGCTTTCGGATCGCGTCTATCCCGAGCGTCTCGGCAAGCGCCGCGCGTGTCCCGGCATCGGGTTCGAGCGCGAATGCGGTGGGCGCGTCCTGCGGCAGTTCTGCAAGGCGCAGGATCCGGGGCGACGGGTCTGACGGCCGGGAGGGGTCGGTCATGGGTGCGCGTGCTCCCCTGGCTTGAACGGCTTTTCATCCTTCGCTATGCGGGATAGAAGCCGTGGACAGGCAAGACAAGAGGGCCGCAATGAGGCTTAGGAGTTTCGGGCTGAGAGCCGCCCTCGCGATCGCGGTGCTGTCCGGCCTGTCCGCTTGCAGTGCTCAGTATCGCACGCACGGCTATATTCCGCCACAGGAAGACCTCGACGCGATCGTCGTCGGCCTGGACACGCGCGACACGGTGTCCGAGACCATCGGCACGCCCAGCACCGCCGGCCTCACGGATGTGAGCGGCTTCTATTACGTCGAAAGCCGCGTCCGCCGCTTCGCGTGGCGCGCGCCCGAGGAAGTCAGCCGCGAGGTGCTCGCGATCAGCTTCGACGACACCGGAACGGTGCGCAACATCGAGCGCTTCGGCCTCGAGCAGGGGCGCGTGGTCACGCTCTCTCGCCGCGTCACCGAGACCGGCAGCAGCGTGGGCTTCCTGCGCCAGCTCCTGCGCCGCATCGGCGCGTTCTCGGCGGAAGATTTCATCGACTGACGCGCAGCGGCGCCCTTGCGTCACGCCGCCGTCATGCTTGTCTGTCAGGGACGGGCTTCGTAGCCTCTTCCTGCAGGTTACCGCGCACGGGGCCATACCATGATCGGGTTGAGCAAAGGGCGCTACCGCGCCCGGATCGCCGAAGGCGTCGAAGACCTGCGCGCCGCGCAACGCCTGCGCCATCTTGCCTTCGCGCGCCATCGTGCCGATGGCGGCGGCCTCGATGCGGACGACTTCGACGGGCGCTGCACGCACTTTCTCGTCGAGGAGGCGCGGGGGGGCAGGCTGGTCTGCTGTTTCCGCATCCTGCCGCTTCACGGCGGGTGCGAGATATCGCGCAGCTACTCCGCGCAGTTCTATGAGCTTTCGGCGCTCGAGGTGTATGAGGGGCGCCTTGCGGAAATGGGACGCTTCTGCATCCATCCCGACATCCAGGACCCGGACATCCTGCGCGTGGCCTGGGGGGCGCTGACGCGGTATGTCGACGAGACGGGCGTGGATCTTCTGTTCGGCTGCGCCTCCTTCCCGGGCACCGACGCCGCACGCTACCTCGACGCCTTCGCCATGCTGAAGGAGCGGCACCTCGCACCGAAGCGCTGGCTGCCCAGGGTGAAGGCGCCCAACGTCTTCCGCTTCGCGCAGCGCCTTGCGCGGTGCAAGCCCGACACGCGCCAGGCCATGCTGCGGATGCCGCCGCTTCTCAGAAGCTACCTGCTGATGGGGGGATGGGTGAGCGACCACGCGGTCGTGGACGACCACATGAACACGCTGCACGTCTTCACAGGGCTCGAGATCGGCGCGATCCCGCCCGCGCGCAAGCGGCTTCTTCGCGCCGTCGCGCAGTAGCCATCCACGTTGACCTTCGCGCGCGCCGCGCTTAGCTGCGCGTCATGGTGAAGGCTCCGCTTCTGCAACTTTCGGGCATCTCCCTCGGTTTCGGGGGGGAGCCCCTCTTCGCGGATCTCGATCTCGTGGTGCATCCCGGCGACCGGCTCGCCCTCGTCGGGCGCAACGGATCGGGAAAGTCGACGCTGCTGAAGGTCATGGCCGGCCTGGTGGAGCCCGATGCCGGTGCGCGGGTCGTGCCTCCGGGCGTGAGTGTGGGCTACATGGAACAGGAGCCCGAGATGGCGGGGTTCGCCACGCTCGGCGACTTCGCCGCGGCCAGCCTGGAACCGGGAGAGGAGTACCGCGTGGAGCAGGCCGCCGAGGGCCTTGCTTTCGATCCCGCCCGCGAGGTCGCGGCCGCGTCGGGCGGAGAGCGGCGCCGCGCCGCGCTCGCTCGGCTGATGGCCGAGGATCCCGAGCTCATGCTTCTCGACGAGCCGACGAACCACCTCGACATCGCGGCGATCCGCTGGCTCGAGGCACAGCTTTCGGCCACGCGCAAGGCCTTCGTCGTCATCAGCCACGACCGCGCCTTCCTCGATGCGCTGACGCGCGCGACGCTCTGGATCGACCGCGGGCAGGTGCGCCGGGCAGAGGTCGGCTTCGGCGGCTTCGAGGCCTGGCGCGACAAGGTCTGGGAGGAGGAGGACCAGGCGCGCCACAAGATGGACCGCAAGATCCGTGCCGAGGGGCGCTGGGCGGTGGAAGGCATCAGCGCGCGGCGCAAGCGCAACCAGGGCCGGCTGCGCGCGTTGAAATCCCTGCGCGAAGAGCGCGCGTCGATGATACGCCGGCAGGGCGCGGCGGCCATGGCGCTCGAATCGGGGCCGGCCTCGGGGCGGCGCGTGATCGAGGCCGAAGGCATCGCGAAATCCTACGACGGCAAGACCATCCTCAGCGACTTCTCGCTTCGCATCCTGCGCGGCGACCGGGTGGCGTTCGTGGGTCCGAACGGCGTGGGCAAGACGACGCTTCTGAAGATGCTCATGGGCGAGGTGCCGCCGGATCGGGGGCGTGTTCGGCACGGCACGAACCTCGTGCCGGCCATCTTCGACCAGGCGCGGGCGCGGCTCGACTGGGACGCCTCGCTCTGGGAGAACCTGACCGGCGATCCCGAGATGCGGGTGTCGGGACAGGCCGACCAGATCATCGTGCGCGGTCAGCCGCGCCACGTCGTGGGCTATCTCAAGGACTTCCTGTTCGACGAGCGGCAGGCGCGCGCTCCGGTCCGTGCGCTGTCGGGGGGCGAGCGCGCGCGGCTTCTGCTGGCCAGGCTCATGGCGCGGGAATCGAACCTGCTCGTGCTCGACGAGCCGACGAACGACCTCGACGTGGAGACGCTCGATCTCTTGCAGGAACTGCTCGACGCCTATGACGGCACGGTTCTGGTCGTCAGCCACGACCGGGATTTCCTCGACCGCGTGGCGACGGTGACGGTCGCGATGGAAGGCGACGGCCACGCCCCCGTCTATGCCGGGGGCTGGTCGGACTACCTGTCCCAGAGCGGCGGGGATCCCTTCGCGCCCGAGGGGGGTGGCCAGAAGGCGAAGGGCAAACCGAAGAAGTCCGGCGGGAAACCTCAAGAGGGTGGCGCGGCCGCCGCGGCGAAGCTGTCCTTCACCCAGAAGCACCGGCTGGAGTCGCTGCCCGACGAGATCGCGCGACTCGAGGCCGAGATCGGCAGGCTGGAGGGGCTTCTCTCCGACCCCGAGCTTTACGCGCGCGATCCGGTCAAGTTCGCCAAGGCGACAGAGGCGCTCGCCACGCGGCAGGAAAAGCTTTCCGCGGCCGAGGAGGAATGGCTGGAGCTTGCGGAGAAGGCCGAAGGGTAGGGGCCCTTCCCCGCCGCGTGCCCGCGCCGCGCGCCACCGGACGCTCCGCCCTGCGATGGCGGGCCGCGCTCGCCGCGGCCGGCGCGGACGCTAGAATGCCCGGTATGGACATGCCCCTCTTCATAGGTTCGGAAATCTACCGCGGCTCGAGCTACGGGCCGGATCACCCCCTGCGGGTGCCCCGCGTGCCCACCGTCACCGACCTGGCGCGCCGGCTGGGCTGGATCGCGCCCGGACAGTTCCGGCAGAGCCCGCGCGCCCGGCCCGCGGCGCTCGCTGCCTTCCACACGCCCGCCTATATCGCCGCGCTCGCCCGCGCCGAGGAAACCCAGTCGGTCGATGCGGCGACCCGCGCGCGTCACGGGCTCGGCACCCCGTCCAACCCGGTCTTCCCCGAGATGTTCCGGCGGCCGGCCACCGCCGCGGGCGGCTCGCTCCTCGCGGCGGAGCTCGTGGCGGGCGGCGGGGTCGTCCACAATCCCGGCGGGGGCACGCATCACGGCATGGCGGATCGGGCTGCCGGGTTCTGCTACCTCAACGACCCGGTGCTGGCGCTGACGCGCCTGCGCGCGCTGGGCCTCGGGCGGCTCGCCTATGTGGACATCGACGCCCACCATGCCGACGGGGTGGAGGCGGCATTCGCGGGCGCCGAGGGCATGTTGCTCCTGTCCACCCACGAGGAACGGCGCTGGCCTTTCACCGGCGCGCTCGCGGATCACGCGGGCGGTGTCGCCCTCAACCTGCCATTGCCGCGCGGCGCCCATGACGGCGATGCCGCGCGGGCGCTCGACGAACTGATTCTGCCCGCCGTCGCGCGGCACCGGCCCGACGCGATCGTGCTGCAATGCGGCGCGGACGCGGTGACGGAGGATCCGCTGTCGCGCCTCGCCTGGTCCAACAACGCGCATCTGGCCGCCGTGCGCGCGCTTCGCCCGCTCGCGCCGCGGCTGATCGTGCTCGGGGGCGGCGGCTACAACCCCTGGTCGGTCGGGCGCGCCTGGACCAGTGTCTGGGCCACGCTCGCGGGCCACGAGATCCCCGAGCGTTTGCCGCCTGCGGCCGAAGAGGTGCTTCGCGGGCTGCGCTGGACGCACCGGCTGGGCCGCAACCCGCCGGAGCACTGGTTCACCACTCTTCGGGACGCGCCGCGCGAGGGCCCGCCCACGCCCGGCGTGGCCGAGCGGATCGCGGCGCTGCGCACGCGGCTGCGCGCCGAGGTCTGAGGCGCGCGCGGCGATGCCTGCGACGGCCGCGCCCCATCCGGTCATTGCGCGAACGGAGGGCCAAAGACCCGCTGCACACCCTTGGCGCGCGGGGGTCGCCGACGCGGCATGTCTTGGCACGCGGGCCCGATTTCCGTGATGTCTCGGGAAGGATCCGGGGCCGGCCTTGGAGCGGGTAGCGGGAATCGAACCCGCGCGTTCAGCTTGGGAAGCTGACAGGCTACCATTACATCATACCCGCCCGGCCCAGAGCGGTTATCTAGCAGCGTGCCCCGCGGCCGGTCAAGGCCCCGTGCGGGGCGTCAGGCCCGCCGGCGCCGTCGCCGGCGCCCGCCGTCGTCCTCCCCGCCGCCCGTGTTGAAACTGACCTGCGGCAGCGGCACGATGCGAGAGAGTTCCGGAAACGGATCGGTCGCGTGCGGAATGGCGTTGGCGGCCACGAAATGCTCCTGGAAGCGGGGCTCGATCGCGGTCTCCACCTTGGTGATGCGCCGCACCGTGCGCTCGATCTCGGCCCGCGCGCCGGCGTTGCAAAGCGCGATGCGCGCCCCGGTGCCGGCGGCGTTACCGGCGGAGGTCACCTTGTCGAGCGGCACGTCGGGGATCATGCCGAGCACCATGGCGTGCTTGGGGGAGATGTGCGCGCCGAAGGCCCCGGCGAGCACCACGCGGTCCACCTTGTCCACCCCGCGCTCGTCCATGAGCAGGCGCGCGCCCGCGTAAAGCGCCGATTTGGCAAGCTGGATGGCCCGGATGTCGCCCTGGGTGACCGCGATGCGCGGCCCGCCCTCGGCGCTGGCGTCGTGGACGAGATAGGCGTGGGTCCGCCCCTCCGCGAAGCAGCGTGCCGTGCCGGTCTGCGCAGCCGAGCCGATGAGCCCGCCCGCGTCCATGATCCCGGCCATGCGCAGTTCCGCCACCGCCTCGATGATGCCCGAGCCGCAGATGCCGGTGATCCCGGTCTCGGCGATGGCGTCGGCAAAGCCGTCCTCGTCGGACCAGAGATCGCAGCCGATGACGCGGAAGCGCGGCTCCTTCGTCTCGGGGTCGATGCGGATCGCCTCGATGGCGCCCGGCGCGGCGCGCTGGCCCGAACTGATCTGCGCGCCCTCGAAGGCTGGGCCGGTGGGCGAGGAGCAGGCCAGCACCCGCGAGCGGTCGCCGAGCAGGATCTCGGCGTTCGTGCCCACATCCACGATGAGCGCCAAGTCCTCGGATTTGCCGGGTTCTTCGGAAAGAGCCACAGCGGCCGCATCGGCCCCCACATGCCCGGCGATGCAGGGCAGGATGTAACTGCGCGCGCGCGGGTTGATGGCGCAGAGACCGAGATCGCGCGCGTCCATCGCGATCGAATCCGAGGTCGCCAGCGCGAAGGGCGCCTGGCCGAGCTCCACCGGGTCGATGCCGAGCAAAAGGTGGTGCATCACCGGGTTGCAGACGAAGACCGTCTCCACGATGAGCGCGGGGTCGATCTCCGCCTCGCGGGCGATCTCGACGGCGAGCGCGTCAATGGCCTCCCGCACCGCGCGGGTCATCTCGGCCGCGCCGTTCTCGTTCATCATGGCGTAGCTCACCCGGCTCATCAGGTCCTCGCCGAAGCGGATCTGCGGGTTCATGATCCCCGAGGACGCCTTGACCTCGCCGGTGTCGAGGTCGGTGAGATGCGCGGCGATGGTCGTGGAGCCGAGATCTATGGCGAGGCCGTAAAGCCCGCCCTCGTGCAGGCCCGGCCAGACCTCCAGGATGCGCGGAACCGCCTCCTTGTGGGATTTGTGCAAGGCCACGGTGATCTGCCAGCCGCCTTTCCGCAGAACGGGTTGCAATTTCGCAAGCAGGGTCGGGTCCGCGGCGATGTCCTCCACGTCCCATTGCGCCTTGAGGGCGCGCGCCACGCGCTCCAGGTCGCCGGTCGGCTCGTGCATGTCGGGCTCGTCCACCACGACGAGGTGAAGCCGCGTGGCCGGGTCCATCTCGATCGCGCGCACGGCGGCGGACTTGCGCACGATCTGCCGATGGACCTGGCTTTCGGCCGGCACGTCGATCACCACGTCGCCCAGGATCTGTGCCTGGCATCCCAGGCGCCGGCCCGGCTTCAGCCCGCGCTTGCTGTCGTAACGCGCCTCGACCGCGTTCCACTCCGAAAGCGCGCCCTCGCGCACCGTGACGCCGTGCTTGGAGAATTCGCCGTAGGCGGGCGTCACCTGGCACTTGGAACAGATGCCCCGCCCGCCGCAGACAGAGTCGAGATCGACGCCGAGCTGGCGCGCCGCGGTCAGGACGGGCGTGCCCGCCGGAAAGCGCCCCCGCTTGCCCGAAGGCGTGAAGACGACGAGGGGATCGGTACTCATGCTGTGTGGACCTCGCTCATTTCGATGCGCCGCCAGAACATAGGACGTCGAAGGCCGCGTGTCGGCCCGCAACCGGCAGAATCTTGCATGGCCGCGTCATCTTTCGATCCGCGGCCGGGGCTGACGCGCCACGCCGCGCCCGGGGCGGCCGGCCCCCGGAGGCCGGTCCCGATGGCGATCCCGCGCGCCGTGTCCGTTCCCCTGGACGGCGCGAAGCGCGAGCGATGCGGGACGGGGCCGTGCCGCCCCGCCCCGCCCGCGGTCCTCGTCTCAGCGCGCGCCGCGAGCGTGGAAGATGAAGCCGAGAAAGTTCAGGAGAAGCTGGGCGGCGAGGATCTGGGTGGAGCCCGACGGGTCGTAGTCGGGCGCGACCTCGACGAGGTCGAGGCCCGCAACCTCGTGACGCCGCGCGACCTCCTGAAGAAGCTCCAGCACCTCGTAGTAGAGAAAGCCGCCATGGCTGGGCGTGCCGGTCCCGGGCGCGATCGAGGGGCAGAAGGCGTCGATGTCGATGGTGACGTAGATCCGCGCGCCTTCGGGCAGCCTTTCGGCCAGCGCCTTGGCGCCGAGGCGGCGCGCTTGCCGGACCGACAGGATGTCCGAGCCCATGCGGCGGGCATCCTCGTAGCCCTCGCGCGCGGTGGAACTCACGTTGCGGATGCCGAGCTGCGTCAGTCCGGTGACATGCGTTTGCTCGGCGGCGCGGCGCATCGGGTTGCCGTGGCCGTGGCGCACGCCGTGGCGCTCGTCCACGAAATCGAGATGCGCGTCGATCTGGAGGACGTGGATGTCGCCGCACCCCGCGAAGGCGCGGATGCATGGGATGTTCACCGAGTGATCGCCGCCGATCACCACCGGCAGCGCGCCCGCGTCGAGGATCGCGCGCACGCCCGCCTCGATGTTGGCGTGGCTCTTCTTGGTGTCGGTATGGACGATATCGGCGTCGCCGATATCCGCGATGCGCACAGAGGCGGGCAGGTAGGTCGCGTCGTCCTCGTGGTCGTAGGCGCCGGCGTGGCCGAAGCTGAAAAGCGTGGAGGCGTCGCGCACCGCCCTCGGCCCGAACCGCGCCCCCGCGCGCCACTGGGTGCCTGCATCGAAGGGCGCGCCTAAAATCGCGGCGTCGGCCGCGATCGCGCCCCAGTCGGTCTGGATCTCGCGCTTGCCGAAGCTCGCGATACCGGTGAAGGGCAGGTCGAGCCGCCCCGTCTCGTAACCATGTCCGGCCATTCGGACCCCCGTTCCACGTCACCCGTAGCCTGCCGCCCGACCGGCGGCCCGTCCAGCCGGAATCGGTCTTTCGCCTCCCCGCCATCCATGCAATAGGGAAGCGCCAAACGATCCCAGCCGAGGACAGGACGGACATGGAGATTCGCGAGGCGCTTACCTTCGACGACGTGCTGCTTGTACCGGGCGCCTCTTCGGTGCTGCCGGGCGAGGCAAGCACGGCCACGCATGTCACGAAGGCGATCGCGCTCAACATCCCGCTGCTCAGCTCGGCGATGGACACGGTGACCGAAAGCCAGATGGCGATCACCATGGCCCAGGCGGGCGGCATGGGCGTCATCCACCGCAACCTCGACGTGGAGGTGCAGGCGCGGGAGGTGCGTCGCGTGAAGCGCTTCGAGTCCGGCATCGTCTACAACCCGATCACCCTGCGCCCCGACCAGACGCTCGCCGATGCGAAGGCGCTGCAGGAACGTTACCGCGTCACCGGCTTTCCCGTCGTGGACGAGCGGGGCCATGTCGTCGGCATCGTCACCAACCGCGACATGCGCTTCGCCACCGACGACGACACGCCCGTGCGGGTGATGATGACCTCAGAGAACCTCGCCATCCTGCGGGAGCCCGCGGACCGCGAGGAGGCCAAGAGCCTCATGAAGGCGCGGCGGATCGAGAAGCTGCTGGTGACAGACGCGTCGGGCAGGCTGACCGGCCTTCTGACGCTCAAGGACACCGAGCAGGCGGTCCTGAACCCCACGGCCTGCAAAGACGGGCTGGGCCGGCTGCGCTGCGCGGCGGCCACCACGGTGGGCGATGCGGGCTTCGAGCGGTCCGAGGCGTTGATCGACGCGGGCTGCGACCTGATCGTGATCGACACCGCCCACGGCCATTCCGCCGCCGTCGCCGAAGCGGTCACGCGGGTCAAGCGGCTGTCGAACGAGGTGCAGGTGGTCGCGGGCAACGTCGCGACCGCCGAGGCCACCCGCGCCCTCATCGACGCGGGCGCGGATGCGGTAAAGGTGGGCATCGGGCCCGGCTCGATCTGCACGACGCGCGTGGTCGCCGGCGTCGGCATGCCGCAGTTCACCGCCGTGATGGACTGCGCCGCCGCGGCGGGGGACGTGCCGGTGATCGCCGATGGCGGCATAAAGTTCTCGGGCGATCTCGCCAAGGCGATCGCGGCCGGGGCGTCCTGCGCGATGGTGGGCTCGATCCTCGCGGGCACCGACGAAAGCCCGGGCGAGGTGATCCTCTACCAGGGCCGGAGCTTCAAGTCGTATCGCGGGATGGGAAGCCTTGGGGCCATGGCGCACGGCTCCGCCGACCGGTATTTCCAGAAGGACGCAGCGTCGGACAAGCTGGTGCCCGAGGGCATCGAGGGGCAGGTGCCCTACAAGGGCCCGGCCTCCTCGGTGGTCTACCAGCTCGTGGGCGGGCTGCGCGCGGCGATGGGCTACACCGGTTGCGGCACGGTGCCCGAGATGCGCCGCGGCTGCCGGTTCGTGCGGATCACGGGCGCGGGGCTCAAGGAAAGCCACGTGCACGACGTGCAGATCACCCGCGAAAGCCCGAACTACCGCCTTGGCTGAGCGCAGGCGCGGGGGCGGCGTGTGACGCCCGCGGCGCGGGTCGCGGCCGCCGCCGAGGTCCTCGACGAGATCCTCGCGGGCGCACCGGCCGAGCCGGCGCTTTCGGGCTGGGCGCGGCGCTCGCGCTTTGCCGGATCGAAGGATCGCCGGGCGCTTCGCGATCTCGTCTTCGACGCGCTGCGCAGGCGGCGGTCCTATGCCGCGCGGGGCGGGGCGGACACCGGGCGCGGGCTGATGCTGGGACGGTTGCGGGACGCGGGCGAGGATCCGGACAGCGTCTTCACGGGTGTCGGCCACGCGCCGCCTCCCCTGTCGGAGGCCGAGCGAACCGCCGGCAACCCGCCCGAGGGGGCGGCCGCGCGCGATTTGCCCGATTGGCTCTGGGACCGGTTCGAGGCCTCGCTCGGGACAGACGCGGATGGCGCGGCGCGCGCGCTTCGCGACCGGGCGCCGGTGCATCTGCGCGTGAACCTGCTGCGGACGGACCGCGCGGGCGCCGTGGCCGCGCTCGCCGGAGAGGGGATTTGCGCGCGCCCCGTCGAGACCGTCGAGACCGCCCTCGAGGTCACGGAAGGCGCGCGTCTTGTCGCGCGCAGCCGGGCCTATCTCGACGGGCTGGTGGAGCTTCAGGACGCGGCCAGCCAGGCCGTGGTCGCGCGGCTTGCGCCGCGCGCGGGGGGGCGGGTGCTCGATTACTGCGCCGGAGGCGGGGGGAAGACGCTGGCGCTCGCCGCGCTGGCGCGGGCGCCGGTCTGGGCGCATGACGCGCATCCGCGGCGCATGCGCGATCTGCCTGCGCGTGCGGCGCGCGCGCAGGCAGATGTCAGGATCGTGGACGATCCTGCGGCCGAGGGCCCTTTCGATATCGTGCTCTGCGATGCGCCATGTTCCGGAAGCGGGTCCTGGCGGCGCGATCCCGAGGCCAAGTGGCGGCTCGATCCCGAAGGTCTTGCCGGGCTCGAGGCTCTGCAGGCCCGCATCCTCGAGACCGCGGCCCAGCTCGTGGCCCCGGGCGGGCGGCTGGCCTATGCGACCTGTTCGGTCCTCGAGGGCGAGAACCGCGCACAGGTGGAGGCGTTTCTTGCCCGAAACCCCGGTTGGGTGCGGACCGATTGCCACCTGTGGTTGCCGGGCCCAAGCGGCGATGGTTTCTTTCTCGCGGTATTGACGGCCCAGTGAGGCCGCGCATTATGCAACTCAGAGGTGTCTTCGTCCGGCGTTAAGTGGCGCTTAAGCATCGCCGGACGTAATGCCCGTGGCTCGAATCGAAAAGGTGCCCCGACCCGGTGTCCGAAACGATGCTCTCTCTCGCGACGTCTCCGCGTGCCGACTGGCAGATGTCGCGCCGCTTCTGGCTGCTCCCGCTCATCGGCATCTTGATGGTCGCCGCGGGCGCGATGGCCCCGTCGCCCGCCTTCGCCGCCGGGGCCTTCGCAGCGGGGGCGACGCTTCTGGTGCTGTCGGCGATCATCCGCGCGGCGGAAACCTGGTCGGCGCGCCGCCGGCGCCGCAACTTCGCCGCGATCGCGGAGTTCGTCCGGCACGACGCGGTGCCGTGCCTTCTGTCCGACGAGGCCGGGGCGCTCTGCCTGTGGAATGCCGCGGCGGAACGTCTCTACAACGCAGAGGCGCACGAGACGCTGGCGGGTGCGCTCCGCAGCACGCTGGCCAGCCCCTCGGCCGTGCTCGGCCGGCTGTCGCTCAAGGCGCAGGCTGCGGGTGCTGCGCGCGAGGACGTGGTGACCCGCAAGGGCAATCTGCGGCTCTCGGCGCAACGGATCGGCCCGGGGGCGCTGCTGTGGCGGGTCGAAAGTTTCGGGGACCGCGCCGCCGCGGCGGGCGGCGGCGACACGCTCGGCATTCCGCGGCTCACCGCCGGGCGCGGCGGCGCGATCCTGTTCATGAACGACGCGGCGCGGCGTCTGCTCGGCGCGCGGGTGAAATCGCTGAGCCAGATCTTCGACGCGCCGCCCGTGTCGGGAGAGGTGGCCCGGGTCGCTGCCGCCGAGGGCTCCCTGGATTGCCTCGTGGCCGAGGGCGAGGGCGGTGGCGGCCGCCGCGATCTCTATCTGTTTCCCGCACCCGCGCGGACGGACCCCGTGCCGGCCTCCGACCGGGAGACGATCGACAGGCTGCCCGTCGCGCTGCTGAAGCTTGGCGCCGACGGGCGGGTTCTCGCCGCCAACGGCGATGCGCAAAGGCTTCTGGGCAGCGACCCCGAGCCCGGCACGCGGCTCGCCGACCTGATGGAGGGGCTGGGCCGCCCCCTGGACACCTGGCTGGAGGAAGCGGTGAGGGGCGTGGTGCGCTCGGAATTCCTGCGGCTGACGCGGCGCGACCAGGAGGTGTTCGTGCAGGTCACGCTGAGCGCGATCACGGAACGCGGGGCGTCCGCGCTGCTGGCTGTCCTGCACGACGCGACGGAGCTCAAATCGCTGGAGGCGCAGTTCGTGCAAAGCCAGAAGATGCAGGCGATCGGGCAGCTCGCCGGCGGGGTGGCGCACGACTTCAACAATCTGCTGACCGCGATCTCGGGGCACTGCGATCTGTTGTTGCTGCGCCGCGACCAGGGCGATCCCGACTACGGGGATCTTGTCCAGATCCACCAGAACGCGAACCGCGCCGCGGCGCTGGTGGGTCAGCTTCTCGCCTTCTCGCGCAAGCAGACGCTTCGGCCGGAACGGCTCGACCTGCGCGACACGCTGGCGGATCTTACCCATCTGCTGAACCGACTGGTGGGCGAACGCGTGTCGCTCACGCTGGTGCATGATCCCGATCTGCCGCCCATCCGCGCCGACAAGCGCCAGCTCGAGCAGGTGCTGATGAACCTCGTTGTGAACGCGCGCGATGCCATGCCGCGTGGCGGGGAGATCCGGATCGAAACGCAGCGCCTCCACCTCGCCGACCCCTGGCGGCGCGACCGCGCCGAGGTGCCGCCGGGTGATTACGTCGCGGTCAGGGTCACGGATGAGGGCGTCGGCATCCCGCCGGACAAGATCGGCAAGGTGTTCGAGCCCTTCTACACCACCAAGCGGACCGGGGAGGGCACGGGGCTCGGCCTTTCCACGGTCTACGGCATCGTCAAGCAGACCGGCGGCTTCGTCTTCGTGGACAGCGGCCCCGGGGAGGGTGCGACGTTCACGCTGCTTTTTCCCGCCCCGGCCGATGCGGCCGAGGCCAGCCCGCGGGACGGCGCCGCGCCCGAGGCCGGGCGCGCCCTGGCACACCGCGAGGCGGTCGTGCTGCTGGTCGAGGACGAGGTGCCCGTGCGTGCCTTCGCGTCGCGTGCGCTCAGGCTGCGGGGACATACTGTGCTGGAGGCCGGATCGGCGGAGGAGGCGCTCGAAACGCTGCGCGGGAGCGACCTCGACGTCGATGTCTTCGTGACCGACGTGGTGATGCCGGGACGCGACGGGCCGAGCTGGGTGCGCGAGGCGCTGCGCGATCATCCCGGCATTCGGGTGGTGTTCGTTTCGGGCTACGCCGAGGAAAGCTTCGGTCGCGAGAGCACAGACATCCCGAACGCGGTGTTTCTCCCGAAGCCTTTCTCGCTCGATGAGCTTACCGAAACCGTGCAGCGCCAGCTGCACTGACCCGGGGCGGCCACCGTTTCCGGGCACTCACCGGCTTCCCTCCCAAAGCGCGTAATCCTCCGCGCAGACCTCCCGCAACGCCGCGCGCGTTGTTGGCGCAAGCTCGAGCGGCGCCTCGGGCGACACATTGCGCCGGGCCGGCGCCGGCCGGACGCCCAAGCGCGCCTCGAGGAAATCCAGCAGCGATCCGGGCGCCTCGTAGCGAAAGACATGATCGGCTGCCGTGCCATTGCGCCGCGGCGCGAGAAATGCCGACTGGCTGCCGACCCGCGCCCAGGCGGGCTGCGGCTCCGAAAGGTAGCCCTGGACGAACGCGTCGAAGCCGAGCCGTTCGGTGGAGACGGGCTTGCCCCGCGTGAAGGGCCGCCGCCGGTAGCGATACCAGCTCCCGAGCCAGCTTTCCGGTTCGCGCACGACCGCGATGGTCTCCATCTCGCCCGCGAACTTTTCCAGCATCGGCCTGAAGAAGCGGTTGTAGCGCCAGATCGGCGCGTGCTTGAGCTCGGGCGGGTCGCGCACAACGAGGCTCGCATGGGGGGCGAGGGCCTCCGCGTAGGCGGTCGTACCGGTCTTGGGCACGGCGAGAAACACCAGTCCCTGCTTCGCGAAAACCAGCATGGCGCGCGTCCGACCTCCCGTGACCTGCACGGTTAAACTACTTCTTAACCGTTGTGCGGGAAAGTACGGGCAAGAGGGATTTTACTTGAAATGTTCGCTTTTTGGTCTCACAAGGGAAGCAAGAACACAAAGTGAACAAAGGCAATCATTGCCGCTCGGCGCGGCGTGTGAAATAAGGACGAAACCCAATGGCAACGGCAGACCTTCTCTCCATGGACAGCAAGAAAAGCGCGGACAAGCAGAAGGCGCTCGACAGCGCGCTCGCCCAGATCGAGCGCCAGTTCGGCAAGGGCTCGATCATGAAGCTCGGCGCCGACAACCCGGTGAAGGATATCGAGGCCACCTCGACCGGATCGCTCGGGCTCGACATCGCGCTCGGGATCGGCGGCCTGCCCAAGGGGCGCATCATCGAGATCTACGGCCCGGAAAGCTCCGGCAAGACGACGCTGACGCTGCATTGCGTCGCAGAGGAACAGAAGACGGGCGGCGTCTGCGCCTTCGTGGACGCGGAACACGCGCTCGATCCGCAATATGCCCGCAAGCTCGGCGTCGACCTCGACGAGTTGCTGATCAGCCAGCCCGACACCGGCGAGCAGGCGCTCGAGATCACCGATACGCTGGTACGCTCCGGCGCCGTCAGCATGGTGGTGGTCGATTCGGTGGCCGCCCTCACGCCCAAGAGCGAACTCGAGGGCGACATGGGCGATTCGTCCGTGGGCGTGCAGGCCCGCCTCATGAGCCAGGCCATGCGCAAGCTGACCGGCTCCATCTCGCGGTCGAAATGCATGGTGATCTTCATCAACCAGATCCGCATGAAGATCGGCGTGATGTTCGGCTCCCCCGAGACGACGACGGGCGGCAACGCGCTGAAGTTCTACTCCTCCGTCCGCCTGGACATCCGCCGGATCGGCTCGATCAAGGACCGCGACGAGGTCGTGGGCAACGCCACGCGCGTGAAAGTGGTCAAGAACAAGGTCGCGCCGCCGTTCAAGCAGGTGGAGTTCGACATCATGTACGGCGAGGGCATCTCCAAGACCGGAGAGCTTCTCGATCTCGGCGTGAAGGCCGGGGTGGTGGAGAAATCCGGCAGCTGGTTCAGCTACGGCGACGAGCGTATCGGCCAGGGCCGCGAGAACGCCAAGACCTATCTGAAAGAGAACACGGCCGTCGCGCTCGAGATCGAGGACAAGATCCGCGCCGCCCACGGGCTCGATTTCCATATGGCCGAGGGCGGCGACGGCGACGGCGAGGTGATGGAAGGCTGAGGGCCTTCCCTCCGGACCCGGAAAGCGGTCGGCGCGGCGCTGCGGCCGACCCCTTTCGCATGGACAGCGCCGCGGCACGGGGATAGAGGTTCCGGAACCCGGCAGGGCCCCGTGCCGCAGCGCCGCGCCCGAGCCGTCGGGGATGCCATCAACCGTCCGGAAGACCGCCCGCCCGATGCAAAGCCTCAACGATATCCGCACCACCTTCCTCGACTATTTCAAGCGGCAGGGTCACGAGATCGTGCCGTCGAGCCCGCTGGTGCCGCGCAACGACCCCACGCTGATGTTCGCGAATTCGGGGATGGTGCAGTTCAAGAACCTGTTCACGGGGCTCGAGCACCGCGATTACACCCGTGCGGCCACGGCGCAGAAATGCGTGCGCGCGGGGGGTAAGCACAACGACCTCGACAATGTCGGATACACCGCGCGGCACCACACCTTCTTCGAGATGCTCGGCAACTTCTCCTTCGGCGACTACTTCAAGGAGCAGGCGATCCCCTTCGCTTGGGAGATGGTCACGAAGGAACTCGGCATCCCGAAGGACAGGCTGCTCGTTACCGTCTATCACACGGACGACGAGGCGGCCGATCTGTGGAAGAAGGTCGCGGGCCTGCCCGACGATCGCATCCTGCGTATCGCCACCGATGACAATTTCTGGATGATGGGGGCCACCGGCCCCTGCGGCCCCTGCTCGGAGATCTTCTTCGACCACGGCGAGCAGTACTGGGGCGGTCCCCCGGGCAGCCCGGAGGAGGATGGCGACCGCTTCGTCGAGATCTGGAACCTCGTCTTCATGCAGTACGAGCAGTTCGAGGACGGCACGCGGCGCGAGCTTTCGGCGCAGTCGATCGACACCGGCATGGGGATCGAGCGGGTGGCGGCGCTCCTGCAGGGCACCAACGACAATTACGCCACCGACCTCATGCGCAGCCTGATCGAGGCCTCGGCCAACGCGTCGAACACCGATCCCGACGGGCCGGGGCGCACCCATCACAGGGTGATCGCGGACCATCTGCGCTCCACCTCCTTCCTGATCGCGGACGGGGTGATGCCTTCGAATGACGGGCGCGGCTACGTGCTCCGCCGGATCATGCGCCGGGCGATGCGCCACGCCCATCTCCTGGGCGTGAAGGAGCCTCTGATGCACCGGCTGGTGCCCGCGCTCGTCGCCAAGATGGGCGCGGCCTATCCCGAGCTCGGCCGCGCGCAGGCGCTCATCGAGGAGACGCTGAAGCTCGAGGAGACGCGCTTCCAGCAGACGCTCGACCGGGGGCTGAAGCTTCTGGAGGAGGAGCTTGCGGAGCTGCCCGACGGCGCGTCGCTGCCGGGCCGCACGGCGTTTCGGCTTTACGACACCTATGGCTTCCCGCTCGATCTGACCCAGGATGCGCTGCGCGAGAAGGGCCGCGCGGTGGATGCCGAGGGTTTCGAGACCGCCATGGCCGAACAGAAGGCAAAGGCCCGCGCGGCCTGGTCGGGCTCTGGAGAGGCGAAGGACGCCGCGATCTGGTACGATCTCGCCGAGACCCACGGCGCCACCGATTTCCTGGGCTACGACACCGAGACCGCCGAGGCCCAGCTGCTCGCGCTGGTGCAGGACGGGCGCGAGGTGGCGCAGGCGCATCCTGGCCAGGCGGTGCAGATCGTGCTGAACCAGACCCCGTTCTACGCCGAGTCCGGGGGCCAGGTGGGCGACACCGGCGTCATCGCCACCGACGCGGCCACGGCGCGCGTGACCGACACGAAGAAGGTGGCCGGGGTCTTCATCCACTTCGCCGAGGTCGAGGAGGGTGTACTGGAGCCCGGGCAGCCCGCCCGGCTCGAGGTCGATCACGACCGCCGCACCGCGATCCGCGCCAACCATTCGGCCACGCACCTTCTGCACGAGGCGCTTCGCGAGGCGCTCGGGGATCACGTGGCGCAGCGGGGCTCGCTCAACGCGCCGGACCGGCTGCGGTTCGACTTTTCCCACGCCAAGCCGCTCACCGAGGCGGAGGTCGCCCGCGTCGAGGAAGAGGTGAACGCCTACATCCGGCAGAACGCGCCGGTCGAGACGCGCATCATGACCCCGGACGACGCCCGCGCCATCGGCGCACAGGCGCTTTTCGGCGAGAAATACGGCGACGAGGTGCGGGTGGTGTCGATGGGTATGCAGCCGGGCTCCGGCAAGGGCGGGGACGGGCGGACCTATTCCATCGAGCTTTGCGGCGGCACCCATGTCCGGCGCACGGGCGACATCGGGGAATTCGTGCTTCTGGGCGACAGCGCCTCGAGCGCAGGCGTGCGCCGGGTCGAGGCGCTCACCGGCGAGGCCGCGCGCGCCCATGTCGCGCGGCTGCGCAAGCTCGTCGAGGACGCGGTGGCCGAACTGCGCACCACGCCCGAGCACCTGGTAGAGCGCGTCCGGGCCGATCAGGCCAAGCTCAGGGAGCTTTCGAACGAGGTGGCGCAGCTTCGCCGCGATCTCGCCATGGCGGGCGGGGCCGGGCAGGGGGGGGGGCAGCCCGCGCCCAAGGACGTGCAGGGCGTGTCGTTCGTCTCGCAGGTGCTCTCGGGCGTCTCGGGCAAGGATCTTCCACCGCTCATCGACGAGATGAAGGCACGGCTCGGATCTGGCGCGGTGCTGCTCATCGCGGATACCGGCGGCAAGGCGGCGGTGGCGGCGGGGGTGACCGACGATCTGACGGACCGGCTCTCGGCGGTCGAGATCGTGAAGGCGGCCGTCTCCGAGCTTGGCGGCAAGGGTGGCGGCGGCCGGCCCGACATGGCCCAGGGCGGGGGCAAGGATCCCGCGAACGCCGATGCGGCGATCAAGGCCGCCGAAACCGTGATCGCGGGCGCGCCCGCCGAAGAAGTGGAATGACAGCCATGCCCGCGCTCTGGATCGCCCATGTAACCGTCACCGACCCCGAGGGGTACGGGAAATACGCCGAACTCGCCGGCCCCGCCATCGCCAAGCATGGCGGGCAGTTCATCGCCCGCGGCGGGCGCTATGTGCAGCTCGAGGGCCAGGAACGGCCGCGCAACGTCGTGGCGAAGTTCCCCTCCGTCGAGGCGGCCGAGGCGTGCTACCATTCTCCCGAGTACCAGGAGGCGCTGAGCCACGCCCGCGGCGCCTCGGAGCGCGAGCTTCTCATCGTCGAGACCACCGGGTAGCGCGCCCGCTGGACGGTCGGCCGCCCAGTCCTAAGGTCTCGATAGCGAAGGGAGGGTCCCGATGCGCCGCTTGATCGCCGCCGTGCTGGTCATCTGTCTGCCGCTCTCCGTGGCCGCGCAGGATCTTTCCGCACTGAAGGCGCCGGGGGCGGTCGCGCTCATGCGGCACGCGCTCGCGCCGGGAACGGGCGACCCGGCAGGCTTCACGCTCGGGGACTGCGCGACCCAGCGCAATCTCTCGGAGGACGGCCGCGCGCAGGCCCGCCGAATCGGCGCGGCGCTGCGCGAGGCGGGCATCGTCTTCGACCACGTCTGGACCAGCCAGTGGTGCCGCTGCCGCGAGACCGCGGAGCTTCTGGAACTCGGCACGTTGGCGGAGCGCCCGCCGCTCAATTCCTTCTTCGGCGGACGCGGCGATACCGCCGCGCAGACGGCGGCCACGCGGGCGCTCCTCGACGCGCTCCCCCAAGGCGAGCGGGCGATGCTCGTGACGCATTACGTGAACATCCGCGCGCTCACCGGCGTCGCGCCCGGCTCGGGCGAGATCGTGGTGGTGCAGCGCGGCGAGGACGGCCTGCGCGTCGCCGACCGCATCCTGATCGCGCCCTGAGACGGGGCGTTCAGTAGGCGTCGAGCCCGAGCTGCGCCTCTCCGGAGATGAGCCGCGCAACGAAGCCGCAGCCGTTCTCCGGCCGCGAGAAATGCGTCCACGCCCAGGCGGCGAAGGTGTCCGGCGCGGCGACGGCGATGAACTCGTTCAGCCGCTCTTCGGTCACGCGGTCCAGCCCGCGCGCCGCGCCGGTAACGATAGCGCGGTGCTCGGGCGCGAGGGCCTGCATCTGCATCGTGTAGGCGACGTATTCGTGTTCGGCGAGGCAGGGCGGCGCAGCGCAGGGCTGCTGGGCGAGCGCGGCGTGGGCGAGTTCATGCACCACGAGGCTGTCGAAGAGCGCCTCGCGCGGGATGTCGCGCAGCACGCTGTCCGGCGCGAGGGCGGCGTCGAGCGCCGCCGGCGTCACGAGGCGGAGTTCCAGCCGGTCGCAATCATATGCGCCGAGGCACGAAACGTCGCCATGCGCGATCTCCGGCACCGCGAGGATCACGAGCGGCGCCCGGATCGGCAGGCCGCAAGCTTCGAGTTGCTCCGCGCCCGCCTCCGCCACGCGGCAGATGTGTTCGTTCAGCGTGGCGTCCGGGCTCGCCACGGTGAAGGCACCGCTCGGGCAAATAATGGTGCCGCCCGCCAGCGGGGCAGGGGCGAGGAGGAACGCCATCGCGAGCGCGGCGAGGGTCGGGCGCGGTCCCATGGGCAAGGCTAGGCCGTCCTGCGCCCGCCCGGCAAGCCTCAGGTGGTCTTGGCGGCGCGCTTGCGCTCATGCGGGTCGAGGTGGCGCTTGCGCAGGCGGATCGCGTTCGGCGTCACCTCGACGAGTTCGTCGTCGTCGATGTAGGCGATGGCCTCCTCGAGCGTCAGCCGCGTGGCCGGCGTGAGCCGCACCGCGTCGTCCGAGCCGCTCGCCCGGACGTTGGTGAGCTTCTTGCCCTTGAGCGGGTTCACCTCGAGATCGTTCTCGCGCGAATGCTCGCCGATGATCATGCCCTGGTAGACGCGCTCCTGCGGGCCGATGAAAAGCCGCCCGCGCTCCTCGAGGTTCCAGAGAGCGTAGGCCACCGCCTCGCCGTCCTCCATCGAGATCAGCACGCCCGCCCTGCGGCCGGGTATCGGCCCCTTGTGCGGCGCCCAGCCGTGAAACACGCGGTTCAGGACGCCGGTGCCGCGGGTGTCGGTCAGGAACTCGCCGTGATAGCCGATGAGCCCGCGCGAGGGGACATGGGCGACGATCCGCGTCTTTCCCGCGCCCGCGGGGCGCATCTCCACCATCTCGCCCTTGCGAGGGCCGGTCACCTTCTCGATCACCGCGCCGGAATACTCGTCGTCCACGTCGATGGTGACTTCCTCGATGGGCTCGAGCGTCGTGTCGTCCTCCTCGCGCATCAGCACCCGGGGGCGCGAGATCGAGAGCTCGAACCCCTCCCGGCGCATGTTCTCGATCAGGACGCCCATCTGAAGCTCGCCCCGGCCGGCGACCTCGAAAGCCTCGCCGCCCGGCGTGTCGCTCACCCGGATCGCCACGTTCGATTCGGCTTCCCGCATCAGCCGCTCGCGGATCACGCGGGACTGCACCTTCTTGCCGTCGCGCCCGGCGAGCGGGCTGTCGTTGATCCCGAAGGTGACCGAGATCGTGGGCGGGTCGATCGGCTGGGCGGGCAGCGGCTCCTCGACCGCGAGCGCGCAGATCGTGTCCGAGACGGTCGCCTTCGACATGCCCGAGAGCGTGACGATGTCGCCG
Organism: Rhodosalinus sp. K401; assembly: GCF_041365735.1. NCBI lineage: Bacteria > Pseudomonadati > Pseudomonadota > Alphaproteobacteria > Rhodobacterales > Paracoccaceae > Rhodosalinus > Rhodosalinus sp. K401. Next base: position 170,800 of record NZ_JBGFSI010000001.1, on the reverse strand, counting down.
GCCACGGCCTCGGGGATTTCCTGCTGGGAGAGGCCGCGGAAGGCCATGATCTTCGAGACGCGGAACTGCTCGATCTTCTGGCCCATGCGGCTGATCGCCTGAACCGTCGCGCCCGCCTTGATCCGGCCGGATTCGACCCGGCCCGTCAGGATGCGGCCCAGGAAGGGATCGGCGCCGAGCGTTGTGGCGAGCATGCGGAAATCCTCGCCCTCGCGGTGCAGCTGGCGCGGCTTCGGCACGTGGTTGACGATCAGCGCGAAAAGCGCGGACAGATCCTTGCGCGGACCGTCGAGCTCGGTGTCGGCCCAGCCCGCGATGCCCGAGGCGTAGAGATGCGGGAAATCGAGCTGGTCGTCGTCGGCGCCCAGATTGGCGAAAAGATCGAACACCTCGTCGAGCGCGCGGTCGGGTTCCGCCGCGGGCTTGTCCACCTTGTTGAGCACGACGATCGGCCGCAGCCCCAGCGCGAGCGCCTTCGAGGTCACGAACTTCGTTTGCGGCATCGGTCCCTCGGCCGCGTCCACCAGGAGCACCACGCCGTCGACCATGGACAGGATGCGTTCCACCTCGCCGCCGAAATCGGCGTGGCCGGGCGTGTCGACGATGTTGATGCGCGTGCCCTTCCAGTCGACCGAGGTCGCCTTGGCCAGGATGGTGATGCCGCGCTCGCGCTCGAGATCGTTGGAATCGAGCGCGCGCTCGGCCACGGCCTGGTTCTCGCGGAACGTGCCGGACTGGCGCAGGAGCGCGTCCACGAGCGTGGTCTTGCCGTGGTCCACATGCGCGATGATCGCGATGTTGCGAATGTCCATGTCGGGGAGGTCCGGAAGTTGTTGTCGGGGCCTGATAGGGGCGCGGGCCCGGAAAGGCCAGCCCCTAGTGCGGCCCGGTGTCGGAAAAGAGGTTGATCACCAGGATCCCCGCGAGGATGAGGGCGATCCCGGCCACGGCGGGCCAGTCGAGCCGCTGCCCGAAAAGCGCAAGCCCGATCAGCGCGATGAAGACGATGCCGAGGCCGGACCACATCGCGTAGGCGATCCCCACCGGAAAGAACCTGAGCGCCTGGGCAAGCAGGAAAAAGGACGTGGCGTAGGCCACGACCACGATGACCGAGGGCACCAGCCGCGTGAACTGCTGGCTCGCCTGGAGCGCCGTGGTGCCGATGGTTTCGGCCAGCACCGCGAGGATGAGCGTGACATAGGGCATGGGGTGATCCGCGCCTTGGCCGAAAAGGGAATCGCCCGTCACCCTAGGCCGGGAGACGCGCACGCGAAACGGGGATCGCGGCTGCACCGGTGCGATTAACGATTTGTTAGGGTTAACCGCACCCTAATGCACCGGAGAGACCGCCGATGGTACCGGAGCGCCGCGATGCTGCCAATACAATATCTTCACGCCGACCGGGTGCGGGCGGATCGAGGCTGCGACACGGCGGTGAGCGTTGCGCCGTCCGGATCTTCCGGGGCGACGTTCCGCAGGGCAAAGCGCGCCTTCGATCTGGTGCTTTCCGTGATGCTGCTACCGGTTCTGGTCACCGTGGCGGCCCTGCTGCTTTGCCTGAACCTGGTCCTGAACCGCGGGCCGCTCGTTTTCGCGCAGGAACGGCTGGGACGCCATTGCCGGCCGTTTCGTGTCTACAAGTTCCGCACCATGCGGCCCGGGCCGGACGCCTTCGCGGGTGCGCTGGCCACGGCCGAACGGCATCGCATCACGCCGCTTGGCGGTCTGCTGCGGCGCACCCGTCTCGATGAGCTGCCGCAGGTCGTGAACGTGCTGCGGGGCGAGATGAGCCTGATCGGCCCCCGTCCCGACATGCTGGATCACGCGCGGCGCCACCTGTTCTCGGTTCCCGGCTATCGCGCGCGCCATGCGGTGCTGCCGGGCATCAGCGGTCTCGCCCAGGTGGTCGAGGGCTACGCCGAAACGCCGGAGGCGGTACGTCGCAAGGTCGAGGCCGACCTGCGTTACATCGCCGAGGCGGGCTGGCGGCTCGAGGCGTGGATCGTCTGGCGCACGCTTCTCGTCGTGCTCCGTGCGCGCGGCATCTGAGGGCGCGCCCGGTGCAGGAGCTTCAGTTCGTCCGCTCGGGCCAGCGCCCCATCACGCTGCCGGCGGCTGCGCCGGAACCGGACGAGCCCGGCCTGTCCGACCGTCTGGGCGCGCTCTGGCGCGGGCGGCGGACGATGGCGGCGACGACGCTCCTCGCGCTGGCACTCGGGGCGGCCTATCTCGGCTACCTGGCCGAGCCGCGTTACCGCGCCACGGCCACGCTCGCGCTCGACGTGCAGGGCGCGCGCGTGGTCGACCTGGAACAGGTGGTGGGCGGGCTTCCCGTGGGAACCGCGGCGATAAACACCGAACTCGAGGCGATCCGCTCTCCCGCGCTGATCGGCCGGCTTGTCGCGGACCTGGGGCTTTCCGGCGACCCCGAGTTCAACGCGGACCTGCGCCCCGCCCCCGGCTGGTGGCCGACGCGCATGTTCGACGCCCTGCGCGACCGCCTCGGGCGCGTGCCGCCGCCGCCGGGCGAGGGCGAGACGCGCCGCCGCGTGGTGGAGGCGGCAGGCGCCGCTCTCACCGTCGCGGGCCAGCCGCGGAGCTACGTCTTCACCCTGTCCGCGACGACGAGGGATGCCGCGAAATCCGTGCGGATGGTCAACACTCTGGCCGAATTGCACCTGTCGCGGCAAGTGGAGCAGAAGCTGCGCGCCACGGACGAGGCTGCGGACTGGCTGTCGCGACGGGTGCGGGAACTCGATGCGGAGCTTCGCGCGCAGGAGGCCGAGCTGACGCGGTTGGGTGCGGACCGCGACGTCTCTGGCGGGCCCGCGGCGCTCGAGGCGGTGTCGTTCCAGCTGGCCGAGCACCGCCGGACGCGGGCCGAGGCCGCGGCGGCCGCGGCGCAGGCGACGGCCCGTGCGGCGTCGCTGCGCGCCGTGACCCAGGGCGCGGAGGCGCCCGAGACCGGTGCCTTGGCACAAATGCGCCAGGAGGGCGCCTCGGAGGACGCGGTCCGCGCGCGCGCCGCGCGTCTTGCCGAGGCGGCGGAGGCCGAGGCCGCGCAGGCCCGCGCGACGGCGGCGCGGTTCGCCGAGGCCGAGGCGCGCCTGACCGAGCGCAGCGAAGGCCAGGCGGCCGATCGCGTGCGCGCGGAGCAGATGGCGCGCGACCTCGACGCGACACGGGTGCTTTACGAAAGCTTTCTCGCCCGGCTCAAGGAAACCACGGTGCAGCGCGGCCTGCAGCGTCCCGACAGCCGGATCGTCGCGCTTGCCGAAGGCGCGGAGCAGGTCGCGCCCCGGATGGCTGTCGTTCTGGCACTGGCCGGTCTGGCGGGCCTTGTCGCCGGCGGGGCGCTCGTCCTTGCACGGGACGCCGCGCGCGAGGGCTTTCGCACCGCGGAGGAGCTCGGGCGCGCGGCGGGCGCGCCCGTCCTCGGCGAAGTCCCTTGCCTGCCCGTGCGCCGGCGGGCGCGGCTGCTGTCCTATCTCGAGGCAAAGACCGCCTCTCCGGGCGCCGAGGCGGTGCGCAGCCTGCGCACCTCGCTTCTGTTCTCCGATCCGGTGCGCCCGCCCCGCGTCGTGGCGCTGCTGTCCTCGGTCCCCGGAGAGGGCAAGAGCACGATCGCCGTCGCGCTCGCCCACGACCTCGCGCGGCTGGGCCGCAGGGTCCTTCTGGTCGAGGGTGACCTTCGCCGCCGCGTGCTTGGCCAGTATCTGGGCGGCGCGGGCGGTGCGGGGCTTGGCGCGGTGATGACCGGCTTCGCGAGCCTGGAGGAAGCGGCGCGGCCCAACCCCGCGCTGGGTGCCGACGTGCTGCCCGCCGGCCCCCGCACCGGCGACGCGGCCGACCTGCTGGCCGCGCCGGGCTTCGCCCGGCTGATCGAGGCGGCCCGGACGCGATACGATCACGTCATCATCGACACGCCGCCCGTGCTTGCCGTGCCCGATGCGCGGCTGGTGGCGCCGCTGGCGGATGCGGTGGTTTACGTCGTGCGCTGGAACCGCACCACGCGCGAGCAGCTCGACGAGGGGCTGCGGCAACTCGACCTGGTGCGCGCCGCGCCGCGGGGGATGGTGCTGAGCCGGGTCGATCCGGCCGGAATGCGGCGTCTCGGCCATGCGGGCAGGTCGGGCGCCTATGCCGCTTATGGGCGCGCCTACTACCAGCCCTGAGCGCGCCGCCGGCGGGCAAGGCTGATAGGCGCCGGGCCGTGGCCGAGCCACCGGGCGAGCCAGCCCAGCGCCCCCGCCGCGCCGATATAGGCGAGGTAGATCGGGAGCGGACCCAGGATGCCGGTCACCACGAAGCGGTTCGGCCCGAGGATCGCCATCTCGAGCGCGAGCAGAACCGCGGGCAGCATGATGAAGGCGCGCGCTCTGACCGCCCCTATCGCGTGCGTGGACATCATGGCGAAGAGCCATCCGACAAGGGGACAGCCGAGCCAGAGCCCGGCCCAGCCGAACTGCCAGTAGAGATCGCCGTAGATCGAGAGCGCCAGGAAACTCTCGGCATCCGGCGCGCCCGTGACCAGCCGGTGGACCTCGAGACCGGGGCCGGGAAGGACCGGTTTTCCCGGCCAGAGGACCCGCGGCACCAGATAGACCCACGCATCGGCCAGCGGCAGATAGGACAGGCCGCGTGCCTGGGCCTCGATGGCGAAGGCCTGGGGGCCTGCGAAACTGAGGCGTGTCCACCAGCCCTGCCGGCCGCTCGCCCCGGCGGCCGCCGCCCCGGCGCCAGGGTCGCGCAGATAGTCCCGCGCGATGCCCGCCCGCGCGGCGTAGCCCGCGCCGTTGAGCGTTCCCGTGGCGTCCGCCACGGCCGCGCGCCCGTGATGCACGTAGGGCTGCGCGGCCGTGTAAAGCGCGCCGGCGAGCGCGAGCGAGATCACCAGCCGCCCGGGCTTGCGGTGGGCGAGGAACGCACCGATCGCCGGCAGCACCAGGGCGAGCATGATGTCGAGCTTTGCAAAGGACAGCGCCGAAAGGGCGAGGTGCAAAGGCCAGAGCGCCCGGAACGCGGCCCGCGCGCCACGATGCCCCGCGGCGGCGGCGAAGGCGAGAAGGGCGAACCCGACATCGGTCAGCGCGCCGAGATTGCTGACCGCGCCTGGCACCACGCGACCGGTCAGCCCCCATTGCCCCGGGTTGATCAGAAGATACTTGAGCGCGCCGCCCGCGATCACGAAAGCGAGCCCGAGGCGGAGGGCGTCCACCGTTCCCCGCGCGCGCGTGCGGCCGCGCGCCCAGTCGCGCGGCGCGGCGATCATGTGCAGCCACAGGCCCGACAGGACCAGCGTGACCCCGACGGCGGCCAGGGCGCTCGCCTCGAGCAGCCGTTCGGGCGAGAGCGCCAGCGGATGCGCGGCGAGCGCGGCGCGCGTGGAGGCGGTTCCGTAGACCTCCACCAGCGGGCCGAAGCCCGAGAAGACCGCCGCCTGCGCCGGAAACCAGAACGCGGCGGACCAGACCGCCTCCGGCATGGTGCGGGCGACCTGGCGGACGAGACCGGCGAGGATGAGGATGAAGAGGACCGGCAGCGTGCCGTTGACCGTGCCCGCCGCGCCCGGCGGAAGCGTCAGGGCGGAGAGCCCGATCCAGAGGCCCGAGAGCGGCCAGAGCGCGAGTAGCGCTCCGAGATAGGCGGCCCGAAGCCGGGCTGCGGCGTGCCGGGCGGAGGCGTCGTTCATCGCGCCCATGTCCGGATGCCGAGGCGGTGGGCGGCCGCGCGGGCGAGAAGCAGATGCGCGAGCGCGAGCGAGACGACAGAGGCGGCCGCCGCGCCCGGCGTGGCGAAGGCGGGAATGAGGACCGCGTTGAGCGCCGCGTTGAGCGCCGCGCCGGCCGCCACCGCCTTCACCGTCGCCATCTCGTGCCCGGCCATGTTCAGAAGCGCGTCGGCCGGCCCCGTGGCGGCGACGACCAGCAGGCCGACGCAGAGGAAGACCGCAAGCGGCGCCGCCGTGGCGAAGGCGGGGCCGACCAGCGCCTCGATCGCCGGCGGACCGGCGAGGGCCACAGCAAGCGCGGCGCCGGCGACCGACAGGGCGGCGAGCCGCGCCGCGCGGGTCGCGAGGGCCTGCAGTTCGTCCCGCGCCCCCGCCGCCCAGAGCCGGGCGAGGCGCGGTTGCAGCACCGTCGCCACGATCTGCCGGCCGATGAGCGCCGTGCCCGCGATCTGCGCCGCGATCCCGTAGACGGCGACGCTTTCGGGCCCCTCCAGAACACCCAGCATCAAGAGATCGAGCCGGGCGTTGACGAGGGCCGCGGCGGTGATGAGCGAGAGCGGCAGGAGACTTCGCAGCCAGGCGCGGGCGGCGTAACGGGGGTGAGCAGTGGCCGGCGCCGGCGCAAGGCGCGCCATCGCAAGGAGCGTCCACGCAAGCGCCCCGGCCACCGCACCCGCGTGAAGCGCCATGGCGCCCGCAGGCGAAAGGCCCCCGGCGGCCAGCGCCAGCGCGACGAAAGCCAGAAGAAGAAGCGGGCGGAGCGCGCCGTCGGGCAGAGCGCCCGCGAAGGGTTTCTCGTGACCTTGCAGAAGGGACGCCGCGACGCGAAGAAATCCGAGGCCCGCGACGAGCGGCACGGCCAGAAGCGCCACGCCCGCGCCGCCACCGGTGGGGGCCGCGACGAGGGCCCAGCCGAGCGCCGCGAGCCCGAGCAACCCGCTCGTCCCGGCGACGAGGCCGAATGCCCAGCGGCGCAGCCCCCGCAGCGTGGCCCGGTCGTTTGTTGCGCGCGCGACCGCCGTTTCGCGAACGACCAGAGTGGGCAGCCCTGCAAGCACCGGCATCGCGAGGATCTGCGCAAGCGCCAGCGCGAAGAGATATTGCCCGTAGCCATCCGCCCCGAGCGCCCCGGCGAGCAGCACGGTCAGCGCGATCCCGGCGCCGAGGTTGACCGCGCGGACGGCGGCGAGGCGCACCCCCGCCCCCAGAAGCCCCGTTGCCTGCGTGCGGTGAGGCAGGGCGGTCTCAAGCTTTCTGCGCGAGATCACCGCCACCCGAACACGCCGCGCCCGCGCCCCCGCGGGTCCGGCAAGCCAGGAGCCGTCCCATGGATCAGTCGCCCGCGCTGGGGCTTCCCTATATCCTGCCCAACCAGGCCCAGAAACATGTCACCCACAACGAGGCGCTGCGCGTGCTCGACGCGGTGGTTCAGATCGGCGTCGCCTCGCGGGGCGAGACGAGCCCGCCGCCCGCGCCCGCGGACGGAACCCGCCACATCGTGGCCGCGCCCGCGGCCGGCGCCTGGGCCGGGCAGGAGGAGGCGCTCGCCGCCTTCCTCGACGGGGCGTGGCATTTCTTCGCGCCGAAGGCGGGCTGGCTTGCCTGGGTCGCGGACGAGGCGAGGCTTCTGGTCTGGGACGGGGCGGCGTGGCGCGTCGCCGCGAGCTCCGACATGGCGACGCTTTTCGGCGTGAATACCGAGCCCGACGCGGTGAACCGGCTTTCCGTCAAGTCCGACGGCGTTCTCTTCTCGCATGACGACGTGACGCCCGGCTCTGGCGGCGTGCGGCTGACGCTGAACAAGCAGGACGCCGCGGCTACCGCCTCGGTGCTGTTCCAGTCGGGCTATTCCGGCCGGGCGGAATTCGGCCTCGCGGGGGACGACAACTGGCGCGTGAAGGTTTCGGCCGATGGCGTGAGCTGGCGCCCCGCGCTTGCCGTGGACGCGGCCACGGGGCACGTCGCGGTGGGCGCGGCGCAGCCGCAGGGCCCGCTCCACGCCGAGGGGGAGGACGCCGCGCTGGTGCTGGGAAACGCGCTCCATCCCGCGGCGATATGGTCGGTCGCCCCCGGTCGGCCGGGCTTTTACGAGGATCACCTGATCTTTGCGCATGGCGGGGATCTGTCCGATCCGGCGACGCACCGGATGCGCCTGCCGAAAAGCGCCGCGCCGCCGAGCTTCCCCGAGGGGCTCGCCGTCTCCGACGGCAAGCGTTTCGCCAGCGAGACGAGCGCGGCGCTCGCCCACTACATCCCCTTCGACGGAACCCGCGGGCAGCTTGCGTTTCGTGGCGCGGACGGGGGCGGGACCGCGCGTTTCCGTCTGACGGCCTACTACCACGACGGCGCCTGGCATGCCGCGACCGCCGGCGGCTGGATGGTGGATGCGGCAGGCCCGCGCCTCGGCGTGGGCACGGACGCGCCGAGCGCCACGATCCACGCCGAAGGGCCCGTGCGGGTCGGCAGTTTCTCCGTCGCGGCGCTGCCCGATGCCGTCGCGGTCGGCGCGGGCGCCATCGTATTCGTGCCCGACGACATCGGCGGGCCGGCGCTTGCCTTCTCGGACGGGACCGTCTGGCGGCGCGCGGCGGACGGCACGTCGATCCCCTGAGCGCCCCCGCGCCCGGCGGTGACGCCGCGCGTCAGGTCCATGGCGCACAAGGCTTCCGTCGGGCGCGCAGGTCGCGATATCTCGCCACGATCGCGTGGACGCGGTCGTCGGCGGAGTGGCCGTCGGCGATCACGCGCCGCCGGCCGGCCGCCGCGATGGCAAGCCGCGCCTCCGGCTCGGCCAGGTAACGCCGCACCTCGTGCACCAGCTCGTCGGGGCCGTCGAAGAAGGCGGCCTCGCGCCCTTCCTCGAAAAAGGCGGTCGCCTCGCGCGTGCGCTGGTGCAGCATGAAGCCGCCGGCGGCGGGGATCTCGAAGCTGCGCGCCGTCATCACGTCGCCGCTCGATGCGCCGGGCTGGCGCTCGGTCAGAAGCCCGAGGTTGATTTTCGAAAGCCCGATGGCCTTGGCGTATTCCCGCCCCGTGACACGGTCGCCCTGCCATGTCCGGCGAAGCGCGGGCGGCGCCCGCCGCCAGCGGTCGGGACCCCAGATCCGCAGGTCGAGGTCGGGGCAGGCCGCGGCGAGCGCGGCGAGCAGGCGCTGCTTCTCCGGCGAGCGGTCGCCGATGAAGGACACGTCGCAGGCATGGCGCGCGCGGTCGGCCTCGGTAAGGTCGGCTGGCGCGTGGGTTTCGGGGTCGAAGGCGTGCGGCAGGAAGGACGCGTCGCGGATGCCGAGGCGTTCGGCCATGTCGGACAGCCCGAAGCTTTTCGTGGTGAACACCCAGTCGTAGCAGGGCAGCGCGCGCGGCAGTTCCGGCCCGTGCGTGAAGACGCTCACATCCGGGAAGAACTGGATGCAGATCACGCCCTTCGCGCGCAACCGCTCGAGCGTGCGCGCCGCCACCATCGGTCCCTTGAAGACGAAGAGCATCTCGGGACGCAGGGCCTCGGCCTCGGCCATGAGCGCCGCGTTGAACTCGCGCACGAGGCGCGGGCGGAGCGCGCGGCGCAGCGCGCGCAGCGCGGGCGCGCGCCAGGCGGGCAGGAACTCGGCTTCCGCGATCGCCCGGACGGAGTGGCCCGCGCGGCGCAGTGCGCGCACCAGCGCGTAGTCGTTCGCGCCCTGCCACTGCGCCGACACGGCGAGGATGCGAAGGGGCGGGCGATGCTCGGGCAGGGCGGCGGGGCGGGATGCGCCGGGCCCGGTCATGCGCGGGCCCCTCGTGGCGTGGGGCGGGTCGTGGCGGCGAACTCGTCGAGGATCGGCAGCAGGCGGTCGCGGAACGCGCCGTACCGGAAGCGGGCCTGCCAGTGCCGCGCGCCCTGCGCGCCGAGCCGAGCGCGGAGCCCCGGATCGCGCAGCAGGGCGATCAGCGCCGCGCTCAGCGCCCCCGGCGCGTCGAGATCAGCGTTCAATCCCGTCTCGCCGTGCCGGTTGACCTCCTGCCCCGCGTCCTGGCACGACGCAATCACCGGAAGGCCCCGGCGCATCGCCTCCGTATAGACGAGGCCGAAGCCCTCGCCGCGGCTTGGCATGGCGAAGAGATCGGCGCGGGCCCAGAGCGCTTCGAGATCGCCTTCCCGCACATGGCCTGTCACCTCGATGAAGCCCGCGGCCGGCGAGCGCCGGGCCGCCTCGCGGATGAGCGGCACCCCGTCGCCCCCGCCCGCGATCACGAGCCGTGCACCGGGCACCGCCTGCACCACCTCGGCCCAGCAGGCGACGAGTTCGCGCTGCCCCTTGTACATCTGCGCGCGGTCGATCCGCCCGAGGCAGAGCACCACGAGTGGCGCGTCCGGCGGGCGGGGCGGCCGGGGGGCGGGCGGCCGGTCAGCCTCCGTGCCCAGCTCGCAGACGCGCGCGGCGCGCAACTGGCCGTGGCGGGCCTCCAGACGCGCGAGCGTGAAGCGGGAATTGGCAAGGAGCAGATCCGCGCCCCGAAGCGCGCGGGCGCGGCCCGGGGTCAGCCCGTTCCAGACTTCGACCCCGTGGACCCAGACGGCATAGGGCCGGCGCAGGCCCGGCAGTCGCGGATGCGCGCGCGCCATGCCGACGGAATCGTAAAGGAAGAGGTCGCTGCGGGCGGCGGCGGCCAGCAGGCCCGCGGCAAACCGGGCGCGGCTTCCTCGCGCAACGCGCATGGTCCGGCCCGCCGCCATTCCGGGGCGGTCGTCGAGATATGACAGAAGGGCCGCATCCGCCCCCGCCTCGACAAGCGCGCGGAGCGTGATGCGCGCCACGGCGGCGATGCCGCCCCGGCCCGGGCGGACAAGCGTTGCGCCGATCTGCCAGCGCGGTCTCTGGGCGGGCGTCACGGCCGCGGCGCCTCGGGCGCCATGGCGGTGCGGAACATGGCGGCGGTGGCGCGTGCCGCGTCCGCCTCCGCATGGCGACGCTCCGCCAGCCGGCGCGCGCCGCGCCGCCAGCGCTGCCGTTCCTCGGGCGGCAGGGCGGCGTAGCGATCGATCGCGGCAGCGAAGCGCGAGGGCTCGCCAAGCGGCAGGTCCCACCCCGCCCGTGCCTCGGCGAGACCGCGCCAGGGCGTGCGGTCGCTGGTGATGACGGGCAGGCCGGCGGCCAGCGCCTCGGCGATGGCGTGGCCGTAGCTCTCGTTCAGGCTGGGCATGAAGAAAACGTCGTAAGCCTCCAGGATGGATATTGGTTCCTCCGCCGGGATCGACGGCTTCCAGGTCGCGCGCACATGGCGCGGCAGCCGCGAAATCGCCGCGTCGCAGGCTACCTTGTACCGCGCGCAGACGACGGGGCCGATCAGGTCGAAGTCGACCGGGACGCGGACGCGCGTGAGCGTCTCCAGCGCGAAGACCAGGTTCTTCACGGGCGCGACGCGCCCCAGAAAGACGATCCTGAGCGGTCCCCCGCGGTGTCTCGATCCCTTGAGACTTTGGGGCGGAGGGGCGAGCTGCGCGGTGTCGGGCGCGTCGAGGATGCCCCTCGCGGGAAGACCGAGCGCGGCGATGTCCCGGCGTTCCTGCAGCGCGGTTGCGTGGAGCCACACGTCGTCCAGGAGCCCCAGGCGGCGGAGCGCCGTGAGATAGGCGCGCTTCGCGCCGGCCTTCTGCGCGAGCGCGCCCGGCGCGCATTCGCCGCGCGGCGAGACCAAGACCGGCATGCGCGGCACCAGCCCCGCGCGGCGCAGCGCCAGCACGGGCAGCGTGGTTTCCCGGTCGAACAGGCTGTTGAGATGGACAAGGTCGAAATCGCCGCGCGCCAGAAGGCGCCGGACCGGGTGCCAACGCGCGCCGCCCGGCGCCAGCACCACGCGTGAAAGGCCGCGCGCGGTCGCGCAGAACACATCGGCGCTTGCCGCGAGCGTGAGAGCGAATTCGTCCGACAGATCGCACGTCAGCGCCTCGAGGCTCCGGACCGCGCCCGAGGCGGGCTGAGCGCGACCGGAGGCACCGAAAAACACCGCGACGGACGGGTGCGCCCGGGCCGCGCCGTCAGCCATGCACGTTGAATCGGTCGAAGCGCCCGCGCCGGAGCGGAAGCCAGTCGAGCGCGCGGGCATGGACGAGCGCGTAGTTCGACTGGAAGAAGCGTTCGAGTTCCGGATGCCAGTCCTCGAACACGGTGCAGGCGGCCGGATCCACGCGGACGAGCGTATAGTCGAGCCCGCCGATCAGGTCGAAGACATCGCGCAGGAAGGCCCGCCCGAAGATCCAGCGGTGGTTGTACTCGAACTGGAAGATGTCGATCCGCCCGGCGGCCAGAAGCGGGCGCGCGCCGGTGAGCACCCGCAGGTCGTGGCCCTCGGTGTCGCTTTTGGCCAGGTGGATCCGGGCGAGGCCGAGCGCGTCGGCGACGGCGGTGAGTGGCGCGGTCGGCACGCGTTGCCGTGCCAGCCCGGGGCGCGACGGGTGGAGCGAGTTCGTCCCCGCGCCGGGCCCCTCCAGCGCGATCTCGGCCTGGCCCTCGGTGTCCGACAGGGCCGTCTCGTGAAGCGTGACCGCCCCCGCGCGCGCCGCGATCTCGGCGCGAAAGAGCGCCGCGGTCTCGCGGACCGGTTCGAAGGCGTGCACGGCAAGGCGCCCGGCCGCGCGCCGTGCGGGTGGAAGCTGCTCCAGCAGGCTTGCCGTCCATGCGCCCCGGTTCGCGCCGATGTCGAGGACGGCGAAGGGGCGCGCGGCGCCGGTGGCCGCGATGGCGCGGCGCTGGAGCATCGCCTCGCCGTTCCGGGCGATGGTGTCGCGGCGCTGCTCGCCGCGCGCGGCGCAGTAGACCCGCCGGCCGACCCGCCAGGCGAGATGGCGGCCGGGCGCGCTCATGTCCCGTCCTGCCGCTGAAGGGGCACGGCACGGCCCGTGCGGACCGCCTGTTCGAGCGCGAGGCTCGCCTCGGTGGCGGCGAAGATCTCGGGCTCGGGGATCGGCGGGGCGCCGCCCTCGCGGATCGCCGCGACGAAGGCCGCCATCAGCGCCCGCTGCCCCTTGTCCTGCTTGCGGCGCAAGACCTTTCGCCGTCCGCAGGCTGCGATCTCGAGGCGCGTGAAATCCTCGAGCCGGAGCGCCCGGCCGGCCGCGAAGACCTCCACCTGCTCTTTCGGGAGGGCCGGGTCGCCCATGGGCGCGTAGACGAGCGCGCCGGTGGAACCGTCGGCGAAACGCAGAAGCGCGGACACCACGTCGCCCGCGCCGCTTGCCGCGACGGCCTGGACCGAAACGGCGGGCGCGCCCGCGAGATGGGCCATCGCGTCGAGGAAATGGCAGCATTCCCCGAGGAGCCGTCCGCCCCCCTCCGTGCCGTGGATCCAGCTTTCGGGCGGCAGCGGCCCCGCGTTGACCCGGTAGAGGATCTGGAGCGGTCCCGCCATGCCGGCGAGCGCCGCCTTCATCTCGCCCATGAGCGGCGCGAAGCGGCGGTTGAAGCCCACCGTCAGGAGCCCGGGCGCCTCTGCCGCCGCCGCGCGCACGGCGTCGAGCCCCTCACGATCGAGCGCGAGGGGCTTTTCGCAGAACACATGCTTGCCCGCGCGCAGGGCCGCGGCCGCGTAGCCCGCGTGGCTGTCGTGGCGCGTGGCGATGACCACCGCCTGCGTTCCCGGATCTTCCAGAACCGCGCCGGGCTCGGTGGCGGCACGGGCGAAGCCCGCGCTGTCCGCCGCGGACCGCGCCGAGAGGCCGCGCGAGGTGACCACGGCGGTGAGCGTCGTACCGCTGGCGGCGCGCAGGGCCGGCAGGAGGGTGCCGCGCGCGTAGCTGCCGAAGCCGATGAAGCCCACGCCCGGGCGCGTGTCCGTCGCCGTCCGCGACAGCGAGAGGTGGCGCGCGGGCGCGGCCCGCGGTGGGGCGGGATAGTCGAGCAGGATGGCGAGGTGCGGCCCACCGCCGCCCAGCAGGTGGTAGGCCTGCGCCGCGTTCGCGATGGCGAACCGGTGGCTGACGAGCGGCGCGGGCGTCAGCCGGCCCGAGGCCACGAGATCCAGGAACGCTTCCATGTTGCGCTGCCCGGTCCAGCGGACATGGGGCAGCGGATAGTCCCGGCCCGCGATCTCGTAATCCGGGTCGTGGCGGCCGGGACCGGTCGAGAGCGCGAGGCGCAGGTCGAGCTCGCGCCGGTAGAAGAGGTCGCGGTCGATCTCCATGCCGGTCAGGCCCACGAGGACCACGCGCCCGCCGAGCCGGCTGATCGCGGCGGCGGCGTTGACCGGTGCGCTCGACCGAGTGGCGGCGGTGACGATCACGGCATCCGCCCCCGCGCCGCCGGTGAAGGCCGCGGCCGCGCCCTCGAGATCCGCGCTGACGGCGTGTTCGGCGCCAAGCTCGCGCGCGAGGGCGGCGCGCGCGGGGTCGGGATCGTATCCCAGGACCTGGCAGCCGTTGGCCTTCAGCAGCTGCACGGTCAGAAGCCCCAGAAGCCCGAGCCCCGACACCGCCACCCGCTCGCCGAGCGCGGGCGCGGCACGGCGGACGCCCTGAAGCGCGATCGCGCCCACGGTGGCGAAGCTCGCCTCCGTGTCGCTCACGCCTTTCGGGATCCGCGCGCAGAGGTTGCGGGGCACGGCGTTGATCTCGGCGTGGCTGGCGAAGCCCGCGCCGGCGCAGGCCACGCGGTCGCCCACGGCCAGCCCCGCGACCCCGCGACCGATCTCCAGCACCTCGCCGGCAAGGCTGTAACCCGGCGCCGCGGGATCGTCGAGCTTGGCGCGCACCTTCTCGGCGGTGCGCCGCAGCCCTTCGCGACGCGCCGTCCGGACGACCTGGCGCACGAGGTCGGGCCGCGCGGCGGCCTTCCCGGCGAGCGTCGCCTGCGCGAGTTCCAGGATCTGGCGTTCCGTCCCCGAGGAGATGAGCGAGGCGCGCGTGGCGACCAGAATGCGGCCGGGCAGGGCGCGGGGCGCGGGCGCCTCCACGACCTCGGGCGCGCCACCGCGGTAATCCTGGCGAAGCTGTTTCATGGGGCCTTCCCTTCCAGAAGCGTGATGCGGGTGATCAGGCGAAGCGGTCCGCGCCCGGCGAGGACGCTGAGGCGGGTCGTGCGCCGCTCGACCCCCAGATCGGGCCACCAGATGGCGGGCTCCAGGCGGATGGGGGCGGTGGCGGCCACCACGAGCCGGGCGCGCCCTTCAAGGTGAAGCCGCACCGCCTTTCCGTCCGGGCCCGGCTCGGCGCGGATGTCGGGGTGCAGGAGAAAGCCCGCCGTCGCATCGGCCGTCGGGCCGCCCGCCAGCCGGTCCTCGATCGTGACGCCGGTTGCGTGCGCATCGAAGCGGCGGCGGTGGACCGGCCGGCCCGGCGCGGTGCGATAACCGTCATGCCGCCCTTCGAGGCGGATGCCCTTAGGCCCGGCCTCCCACCGCTCCAGCGTCACCTCGGGCCGCCGGCCGCAGCGGAAGGCGCCGAAGAACTCCGCCTGCTCCGCCCCCGCGAGCGCCAGCGTGTTGTGCGCCGCCGTGCTCCGGGCGGCGTCGCGGCGCGGACCCTCGGCATATTCGAACACGCCCTGGTCCACGATCACCCGCCGGCCGTCGACAGAGAGCTCGAAGCCGAGCGCGTCGCCGTGGCCATGGGCGGGCAGATCGTCCGGCGCGATCCGTCCGCAATCGGCGACTAGGTAGAGCGGCCCCCGGCGCATCCCGAAACAGCCCGCGTCGGGAAAGGCGAAGGTATCGCGCGGTGCCGGCGCGGGCCCGATCAGGCGGGTATAGGCTGCGAGGCAGTCTCCGGGCGCACGCGCCATGGACAGCCCCGCGTCGTTCAGAAGCACCACGCCGCCGTCGGGATGGGCGAGGTCCGCCGCCGCGAGGGCCATGGCGGCGAGCGGGCCGTCGAGCCACGCGCCTTCCGCCCCCAGCGCGGCGCGGCAATCGAGGAGGTCCGCCATCACCTGGCAGTGGTAGGAGGGCGAACGCTCGAAATGCATCCCGTCGGGCAGGATCTGCCGGGCGGCCTCGCGGCGCAGGCGCGCCACGGCGCGGCGGCGCCAGCCTTCGGGCGCGCGGCCCTCGAAATATGCCGCCCCCCGGATCAGGGCGCGGAGGTCGCGGATCAGGTGGTTGCCGCCCAGATCGGTCTCGAGGTGCCGCGCGAGGAAGGCGAGCTGGCCGAGAAGGCTCTCCTCGGCCCGCCCGACGAGGGACGCCGGCAGCCGCGCCCGCCGCCGCGCGAGTTCGTCCATCCAGACGCAGGCGCGGGTGGCCAGCGCATAGGCGTTCCACGCATCCGCCCAGGCGCCGGGCCGGGGCCGCGCGTTGGCGTCGAGCCAGTCCGAGACCAGCCGAGCCCAGAGCGCGGCGTCCGCGCCCTCGAGATACTCCATGTAATGCAGGGTCATCCGCCAGAGCTGCGCGCGCGGGCCGGGGCCGGGGGCCTGCCAGTCGATCCCGGGCCCCGGCATCTCCACGCACCGGTTGAGAAGCGTGACCGCGAAGCCCGCGCCCCGCGGCGCCACCGCGCAGCCGGGCCGCGGGGCGAAAAGCGGCTGCGGCGGCGCCGCGGCCGCCCGCGCGGCCGGGGCGGCGGGCGCGCGCGGCCCGAGCCGGTCGGCGAGCCGTCTGCGGGCGACGAGTTCGGCGCGCCGGGCGAGTTTCTCCAGCGGCATGTGCCGCCCGAAGGCGCAGGCGCGGGCCAGCCCGGCAAGGGTGCTCATGCCGCCGCCACCTCCTCCAGCAGCGAGAGATACTCGGCCGCGATCCGGCGCCGGTCGAAATGGCGCTCGGCATGGGCGCGGCCCCGCCGCCCCATGCGGGCGGCCTCGGCGGGATCGCGGGCAAGGCGCAGCACCGCCGCGGCGATCTCCTCGGCGCTTTCGGGGGTCACCGCGAGGCCGGCCCCCGCGGCCTCGAGCTCGGCGCGCGCCGCGCCCCGCACCCCCAGCACCACCGGTTTCGCCGCCGCCATGGCTTCCGCGAGCTTCGAGGGCAGCACCCGTGCGAAGGCGGGCCGGTCCCGAAGGAGCACGAGGCTCGCGTCGCTCGCCGCGAGGACGGAGGGCATCTCCGCGCGGGGGAGCGGGCCGGCCACCCGAAGGTTGGGCAGCGCCATCGCCCGGGCGCGCGCGGCGAGGCGCGCCTGGTCCGCCCCGTCGCCCACCAGCAGGAAGCCCACCCCCGGCTCGTGGCGCAAAAGCGCGGCCGCGTCGAGCACCGCGTCGAGCCCGTGCGCCATCCCGTGCGTGCCGGCATAGGTGGCCACGAAGCGCCCCGCGAGCCCGAAGCGCGCCTTCGCACCCGCCGCGTCCTCTTGCGCGGCGGGGTGGAACGCCGCGAGGTCGACGCCGTTGCGCAGCACCGTGATCCCCTCCGCCCCGCCGCGGCGGTCGGCGATGTGGGGCACGAACCCCTCGGCCACCGGCACGACGTGGTCCGCGGCGCGATAGGCGCGCGCCTCGAGCGCCTCTAGCACCCCGATCGCGCGCCCGCGCGTCATCGCGTTCACCGCCAGGATGCTCTCGGGCCAGAGGTCGCGCACCTCGAACACCCAGCGCGCGCCGGTCATCCGCCGCGCGGGCAGGCCCGCGAGCCCGCAGAAGAACTGCGGCGAGGTGGAGAGGATCACGTCGGGCCGGCCGAGGCGGGGCAGGGCGGCCAGCGCCGAGAGTGCGAAGGAAAGATGGCTCGCCGCGCGCCGCGACACGCCGGCATTGGGGGCGATGTGGCTCCAGACGCGCACCAACCGCACGCCCTCCGAACTCTCCTGCTGGAAGAGCCGGTTCCGGTAGCCCGGGTAGAGCCGCCCGCGCGGATGGCTCGGCGCGCAGGTCACGACCGTCACCTCGTGCCCGGCCGCGGCCCAGTGGCGCGCGTGTTCCGAACTGCGCGCGGCGGGCGCGTTCGTCTCGGGCGGGTAGTAGTGGCAGAGCAGCAGGATGCGCATCACGCTCAGGCCGGGATCAGGAAGTCCCGCACGGCACGGGCGACGCGAGGGGCCGCGCGCCCGTCCCAGAGTTCGGGGCGGCGGACCGGCCCGGCCCCTCCCGCGAGCGCCCGCGCCACCGCCGGGCCGAGGGCGGCAGGGTCGGTTCCCAGCAGCGTGTTGGTGCCCTCTGCGATGGTCACCGGCCGTTCGGTGCTGTCGCGCAGCGTGAGGCACGGCACGCCGAGCGCCGTGGTCTCCTCCTGCACCCCGCCGCTGTCGGTGATCGCGAGCCGCGCCTCGCGCAGCAGCCCCAGCATCGACAGGTAGCCCAGCGGCGGCGTGACGAGCAGCCCCTTGCAGCCCTCGAGGCGCGGCAGGAGCGCCGTCTCCGCGAGGCGCGCGCGGGTGCGCGGGTGCAGCGGCCAGACCAGCGGAAGCCGCGCCGCGATCCCCTCCAGCGCGGCGAGGCCGGAGGAAAGCCGCGCGGGGTCGTCCACGTTCGAAGGCCGGTGCAGCGTGACGACGCCGAAGCCCGCGCGCCAGGCACTGCCGAACCGCCCCGCGCCGTCCTGCGCGGCGATGGTTTCGGCCGCCGGGCGGGTCCGCGGCAGCGCCTCGCACAGCGTGTCGATCATCACGTTGCCGACGAAGCGGATGCGCGTCCTGCACACGCCCTCCGCCTCAAGACGGCCCTGCGCCGCGCGTTCCGTGGTCAGCAGCAGATCGGAGAGCCGGTCGGTCACGAGCCGGTTGATCTCTTCGGGCATGGCGCGGTCGCCGCTGCGAAGCCCCGCCTCCACATGGGCGAGCGGGATCCGGTGCTGGGCGGCCACGAGCGCGGCGGCGAGGGTGGAGGTCACGTCGCCCACGACCAGCACGAGCGCCGGGCGATCGGTCGCGAAAGCGGCGTCGAGCCGCTCCATGATCCGGGCGGTCTGCACCGTCTGCGTGCCGCCGCCCGCGCCGAGATGCACGTCGGGGCGCGGCAGCCCGAGCTCCTCGAAGAACACCGCGTCCATCTCGGGGTCGTAGTGCTGCCCCGTATGCAAGAGCCGCGGCGCGAAGATGCCCTCGGCGCGGAGCGCGCGGAGGATCGGCGCCATCTTCACGAAATTGGGCCGGGCGCCCACCACGCAGTCGATCCGGGAGCCTCCGGCCATCTCGTCTCAGGCGAGCACGAGGTTGGCGCCCGATGCCCCGGCGCGGCGGCAGGCGTTGCGCGTGTCCACGACGAGGGGCGCATGGCGCACCACCGCGCGGTAATCCACCGCGTCGTGGTCGGTGACGACGAGCGCCGCGTCATAGCCCGCGGCGAGGTCGTCGCGCCACGCCACGCCCGCGCGGCCCGAGAGGCCGGGATGCGCGGCGAGGGCGGGCAGGCGCGCGACCTGCGGGTCGTGGAAATCCGTGGCCGCGCCCATCGCCTCGAGCCGCTCGATGATCCGCAGCGCGGGGCTTTCGCGCACATCGGCCACGTTCCTCTTGTAGGCCACGCCCAGAACAAGGATCCGTGCGCCGCGCACGCCCGTCCCGCCCCGCCGCGCGAGCGCCTCGGCGACGCGCGCGGCGACGCGGCCGGGCATCGCCGCGTTGATCTCCGCGGCAAGCTCGACGACCCGCGCGGCCCGCCCATGCGCGCGCGCCTTCCAGGCAAGGTAGTGGGGGTCCACCGGGATGCAGTGCCCGCCAAGGCCCGGCCCCGGATGGAAGGGCATGTAGCCGAAGGGCTTGGTGGCCGCGGCCTCGATCACCTCCCAGATGTCCACGCCCATCGGCTCCAGCACGTCCTTGAGCTCGTTCGCGAGCGCGATGTTCACCGCGCGGAACACGTTTTCGGCCAGCTTCACCGCCTCCGCGGTGCGGGTGTCGGACACGGTGACGACGCGGTCGGTGAAAAGGCCGTAGAGGTCGCGGGCGAGCCGCCGCGCCTCCGGGCAGGACCCGCCGACCACCTTGGGGGTGTTCCGCGTCCCGAAGGCGGTGTTGCCGGGATCCTCGCGCTCCGGCGCGAAGGCGAGGAAGACGTCATGCCCGCAGACGAGGCCGCCCGCCTCCAGGATGGGCCGCACGACCTCCTCGGTGGTGCCGGGATAGGTGGTCGACTCGACGATCACGAGTTGCCCCGGCCGCAGCCGCGTGGCGATGTCCCGCGCGGCGCGCGTCAGCGGGCCGAGATCGGGCTCCCGCGCGTCGGTGAGCGGCGTCGGCACGCAGATCGCCAGCACGTCGGGCTCCGCGAGGCGCGCGACATCGGTGGTGGCCCGAAGCCGCCCCGCCGCGACGGGCCCGGAGATCCCCTCGGAGGGGAAGTGCCGCAAATGGCTTTCGCCGCGCATGAGCGCCGCGCAGGTCGCGTCGTCGATGTCGAAGCCGAGCGTGGAAAGCCCCGCGCCGGCCGCCGCCGCCGCGAGCGGCAGGCCGACATGGCCCAGGCCCACCACGCCGAAAACCGCGTCGCGCGACGCGATCCGGCGGCGAAGAAGCGCGGCATGGGGCGGCGCGTCGATGGGGCGGGCGTCGTTCATGATCGGAAAGGCGGCGCGCGGGGGGGGCGGCGCGCCATGGCTACCGCAGCGGAAGTCGCCCGGTCAGGGCGCCCGTGATATCCGCGGCGCGGTCATGGAACGACTTTCGCGGATTCCCGCCATGCGGGTCAATTCTTTTTTAACGTCGCCCATTAACGGTGTCTTAACCAGTTTTCCGGAGCCTTCCCACACGCACAGGAGTGGCCCGAAAACATGAGCTTGCACGCCGTCGCCGACATCTCCGTTACCCGGGCCGACAGCGATGGGTGGTTCGTCGCGCAGCTCAAGCCGAACGGTCTTTCCATGGCCGTCACCCATCTCGGCCGGCAGGGTTTCGACACCTTCGCCCCCTGGCGCCTCGAGACGAGCCGCCGGGGCCACCGGCTGCGCGGCCTGCGCCGCCTGCTGTTTCCCGGTTACCTCTTCGTCCGCGCCACGCCCCGGGCGGGCCCCTGGCGCGCGGTGCAGGGCACGCGCGGCGTGGCGCGTCTGGTGCAGACGGCCCAGCGCAGGCCGAGCCCGCTGCCTGCGGGCTTCGTGGACGTGCTGCGCGCGCGCTGCAATGAAGAGGGCCGGCTTATCGGCGCGCCCTGCTTCGCGGAGGGCGACCGGGTGCGCGTGGTGGCCGGGCCCTTCACCGATCTCGCGGGCCGGATCGAGGCGATGGACGAACCGGCGCGGTTGCGGGTCCTGTTCTCGATGATGGGACGGGAGGTGCGCGCGACGGTGCCGGCCGAAAACCTGCACCCGCTGCGTTGAGCCGGACGCCGCCGCACCGTGCCGGCGGTTTCCTGCGCAGGCCGCAACGAATTCCATATTTGTTATATCACGATTGCGTTATGTGTGATATCTTCCCGTTTCAGGTGGGGGGCTGACCTGAGCGAGGAGACTTTCATGAAACGATCGACACTGGCCGCGACCTTCGTCGCAACAACGCTATGCCTTGGCGCACCGCTGCAGGCGGACCACGGCAATCCGTGGGCGGGCGAGGACGATACCGTC
Organism: Rhodosalinus sp. K401; assembly: GCF_041365735.1. Lineage (NCBI taxonomy): Bacteria > Pseudomonadati > Pseudomonadota > Alphaproteobacteria > Rhodobacterales > Paracoccaceae > Rhodosalinus > Rhodosalinus sp. K401. The sequence goes on along the minus strand of NZ_JBGFSI010000001.1, from coordinate 149,673 downwards.
CTGTCCAAGTATCACGACGCGAACCAGGCGCGCAGCGCCGATACCCCGGGCGAAGACGAGATGCGCGGCGCGCTGGCCAGAAACGCGCATGGCAAGCTCGACACGGACGGGTCCGGTCGTGGTGGTGGTGGCGGCGGCCATGGCGGCTCCGGCAATGGCGGTGGCGATGGCGGCCACGGCGGTGGCGGCCATGGTAACGGTAATGGCGGCCATGGCGGTGGCAACGGGGCAGGTTCGCGCCGCTGACCGCCGCGCACCGGCCATGCATCTGCGTCCTGCATGCGAGTGGTTCGGGCGCGACTGACTTCAAATCCCGGCGGCACATCTGCCGGCGGGAATTGCTTGCGATCCAAACCTCGATGCGGGCTTTCGGCGCAAGATTGGCCCGATGACTGCAAAGCGGCCATTTCTTCGCACGTCGACATCTGCGGAAATGGCGGTCCGACCCGCCCGAGCACTCATTTCCCAGGCCTCGCGGGCCATGTCGGAGCGCGCGCCGTGCAACTGTTCCCTAGGCTGCGCGCGGCAGACCCGGGCCGCGTCCTCCGGGTGCGGCCGCGGGCCAAGGGGCGGCCCCGTCACGGCGGGCGCGGACAGGCGTCCCGGCGCATGTTCCGCCGCGGCAGCGGGCACAGGCCAGAGAGTGCGCCGATGTACGATCCCGTGCCGGTGCTGGCGTCACGTTGATATCTATCAATGCCCCCCCACCGGGCCGCGCCTAGCGTTTTCCATGGCGGAGTGAGCGCGCGGAAGCGAGTCGTCTGGTCCCGGATGTGATTGCGACGTCGGCACTTTATTGTTCGCCAATGGTTTTGGAGTGGAGGGAAGAATGGCTACACCGATCAATCCCGAGAATGTTCAGGATTTCGACCAACCTTTGAACACGACGCCGGACTACAGCGTGGTCCACGTCTTCAGCACCAATGATGTCACCGGTACCTTCGACGGGCTCACGCAGGGTGACGTGCCGCCGGGCGAAACCCCGGTCATCGACTTCACCGCCGATCCGAAGGTCACCAACGACGGTGTTAGCCTTTACCCGATCAACAGCGAGTTCGGCTTCCTCGTCACCGATTTCGACGGCGCCGTGCAGAAGGATTTCGTCCTCAACCCCGAATACGAAGAGGGCTTCGCGGGCGATCTGCTCGGCGACGGCGGCGAACAGATAGGCCTTGTGCTGTCGGACGCACCGACGGACGAGTTCAAGGCCCCGGCGCTTCTCGGCACCTGGCTCGCCGGCCTCGGCGGCAACTCGGTGAAAGCCTCCACCGAGCATTATATCGTGATGCAGAACATCCTGTCGGACCAGCGTTACCCCGGCGACCCGGATGCCGAGTATCCGCTGGACGACAACCTCGTGATCGTCGGGGGCACCTATGACGGGCAGTTCGTCGCCGACGTGATCCCGATCGTGGGCGACGTGAACGGCGACGGCGTCGAGGACATCAAGGACGTGCTCGCCCCGAACGAGACCACCATCGCCGCGGACATCGCTGTGAGCACGGACTACTCCGTGACGCTGAAGGACGACGGCAAGCTCCTCTACCGGTGGGGCAACATGGTGAAGCGTCCCAACGACATCCGCCTCGAGGTGGAAATGCCGCTGCCGGACGAGTGGAAGACGCCGACCTCGGAAGATCCCGACGTGATGCCGCTCTACCGGATCACCTCGGCCGAGCTGGTGACCCATCACACGATCACCAACAACCCCAACGACCAGGTCCGGCCCGAGGATTACGAGAACGAGTCGGCGATCGGCACGCTGCCGACCTACGAGATCGTTCCGGACTACAATCTCGACGGGCAGGGGCCGCGCGAGGTCTGGGTCTCGACCGACGACTACTACGCGGGCGACGGCACGCTCTATCCCGCCGGCACGATCCTGAAGGACCAGTTGCTCGCGGACCAGTGGGCGGCCAGCGACATCGCCGCGATCGGCGCGAACGACGGGGCCGAGGGCTTCACCAACGCCTGGTACACCACGATGGACCGGGAGCCCTTCGAGCCGGTGCTGAACGAGACGGAAACGGATTACGACACCGGCCCGCGCTGGCGGCTCAAGCCCAACAAGTACGGGCAGGATCTGCCGGGCGTGGAGGTGACGACCGATCCCAGCTCGCCCCCGCCGCCCCGGCAGGACGAGATCAAGTACGAGACGGGCGCGGAAACGCAGACGGTTCTCAACCTGCTCGACTGGGAGTTCCCGGTCTCGCCGCTGTCGATCAGCGCCGGATGGATGAACAACGCCGGCGAAGTGTCTGAAAACGGTCTCAACCTGACCGACAACTTCGACGTTTCCTTCTACGTCAAGGGCGACATCAAGCCCGCGACGCTCTACAGCACCGAACTCCTCATGGACTACGAGGAGATCGATATCGCGGCGGCCGGCGAGACGTTGACCGGGACCGCGGGGGACGATCACCTCGCTGGCCGCGGCGGCAACACCTTCACCGGCGACACGGGGACCGATCTTTTCGTGGTGGGCTACGCCACCGCATTGGCCAGCCTCGTGGCGAGCACGATCAACGACTTCGAGGTCGGCACGGACATCCTCGGGCTGATCAACCACGGCGTGGACGACGTGACCTTCGACACGCTGGTGACGCAGACCGTGGATGCCGGCAACCTGACGGTCAGCATCGACGGCACCGATGTCGCGACGCTCAACGGCGTGGATGAGGCCCTCGCGATCGAGGACTTCCTGCTCGCGAACTATGACGCGCCAACGGCACCGCCGGGCGTCATCACCGGAACCGAAGGCGACGACGATCTCCTGGGCACCGAGAACGCCGACGAGATACTCGCGCTTGGCGGCAACGACAGCGTTCAGGGTCTGGGCGGCGACGACACGATCGACGGCGGTGCGGGAGACGACGTTCTCAACGGGGGTGACGGCAATGACGTCATCGATGGCGGCGACGACGACGACGTGCTGATCGGCCTCGGCGGCGACGACACGCTCGATGGTGGCTCCGGCGACGACATCCTGAATGGCGGCGAGGGCAACGACCGTCTGGTGGACGGGTCCGGGGCCAACCGGTTTGTCGGTGATGCGGGCGACGATACGCTTGTCGCGTCCGGCGGCACGGAGCGTAACGAGATGTATGGCGGCACGGGAGCAGACACCCTGCTTGACGGCTCCGGAGGCTCGGTGCTGTTCGGCAATGCCGAAAACGATCGCTTGATCGGGGGAGGCGGCAACGATCAGTTGTTCGGAGGTGTCGGAAATGACGTTCTCAACGGGGGCAACGGCGCCGACCGGCTTCGCGGCGATGCCGGAGACGACTACCTGCTGGGGGGCGGCAACACCGATCTCTTCATTTTCAACGAGACCGGAATAGGTGCCGACCGCGTCGCGGACTTCGTGATCGGAGAGGACCGGATGTTCCTGTCCTCGACGCTTACGGGCGGCGAGACCGATGCGGCGAGCGTGGTCGCCACTTTCGCGAGCTTGTCGGGAGCGGATGTGGTGTTCGATTTCGGCGGAGGCGACACGGTAACGCTTCTCGGCCTCGGCACCACCGTGGATCTGGCAGACGATCTGATCATCGCCTGACCAAGAGGATCCGAAACCGGCGACGGCCGGGCGCGACCCGCGCCCGGCCGTTTGCACGCCGGGGGTGTCGCGTGATGCCAGCGCATGTCTCGAGAGGACTGGTAGGCCCGGAGGGACTCGAACCCCCAACCAAAGCGTTATGAGCGCTCTGCTCTAACCGATTGAGCTACAGGCCCGCCGCGATCTGATTGGCAGGGGCGGGTGGTCAGGTCAAGTCCGCCCGGCGGTGGGGCCGCGTGCGGGGCGGGGCAGGGCGCGGCGGCGGTGCCGCCGCGCCCCGCTGGAGCCCGGGGCCTTACACTTCCTCGCCGTTCACGAGGATGGTCGCGTTCGCGCGGTCGGTCACCTGGATGTTGCGCAGGGTCCCGCTCACCTGGAAGCAGTCGCGCCCGTCGAACACGGTCCCGGCGGCGTTGTTGTCGTAGACCGAGTCCTCCATGCCGATGCCGCATTCGTGCAGCTGGACGATGTTGCCGTCCGCGAAGATGCGATAGCCCACCGGCGCGTCGCCCTTGGCCATGATCTCGATGCGGTAGTCGCCCTCCTGCATGTTGCTTTCCATGTCGCCGCTGCCCTGAGCGACGGCAAAAGTGGAAAGTGCGCTCGCGGCGACGAGGCCGGAGATGACGGTTTTCAGGTTCAGTTTCATGTTGCCCTCCTTCGTTGATGTTCAGGCAGGGATGACGCTAGGTCCACGGGCCGTTCACGCACAAAACACCTTGCGAGGATCACGGGTGAACGTCCCGTGAGCGGCGCGTTGCGCCTGCGATCATGGCCTTTCACGGCCTCGGTGTCCGGGCGCGCCCTGGTCCGCGACGCGCGGCTTGCCGGCGGCGTTCACGACCACCCTACAGGGCCGCGACGAGTCACCGCAGCCTTGCGCACGGCGGCGTGCGCGCGGCGCGCGTCCGGCTCACGACGGGTTTCGTCGCGTGTGAGCGGGCGGCGGGTGTAGCCTGTCCGGACACGCAAGAGGGAGACAGATGCCATGACCGACGCACATCACGCCAGGCTGGGCCGCCGCAGTTTTCTGGGATCCGCGGCGGCGACGGCCGCGACGCTGGCGGCCGGCCGGCCGCGTTCCGCGGATGCCGCCACCGCCGGCGACGGCTTCACCTTCGAGATCCAGCGCAGCGAGGCCGAGTGGCGCGCCATGCTCGACGACACGGAATTCCGCGTTCTGCGCGAGGAAGTCACCGAGCGCCCGCACACGAGCCCATTGGTGACGGAAGGCCGCGCCGGCCTTTACCGCTGCCGGGGGTGCGACCTGCCCGCCTACGACGCGCGGTACAAGGAACCGCTCGACAAGGGTTGGGTCTTCTTCCGCCACAGCGAGCCCAACGCCGTCCTCACCGGGATCCAGTATTTCGAGGTGCAGGTTACGGACATGAGCGCCGGAACATCGCAGGACGAGCCGGTCGCCAAACCCGAGATCGAGGCGCATTGCCGCCGCTGCGGAAGCCATCTTGGCCATATCCTGCTGGTCGAGGGGCAGGTGCTGCACTGCATCAACGGCACGAGCCTCGTCTTCGAGCCGAAAGACGCCTGACCGGGCGAGTGAATGGCGCGGCCGCGGGAGTTGCGGGGTCCGGAGCGTTGGGATACGCCCTCGCACACCCGCGAGCCGCCCGGAGCACAGCCGATGACCCAGAAGAACGGACTGACCTACGCCCGGTCGGGCGTCGATATCGACGCCGGCGAGGCGCTGGTGGAGCGGATCAAGCCCGCCGCCGCGCGCACCGCGCGGCCGGGCGTCATGGCCGGGCTCGGCGGGTTTGGCGCGCTCTTCGACCTCAAGGCGGCGGGCTACGCGGACCCGGTCCTCGTGGCTGCGACCGACGGGGTGGGCACCAAGCTGCGCATCGCCATCGACACCGGCACGCTCGCGGGCGTGGGGATCGATCTCGTGGCGATGTGCGTGAACGACCTCGTCTGCCAGGGGGCGGAACCGCTCTTCTTTCTCGACTATTTCGCGACCGGGCGGCTCGAGCCCGATGCGGCGGCCGACGTGATCGAGGGGATCGCGGATGGGTGCGCGCGGTCGGGCGCGGCGCTCATCGGCGGCGAGACGGCGGAGATGCCGGGCATGTACGGGGCCGGCGACTTTGACCTCGCGGGCTTCGCCGTGGGCGCCATGGAACGCGGTCAGGCGCTTCCGTCGGGCGTCTCGGAGGGCGACATGCTGCTGGGCCTCGCCTCGGACGGCGTGCATTCGAACGGCTTCTCGCTCGTGCGCCTGGTGGCCGAGCGCGCGGGACTCGCGTGGGACGCGCCGTGCCCCTGGGGCGCGGGATCGCTCGGCGCGGCGCTTCTCACTCCCACGCGGCTTTACGTCAAACCCGCGCTCGCGGCGCGGTGCGCGGGCGGCGTTCGGGCACTCGCCCACATCACCGGGGGCGGGCTCACCGAGAACCTGCCGCGCGTCCTGCCCGAGGGGCTCGGCGCCGAGATCGATCTGGCCGCCTGGGCGCTGCCGCCGGTCTTCGGCTGGATCATGACCGAGGGCGGCGTGGACGGCGCCGAGATGCTGCGCAGCTTCAACTGCGGTATCGGCATGGTGGCGGTGGTCGCGCCCGACCGGGCCGACGCGCTGGCCGCGCTGCTGCGCGCCGAGGGCGAGACCGTGCACCGGATCGGCCGGGTCACCGCGGGGCAGGGGGTCGCCTACCGGGGCGCGCTCGGGTGACGCGGCGGGTCGCCATCCTGATCTCGGGCGGCGGCTCCAACATGGTGCGCCTCGTGGAAAGCATGGCGGGCGATCATCCCGCCCGCCCCGTGCTGGTCCTGTCGAACCGCCCCGGCGCGGGCGGGCTCGCGCGGGCCGAGGCGCTCGGCGTGCCCACGGCGGTGGTGGATCACACGCAGTTTCCCGACCGCGAAAGCTTCGAGGCCGCGCTCGACGCCGCGCTCGCCCCGGCCCGGCCCGACATTCTTTGCCTCGCGGGCTTCATGCGCGTGCTGAGCGAAGGCTTCGTGGGCCGTTGGGCCGGGCGGATCCTCAACATCCACCCCTCGCTTCTGCCGAAATACCGCGGGCTCGACACGCATGCCCGCGCGCTCGCCGCGGGCGACGAGGCGCATGGCTGCACCGTGCACGAGGTCACGGCCGCGCTCGACGACGGCCCGATCCTCGGGCAGGCGCGGGTACCGGTGGAGCCTGACGACACCCCCGGCACGCTGGCCACGCGGGTTCTGGCGGCCGAGCATCGCCTTTATCCCGCGGTGCTTCGGCGTTTCGCGGCCGGCGACACGACGCCGGTACGTCTGCTGTGAGCGGCGCTTTTCATCCGCGCCGCCATGGCTTACGACCACCCGGCCGCCCGCTCGCGAGGACGGGCAGGCCACGAGCGAAGGTTTCAAGCGACAGGGTTTCATGCGCACACTGACCAACACCGAAGAGCTGACCGCCTTCTGCCGGGAGGCGATGACGCGCCCCTACGTGACCGTCGACACGGAGTTCCTGCGCGAGCGGACCTATTACTCGAAGCTTTGCCTCGTGCAGCTCGCCATACCCGGCGAGGACGACGCCGACGCCGACGCGGTGCTGGTGGATCCGATCGCGGGCGATCTGGAGCTCGCGCCGCTCTACGAGCTTTTCCGCCACGAGGGCACGGTGAAGGTCTTTCATGCCGCGCGGCAGGATCTGGAGATCTTCTACGTGGATGCGGGCGTGATCCCGAAGCCGCTCTTCGACACGCAGGTCGCCGCGATGGTCTGCGGCTTCGGCGAGCAGGTGGGCTACGAGACGCTGGTGCGCAAGATCGCAAAGGCGCCGCTCGACAAGTCCTCGCGCTTCACCGACTGGTCGCGCCGCCCGCTCACCGACGCGCAGAAAACCTACGCGCTGGCCGACGTGACCCATCTGCGCCGGATCTACGAGCATCTGGCGAGGCGACTGAAGGAGACCGGCCGCACCGGCTGGGTCGAGGAGGAGCTTTCGACGCTCACCGATCCGGCCACCTACGAGCTGCACCCCTCGGATGCGTGGAAGCGCATCAAGACGCGGAACGACTCGCCCCGCTTTCTTGCCGTGGTGCGCGAGCTTGCCCGCTTTCGCGAAGGCTACGCGCAATCGCGCGACATCCCGCGCTCGCGCGTCTTCAAGGACGACGCGCTGCTGGAGCTTGCCTCGACCAAGCCGCGCGACCAGCAGGAGCTGTCGCGCGCGCGCCTGCTCTTGCGCGAGGCGCGCAAGGGCGAGATCGCCGAGGGGATCCTGACGGCCGTCCGCGTGGGTCTGGAATGCCCCCAGCAGGATCTGCCGCAGCCCGAGCGCGGACGCGACAAGCTGCAGGCCAATCCGGCACTGGCCGATCTGCTTCGGGTGCTTCTGAAGGCCAAGACCGAGCAGGCGGGCGTCGCGTCGAAACTCATCGCCTCGGCCGCCGATCTCGACGCGCTCGCGGGCGGCGCGCGCGACGTGGCCGCGCTCAGGGGATGGCGGCGCGAGGTGTTCGGCGCCGACGCGCTGCGGCTTTGCGAGGGGGGCATCGCGCTGGCCGCGAAGGGGCGCAACGTGGCCGTGGTGGACCTGCCCGAGGGCTGAGCCGGTCCTTCAGCGCAGCGACTCGCGCGCGTTGCGCGCGCCCTGCACGCGGATCGTGCGCACGGTCTCGAGTTCTCCGTCCGAGAGGAACGTGGCCACCGTCACCTCGCGCGAGCGGGCCGGACCCACCGCGGTGCGGTAGGCGGGATAGATCACGTTGAAGCTGTAGGCACGCAGATCCGCGCGGTCGGGATCGCCGAGGGGCACGAGCCGCACCTCGTAGGGGCCCTGGCGCGCGGCGAGGCCGGTGGCCGTCACGATGGCGCCGCCCGGCATCGGCTCCACGCGAAGCTCGGTGATCTGGTCGATCGGCACGCCGCGATAGACGTCCTCGGGACGGGCGAAGGCGCGCCGCTGCGGGATCAGCGGGTTGGTGTCGCCCGCGGCCTCGACGGGGACGGAGCGGCCGAACCAGTTGAACGGGTTGAGGCGCGACTCGCGCACGGTCGCACAGCCCGCCAGGAGGGTCGCCGCCAGCACGAGCACGGTCACCGATCTGCGCATGGACACTGCCCCTTTTCCCGCCTTTCCCTCCGAGTAGCGCATCGTCGCGGGCTTGAAAAGCGGCAAGGCGGGGCTGGACCCGCCCGCCCGGCGCGCCTAGGTCACGAGTGACAGCACATGCAGGGGATCAGGCGATGGCGAGTGGGGCCTTCGAGGACATCGTGGCGGATTTCGAGTTCCTCGACGATTGGGAGGACCGGTATCGCTACGTGATCGAGCAGGGCAAGGCGATGGATCCGCTCGACCCGGCGCTCAAGGTGCCGGCCACCAAGGTCGACGGCTGCGCGAGCGAGGTCTGGCTGCATCCCAGGGCCGAGGAGGGCCGGTTCTATTTCGACGGCGACAGCGACGCGCTGATCGTGCGCGGGCTGATCGCGGTGCTGCGGCAACTCTACAACGGGTTGCCCGTGGACGAGGTGCCCGCCGTCGATGCGCGGGCGGAACTGGCGCGGCTGGAACTGAACGATCATCTTTCGGCGCAGCGCTCGAACGGGCTGCGCGCCATGATCGAGCGCATCCGCGAAAGCGCGGCCGGGATGTAAGGGGCACCGCGCACGGCAAAGCCCCGCGCAGTCCTGGAGCGTGCCGGGCTGCCGTGGGACTGTCGCGCGGCGCCGCAGCCGCCCCGGACGCGCCGCCCGTCAGCCCTGCCTCGCCCAGTGGGCGAGCGTTCCCTCGAGGTCGCCGTATCCCGTCAACCGGCGTTCGAACGGCAGCCCGAGCCGCACGGCGCAGTCGCGGGCGCGGTCGGTCAGTGCCGGATCGTCGGTCTGCGCCTGGTAGACGAGCTTTTCGTAATGGCCGAAATAGCTGTCGCGCAATTCCGGGTGGCGGTCGAGACCGAGCGGTTCCCAGACGAAGGCGTCGAACTGCCGGACGAGGAAATCGGTGAGATAGAAGGCGGCGAATTCCGTCTCGGCGCGGGTCGCGAAGGCGCGGTTGCCCTCGAAGAAGCTGTAGCAGTGCGGCCCCGCGACCATCTCCACGCCGAGCTCCTCGCAGACCGCCGCGAGATGGCCGCCGGTACCGCAATCGGCATAGACCACGCAGATCCGTGCGAAACCGTTCCCGTGGCGGGCGACCGCCTCGCGCACCGCCTCGGGGATGCGGTCGGGGTGATTGTGCAGGATCGCCGGCAGGCAGTGCAGCTCCAGGTGCTCCCAGCCATTCGCGGCCTTGAGGTCCAGGATCTCGCGCGCGAGGGCGCCGCAGGCGATCAGCAGCACCCGCCCCGCCCGCGCGGGCACGGTCCTCCGCCCCTCGCGGGTGAGCGTGGCGTCGTCAGGCAGGGTGGCGGGCGTCTCGGGCGTCATGGGCTGAACCTAGTCTGCCTGCCGGCCCGCGGGAAGGTGCCGCCCCGCCCCGCCAAGCCGCGCGGGCCAAGGCCGGCGCGCCCCTTGGGGGGCGCGCGCCGGCAGCGAAAGACAGGAGCGTATCAGGCGCCCGCGGTCATCTGGTTGTGCTTGCGCAGGACGAAGTCCTTGGCCGTCTCGACCGCCACGGCGGCGTCGCGGCAATAGGCATCCGCCCCGATCGCGCGGCCGAATTCCTCGTTCAGCGGCGCGCCGCCCACGAGCACGATGTAGTCGTCCCGGATGCCCTTCTCGACCATCGTGTCGATCACGACCTTCATGTAGGGCATGGTGGTCGTCAGCAGGGCCGACATGCCGAGGATGTCGGGCTGTTCGGCCTCCAGCGCCTCGAGGTAGTTCTCCACCGGGTTGTTGATCCCGAGATCCACAACCTCGAAGCCCGCTCCCTCCATCATCATGGAGACGAGGTTCTTGCCGATGTCGTGGATGTCGCCCTTCACTGTGCCGATCACCATCTTGCCCATGCGCGGCGCGCCGGTCTCGGCCAGCAGCGGCTTGAGGATCGCCATGCCGCCCTTCATCGCGTTCGCGGCCAGAAGCACCTCGGGCACGAAAAGGATGCCGTCGCGGAAGTCCTTGCCCACGATGGTCATGCCGGCCACGAGCGCCTCGGTCAGGATGCCATAGGGCTGCCAGCCACGCTCGAGCAGGATGTTCACGCTTTCCTCGATCTCGTCCTTGAGACCGTCGTAGAGGTCGTCGTGCATCTGCTGGACGAGTTCCTCGTCGTCGAGTTCGGACAGGATGATGTCTTCTTCTTCTTCGGCCATGTCGCGTTCCCCTGACGCCGCCGCAGTCTGGCGCGGCGGTATTGCTTCGTGCTGTTTGGTCAATTCGTCGCAGCCGCACTTGGCGGATTGCGACATGCGCCGCGCCTGCACCGACGCGGCCGCGCTTTGTGAGCGGCGCGGGCGCGCCCGCGCGCAGCGTTGCGAATGTTCTGCTTGTGTTCTACGCTCGCCCCATGGAGCGCGACGTGCCTCTCATCGATCCTGCCCGCCGCCCCGGCCGCGGCGCCGCGAGCTGCCGCGCGGGCCGCTTCGAGCGCCATGCGCGGGTCGCGGTGGAGGACGGCTGGGACATCGCCGAGGAGACGCCGGTCCTGCGCACGGTCGTGACCGAAGAGGCGACGCGGCGCGCGATCACGCGCAACGCCTCTCCCGACATCCCCTTCGACCGCTCGCTCAACCCCTATCGCGGCTGCGAACATGGCTGCGTCTACTGCTTCGCGCGGCCCACCCACGCCTATCTCGGCCTCTCGCCCGGGCTCGATTTCGAGACGCGGCTCGTGGCGCGGCCCGGTATCGCCGCGGCGCTGGAGCGTGAGCTTTCCCGCCCGTCCTACCGGCCCGCGACGATCGCCCTCGGCACCGCGACCGACCCCTACCAGCCCGTCGAGCGCGACCGCGGGCACACGCGCGCCTGCCTCGCGGTTCTGGACCGCTTCGCGCATCCGGTGGGTGTGGTGACGCGGGGCACGGTGGTGGAGCGCGACATCGACATCCTCGCGCGCCTCGCGGCGCGGGGGCTGGTGCGGGTGGGCATTTCGCTCACAACGCTCGATGCGGGCCTCGCCCGCCGGATGGAGCCGCGCGCGCCCGCGCCGGCGCGGCGCCTCGCCATGATCCGGCGCCTGTCCGAGGCGGGCGTCCCGGTGCGCGTCATGGTCTCGCCGGTCGTGCCCGGCCTCACCGACCCCTAGCTCGAGTCGATCCTCGCGGCCGCGCGGCAGGCGGGCGCCGTCGCGGCGAGCTGGGTCATGCTGCGCCTGCCCCGGGAGGTTTCCGAGCTCTGGCGGGACTGGCTGGCCGAGCACTACCCGGATCGCGCGGGGCGCGTGATGGCGCGGCTGCGGGAGATGCATGGCGGGCGCGACTACGCCTCCGACTGGGGCCGGCGCATGCGGGGCGAGGGGCCCTACGCCGCGCTCGTGGCGCAGCGCTTCGCGCTGGCCTCCCGGCGCGAGGGGCTGGCCGAGGCGCTGCCGGAGTTGCGCACCGATCTCTTCGCACCGCCGCCCGGATCGGGCGATCCGGCGCAGCCCTCGCTCTTCTGACAGGGCCGAGGGCGGGCCGGGCTCGATGCGCCGCGCGGCCATTCAGCCCCGGCGGCGGCGACGGCGGCGCGGTGCCGCGCCCTGCTCGGCCTCGCCGGTGCCGTCGCTTGCGGACGAGAAGTCGCCAAGCGCCGCGGTGATCTGCTCGAGCGTGGGCACGGGGCCTTTCGGGCGCGTCTCCAGCGCCTCGCGCATCCGTTCCAGATGCTCGGGCATGGTACCGCAGCAGCCGCCGATGATCCGCGCGCCCGCGTCGCGTGCGAGCACCGCGTAATCGGCCATCAGCGCCGGGGTGCCGTCGTAGTGGATGTGGCCGTCCACGTATTTCGGGATGCCGGCGTTGCCCTTGGCGATCACGGGCCGTTTCGGGCCGGCCTCCATGAAGCCCAGCACCGTGCGCATCAGGTCCGCCGCACCGGTCCCGCAATTCGCCCCGAAGGCGATGGGCGGGTTGGGCAGGCCCTCCACCAGCGCGACCATGTCCGGCGCGGTCACGCCCATCATCGTACGCCCCGCGGTGTCGAAGCTCATGGTCCCGCACCAGGGCATGTCCGCCTTCTGGAACGCCTCGGCGGCGGCGCGATACTCCTCCGGTGCGCTGATCGTCTCCAGCCAGAGCACGTCCGCGCCGCCGGCCTTCAGCCCCTCGGCCTGCTCGTGGAACATTTCCACCGCGTCGGCGTGGGTGAGCGTGCCGACGGGCTCCATGATGTCGCCCGTGGGCCCGACCGAGCCCGCGACCACGACCGGCCGCCCGGCCTTGTCGGCGATCTCGCGGCCGATCTCGGCGGCGGCCCTGTTCAACTCGAACACGCGGTCCTGCGCGGAATGCAGCTTCAGCCGCGAGGCGTTGCCGCCGAAGGAGTTCGTGAGGAAGAGATCGCTGCCCGCCTCGACGGCGCCGGAGTAGAGCGCGCGGATCCGGTCTGGATGGTCCACGTTCCAAAGCTCGGGCGCGTCGCCGGATTGCAGCCCCATGTTGAAAAGGGTCGTGCCGGTCGCGCCGTCGGCCAGCAGCCACGGGCGCGCGTCGAGCAGGCGGGAGAGAGCGTCGGTCATGCGGATCGTTCCATGCGAATGGCCCGGCCTTCCTGTCACGGAAGCGCCGGGCCGGGCAAACGCAAACGGCTCATGTTAAGCATGAGCCGGGCGCGCGGTGTCAGTGTTCCTCGAGAAGCTGCGCCTTCGCCTCGGCGAGCAGTTCGGCCATCTTGGCGCGCACCTCTTCGGGCGTGGCCTTGTCGCCGAGATCCCCGGCGACCTTGCGGACCACGTCCTCGTGGCCCGCCTCCTCGAAGTCGGCCTTGATGACCTCCTTGGCGTAGTCCGCTGCCTCCTCGGGCGACTTGCCCAGAAGCTCCGCGGCCCAGTAGGCGAGCAGCTTGTTGCGCCGCGCCTCGGCCTTGAACTGCATTTCGGCGTCGTGAGCGAACTTGTTCTCGAAGGCGCGTTCGCGATCGTTGAAGGTGGTCATGGTTCGGGATTCCCTTGGCTGTCCGGGGCTCGGTCAAGATATGCCTGCCCGGGGCTTCGCCCGCAAGGGTCGCGCGGCTTGCGGGCGGGGGCCCCATGCACTAAGAGAGCACATCGGCGCCGGAACGCATTTTCGGCGCAACCTGCAAGGATTACCATGGCGCGGCGCAAGAAGATCTACGAGGGCAAGGCGAAGATCCTCTACGAAGGCCCCGAGCCCGGAACGCTCGTCCAGTATTTCAAGGACGACGCGACCGCCTTCAACGCCGAGAAGCACGAGGTGATCGAGGGCAAGGGGGTTCTCAACAACCGCCTGTCCGAGTTCTTCATGACGGGGCTGAACAACGTCGGCGTGCCAACCCATTTCATCCGGCGGCTCAACATGCGCGAGCAGCTCGTGAGGGCCTGCGAGATCATTCCCCTCGAGGTGGTGGTGCGCAACTTCGCCGCCGGCTCCATGTCGAAGCGGCTCGGCATCGAGGAGGGCACGCCGCTGCCGCAGCCCATCGTCGAATACTACTACAAGGACGACAAGCTGGGCGACCCGCTGGTGACGGAGGAACACATCCACGCCTTCGGATGGGCCTCGCAGCAGGACATGGACGACATCGTGCGGCTTGCGCTCCGGGTGAACGATTTCCTGTCGGGGGTGATGATGGCGGTCGGCATCCGGCTGGTGGACTTCAAGATCGAGATCGGGCGCGTCTACGAGGGCGATTACCAGCGCCTCATCGTGGCCGACGAGATCAGCCCCGACAGCTGCCGGCTGTGGGACATGGAAAGCGGCGAGAAGCTCGACAAGGACGTGTTCCGCCGTGATCTGGGGAACCTGTCGGACGCCTACACGGAAGTCGCCCGGCGGCTGGGCGTGATGCCCAGGCAGGGCGGGCAGATGACGAAACCGCACCTCATCAACTGACCCCGGCCCGGCGCGCATGTTCGGCCCTTCTCACCGCAAGGACCCGCTTCGGCAGAGATCCGGCGCGTGCAGCGTCGCCGCGGTGAGCGTCACCGGGGCGGGGGCCGGCGCGATCCGGGGGCGGCGGCACGACGGGCGCGACGGGCCCGGGGCGAACGAGACGGGAGAGACGCGATGAAGGCACGGGTGCATGTCATGCTCAAGGAGGGCGTGCTCGACCCCCAGGGAGAGGCGGTGCGCCATGCGCTGGGCAGCCTCGGCTTCGAGGGCGTGACGGGCGTGCGCCAGGGCAAGGTGATCGAACTCGATCTCGCGCCCGGCACCGACCGCGAGACCGTCGAGCGGATGTGCGAGGCGCTGCTCGCCAACACCGTGATCGAACGCTACGACATCGAGATGGGCTGATGCGGGCGGCGCGGCTCACCGGCTGGCGCGCGCCTCTCGACATCGTCGCGGAGGCCGATCCGGCGCCGCCCCCGGGCGGCGTGGTGCTGCGCGTGCTTGCCTGCGGCGTCTGCCGGTCCGACTGGCATGTCTGGACGGGCGCCGACCCGGACGTCGCGCTGCCCCACATTCCCGGGCACGAATACTGCGGCGAGGTCGTCGCGGTGGGCGACGGCGTGACCCGCTGGCGCGAGGGCGATCGCGCGATCGCGCCCTTCATCCTGGCCTGCGGCGCCTGCCCGGCCTGCGCGGCGGGCCGCCAGACCACCTGTGCGCGCCAGGTCCTGCCGGGCTTCACCGTGCCGGGCGCCTTCGCCGAATATGTCGCCGTGGCCCATGCCGACGCCAACCTCACCGCGCTTCCGCCTGCCGTGGCCCCCGATCTCGCCGCGGGGCTCGGCTGCCGGGTCACCACCGCCTGGCAGGCGCTGACAGGCCGTGCCGCGCTCGGCCCCGGCGAATGGCTCGCCGTCTTCGGCGGCGGCGGGGTGGGTATCTCGGCCCTGCTTCTGGGCCGCGCCCTCGGCGCGCGGGTGATCGTGGTGGACGTGGTGCCCGAGAAGCTGGAATTCGCCCGCGCCCTCGGCGCCGAGGCGGTGGTCGACGCCCGCGAGACGGACGCGGCCCTGGCCGTGCGCGAGATCACGGGCGGCGGCGCGGATCTCGCCGTCGAGGCGCTCGGGATCGAGGAAACCACGGCAAGCGCCTTGAAGAGCCTGGGCAAGATGGGGCGGATGGTGCTGGTCGGAATGCCCGCCGGCGCCAACGTCGCCATGACGCTGCCGATGGACGCGGTCTATTCCGGGCAGCTTGCGATTTACGGCACGCGGGGGATGCCGGCGTGGCGCTACCCGTCGCTTCTGAGCCTCGTCGAGGCGGGGCGCGTCGATCTTTCGGCCCTCGTCACGCGGCACATCGCGCTGTCCTCCGTCACCGAGGAACTTGCCGCCTTCGACCGGCCCGCGCCGCCGGGGGTCGCGGTCATCACCGATTTCGCCAGCTGAGGAACCACGCCATGCGCGCCGCCGTCATCGTCTTTCCCGGATCCAACTGCGACCGCGACCTCGCCGTGGCGCTCGCCGCCGGCGGCGCGCAGGTGAGCATGGTCTGGCACAAGGAAACCGAACTGCCGCAGGGGATCGACCTCGTGGCGCTGCCCGGCGGCTTTTCCTTCGGCGATTACCTGCGCTGCGGCGCCATCGCCGCCAACGCGCCGATCTGCCGGGCCGTGGTCGAGCATGCGGGGCGGGGCGGCTACGCGCTGGGCATCTGCAACGGCTTCCAGGTGCTGACCGAGACCGGGCTTCTGCCCGGCGCGCTCATGCGGAACGCGGGCCTGAAGTTCGTCTGCCGGCCGGAGCGGCTTTGCGTCGCCACGACCGAGAGCGATTTCACCCGCGACTACGCCGCGGGGCAGGAGATCGTCGTGCCGGTGGCCCACCACGACGGCAACTACACCGCCGACGCGGCCAAGCTCGACAGGCTTGCGGGGGAGGATCGCATCGCCTTCACCTATCTCGACGACCCCAACGGTTCCGCGCGCGGCATCGCGGGCATCCTGTCGGAGAACCGCCGCGTGATGGGCATGATGCCGCATCCCGAACGCGCCGTGGACCCGGCCCATGGCGGCACCGACGGGCGGGCGCTCTTCGCGTCGCTCGTGGGCGCGCTCGCGGCGGCCTGACTTGAGTGGCCGGGCCCCGCCCCGTAATCTCGGCCCATGACGAAGCTCGTGCCCATGACGTCGCTCGGTCGCCGGACCGGGCCCATCGGGTGGAAGGTGCGCCTGGCGCTTCTTCTGCTGCTCGGCCTGGCGGCGATCACCGTCTGGCTGACCAACCACCTGCTCACCGAGCGGTTCACCGAGACGACGCGCAACCGTGCCGAACTGCGGCTCGCGCTCTACTCGGGCAACCTTCTGTCGGAGCTTCGGCGCAACGCCATCGTCCCGCAGCTTCTCGCGCGGGATCCCGCGCTCATCAACGCGCTGAGTTCGAGCGATTACAGTCAGTCCACCCAGCGGCTCATCGGCTTCGTCGACGAGATCGGCGCGGCCTCGCTCACCCTGCTGGACCGCGACGGGCGGACGGTGGCAGCGACGGACCGCAACCAGCTGGGCGCGACGCATCGCTCGGAGCCCTATTTCGTGGAGGCGCTGCGCGCGTCCGGCACGGTCTTCACCACCTTGCCGCGCGAGGCGGGCGGCTATCGGTTCATGTACTCGCGCCGGGTGGAGGGGCAGGGCGGCGTGCTCGGCGTGATCGTGGTCGAGGTCGATCTCGCCAAGTTCGAGCGCGCCTGGGCCGGCATTTCGGACGCGGTTCTGGTCACCGACAGCGAGGGCAGCATCATCCTGTCGACCGAGCCGCGCTGGCGCGGGCTGACCGAGGACGCGGCGCTCGAGCGCGAGCCCCCCGACAGCGCGATCGAGCGCGCGATCCAGGCCACGGCCGACTGGACCGCGCTGCCCGCCGACGCCTACCTGGGCGGGCAGGCGGTGATGCGCACCGAGACACGCCTGCCGTTCCGCGGCTGGCGCATGGCCAGCTTCACCACCTACGCGTCGGTGCGCGAGCGGGTGAACGCCGTTCTCGCGCTGGAGATCATGGGCTTC
The DNA here is from genome assembly GCF_041365735.1 of Rhodosalinus sp. K401. Lineage (NCBI taxonomy): Bacteria > Pseudomonadati > Pseudomonadota > Alphaproteobacteria > Rhodobacterales > Paracoccaceae > Rhodosalinus > Rhodosalinus sp. K401. The sequence continues at coordinate 132,188 of NZ_JBGFSI010000001.1, read as the reverse complement.
GCGATCCTGCTGGCGCTGAGCTTCTACTTCCTGTCGCGCAAGACCGCGCTCCGCATGGCGCTGTTCCAGCGTGAGTCGGCGGAACTTCGCGCGCTCAACCAGCGGCTTCAGCGGGAAATCGCCGAGCGCGAGCGCGTGCAGGAGACCCTCGCCGTGGCCGAGCAGACGCTGGCGCAGTCCTCCAAGCTCGCCGCGCTGGGGGAGATGTCGGCCGCGGTCAGCCACGAGCTCAACCAGCCGCTCGCCGCGATGAAGACCTATCTCGCCGGCGCGCGGCTTCTGCTGCGGCGCAACCGGCCCGACGAGGCGGTGGCCGCCTTTCACCGCATCGACGACCTGATCGAGCGGATGGGCGCGATCACGCGGCAGCTGAAATCCTATGCCCGCAAGGGGGACCAGGGTCTCGCACCGGTCGATCTCGGCGAGGCGCTGGCCTCGGTCCTGTCGATGATGGAGCCGCAGTTGAGGCAGGGCAATATCCGCATCAACCGGGTCCTGCCGCGCCAGCCGGTCATCGTCATGGGGGACCGGGTGCGGATCGAGCAGGTGATGGTCAACCTCATGCGCAACGCCATCGACGCCACCCGCGGGGAGGCGGCGCCCGAGATCGACATCATCCTCGCCAGCGGCGAGACCGCGGTGTTCACCGTGCGCGACAACGGGCCGGGCATCGAGGATCTCGACGCGCTCTTCGAACCCTTCTACACGACGAAGCAGCCCGGCGAGGGCGTCGGGCTGGGGCTTGCCATTTCCTCCGGCATCGTCGCCGATCTCGGCGGCAGGCTGACCGCGCGCAACGCCGAGGCGGGCGGCGCCGTGTTCGAGATGCAGTTGCCGGTCCTGACCGAAGAACCAAGAGCCGCGGAGTGAGCGTGCCATGACCAAGGCGATGAAGATCGCGATCATCGACGACGAGCGGGACATGCGCCAGTCGATCAGCCAGTGGCTTGCGCTGTCGGGCTACGACACGGAGACCTTCGCAGGGGCCGAGGAGGCGCTGAAGGCGCTCGGCCCGGACTATCCCGGCATCGTCATCACCGACATCAAGATGCCCGGCATGGACGGCATGCAGTTCCTGCGAAAGCTGATGGGTGCCGACAGCGCGCTGCCGGTCATCATGATCACCGGCCACGGCGACGTGCCGATGGCGGTGGAGGCGATGCGCCTCGGCGCGTTCGACTTCCTCGAAAAGCCCTTCAACCCCGATCGGATGACCGAGCTGGCGAAGCGCGCGTCGAACGCGCGCCGGCTGACGCTGGACGCGCGCGCGCTGCGCCGCGAGCTTGCCGATGGCGGGCAGATCATGAAGAAGCTCATCGGCTCCAGCCCGGCGATGGAGCGCCTGCGCGAGGATATCCTCGATCTCGGGCAGGCCGACGGGCATGTCCTGATCGACGGCGAGACCGGGACCGGCAAGACGCTGGTGGCGCACGCGCTTCATGCCGTGGGCTCGCGGGCGGGAAAGAAATTCGTGCTGGTGCCCTGCGCGGCCTTCGAGGAAAGCGCGCTGATCCGGCGTCTCTTCGGCCCGATGCTGCCCGAGGACGGGCGGCTGCCGGCCTTCGAGGAGGCGCGCGGCGGCACGCTGGTGCTGGAGGATATCGAGACGCTGACCGAGGCCGCGCAGGCGCGGCTTCTGTCGGCGATCAACGACCAGGGCCAGCCCGCCGAGACGCGGATCGTGGCGATCTCGAACCTGCAGGACGAGGGGCGCACCTGCGAGGACGCGCTGCGGCCCGACCTCTATTACCGGCTGGCCGCGCTCAAGATCACCGTGCCGCCGCTGCGCGCGCGGGGCGAGGATATCCTGACGCTCTTCACCCGGCTCATCGAGCAGTTCGCGGAGGAATACGGCTGCGAGGTGCCCGAGGTCTCCGCGCAGGAGGCCGCGCAGCTTCTTCAGGCGCCCTGGCCGGGGAACGTGCGCCAGCTCATCAACCTCGCCGAGCGCGCGGTGCTGCAGGCGCGGCGGGGCCAGGGCTCCATCGCGTCGCTCCTGATGAACGACCACGAGGACATGCAGCCGGTTATGACGACCGAGGGCAAGCCGCTCAAGGAATACGTGGAGGCCTTCGAGCGCATGCTCATCGACAACACGATGCGCCGGCACAAGGGCTCCATCGCGGCGGTGATGGAGGAACTGTCGCTGCCGCGGCGCACGCTCAACGAGAAGATGGCGAAATACGGGCTTCAGCGGGCGGATTACCTGTGAAAGGCCGCGCCGGCCGGCCCGGCGCGCCGCGCCCGCGCGTTTTCTCCATTGTCATTGCCGGCGCACTCCTCTTATGGTGTCAGGCAGGCCGCATCATGCAGTTTTGCGGCGGCCGCCAGACGTTTTGCTGTTTCTGACAGTCGCGGGCCATCCGGCCCGGCGCTCCGGAGCAGACCGACCGGCCCCTCGGGCCAGCACAGGATTGCCCGCGCCGCGCTTGACGCGCCGGGCTTTGAACGGATGTCCCCGAGCGGGATGTCGGAGAAGAAACGCGATGACGCGCGCGCGACAGGCACATCATGAGAGCGAAGCCCCCGGGGCTTGCTCCGTCAGCGCGGCGATCATCGCCCAGACCAGACACGGCCGCCGCTCACGCCGCTCCTTGCAGGGGGGCGTGCCGGCTGCGTGCAGACGGATAACATGGCAAACAAGATGCTTATCGACGCCACCCACGCGGAAGAGACCCGCGTCGTGGTGGTGGACGGAAACAAGGTCGAGGAATTCGACTTCGAGTCGGAGAACAAGCGCCAGCTAGCGGGCAACATCTACCTTGCGAAGGTGACGCGGGTCGAACCGTCGCTTCAGGCGGCATTCGTGGACTACGGCGGCAATCGCCACGGGTTCCTGGCCTTCTCGGAAATCCACCCCGACTACTACCAGATCCCCGTCGCGGACCGCGAGGCGCTGATGGAGGAGGAGCGCGCCTACGCCGAGGCGATGCGCGCCGAGGCCGAGGCCGAGGAGGACAAGCCCAAGCCGACGCGCCGCCGTCGCGGCGCGCGGCCCGCCAAGACCGAGGCCGAGGACGCCGTGATCGCCTCCGAACCGGTCGAGACGCAAGCCGGCGAGGCGTCGGCCGCAACGGAGGAGGCGGACGAAGAGGGCCGCTCTCCGATGGAGCGCGTGGAGGACACGCCCGTCGAGGAACCGGAAAACGGTGACAACGGTCACGCCGCTGCGGACGGGGACGAGGACGACGAGCCCTTCGTCGCCGCCGATCACGCCGCGGAACGCGACGACAGCATCGAGGCGGTGTCCGACGACGACGACCAGGAGGACATCCGCCCGCCGCGCAAGCCGCGCCCGCGGAAATACAAGATCCAGGAAGTGATCAAGGTCCGGCAGATCATGCTGGTCCAGGTCGTCAAGGAAGAGCGCGGCAACAAGGGCGCGGCACTGACCACCTATCTCAGCCTGGCGGGGCGCTATTGCGTGCTCATGCCGAACACCGCCCGCGGCGGCGGCATCAGCCGCAAGATCACCAACGTGGCCGATCGCAAGAAGCTCAAGGAGATCGCCTCGGGGATCGAGCTTCCGGCCGGGGCGGGGCTCATCATCCGCACCGCGGGCGCGCAGCGCACCAAGACCGAGATCAAGCGCGATTACGAGTATCTGCAGCGCCTGTGGGAGCAGATCCGCGAGCTCACGCTCAAATCCATCGCCCCGGCGAAGATCTACGAGGAGGGCGACCTCATCAAGCGGTCGATCCGCGACCTCTACAACCGCGAGATCGACGAGGTCCTGGTCGAGGGCGAGGCGGGCTACCGCATCGCCAAGGGCTTCATGAAGATGATCATGCCGTCGCACGCCAAGAACGTGAAGCACTACCAGGATCCGCTTCCGCTCTTCGCGCGCTACCAGGTGGAAAGCTATCTCGCCTCGATGTTCAACCCGACCGTGCAGCTGCGCTCCGGCGGCTACATCGTGATCGGCGTGACCGAGGCGCTGGTCGCGATCGACGTGAACTCGGGCAAGGCGACCAAGGAAGGCTCGATCGAGGAGACCGCCCTCAAGACCAATCTCGAGGCGGCCGAGGAGATCGCCCGACAGTTGCGTCTGCGCGATCTCGCCGGGCTCATCGTCATCGACTTCATCGACATGGACGAGCGCAAGAACAACGCCGCCGTGGAGAAGAAGCTCAAGGAAAAGCTGAAGTCCGATCGCGCCCGCATCCAGGTCGGCCGCATCTCGGGCTTCGGTCTTCTGGAGATGAGCCGCCAGCGCCTGCGTCCCGGCATGCTGGAGGCCACGACGCAGCCGTGCCCGGCCTGCCACGGCACCGGCCTCATCCGGTCGGACGACAGCCTTGCGCTGTCGATCCTGCGCCAGATCGAGGAGGAGGGCGTGCGCGGCCGCTCGCGCGAGGTGGTGGTGAAATGCCCCGTCGGCATCGCCAATTTCCTGATGAACCACAAGCGCGAGCACGTCGCACAGATCGAGGCGCGCTACGGCCTGTCCGTCCGCGTCGAGGGCGACCCGATGCTGGTGAGCCCCGATTTCACGGTCGAGAAGCTCAAGACGGCGACCCGGTCGGTCCCCGAGGTCACGGCGCCGGTCGTGTCGGCCAACGCCTCGCTCATGGACACCATCGACGAGGAAGACGAGGCCGCTGCGGACAACCTGCCGCCCGAAGAGGCGCCAGCCCCGGCCGCGTCCGAGGAGAAGCCCAAGAAGAAGCGCCGCCGCCGGCGCAAGCGCAAATCGTCGAAATCGGGCGAGGGCGAGGCCCCGCAAGCCGGGGAACAGCCCGCGACCGAGCCTCGTGAAGAGGCCGCGGAGGAGCGCGCCGCAGGGGCGGGGGCCGGATCTGGCGCCGCGCCCGCGGCCGGGGAGGCCGCGGAGGAACCCGCCGCCGCGGAGGCGCCGGCCAAGCCCAGGCGCAAGCCCAGCACCCGCTCGCGCGGAAAGCCCAAGGCCCAGCCTGCGCAGGAGGAGCCCGCGGCCGCAGCCGCGGCGGAAGGAACGCCCGCAACCGAGGCGCCCGCGGCTGCGGCGGAAGAAACGCCCGCGCCCGCGCCCGTGGACGAGGCGCCCGCACCTGCCGAGGCGGAGGCGCCCGCGCCTGCGGCAGAAGATGCCGGTGAGCCCGCCCCGGCGGCCGCCGAGACGCCCGACCCCGCCGAAGAGGCGCCCGCGCCCGCCGCGGAGACGCCGGCCGAACCCGCGCCGAAGCCGGGCGAGGACGACAAGACGCCCGAACCCGTGGGCGCCGAGGAGACGACCGAGGAAGACCGGTCGAAGCCCCGGCGGCGCGGCTGGTGGTCGCTGGGGCGCTGAGCCCCGGGTGTCAGTCGCCGCGGCGGATGAGGTAGCTTTGCGCCCCGTCCGCCTCGGCGGTCTCTTCCAGGCTGTGCCCGGCTTCGCGGCAGAAATGCGGAACGTCCACCACAGCGACGGGGTCGTCGGCAAGCAGGCGCAGGCGCGCACCGGGCGGCAGCGCCGCGAGGCGCTTGCGCAATTTCAGCACGGGAAGCGGGCATTTGAGCCCGCGGGCGTCCAGCTCCTCGGTCATGGCGGTGGCATAGGCGGCCTGCGCCGTTCTGTCCACGCGGATGTGAGGCCCCAGAGGGTGACGGCCCCGCGCCGATCGCCTATGTGAGGAACGATGTTCGGAATAGAAATCATCGACGCCAGCCTGCTGCCCGCGATGCTCGTGGCCATGTTCGCCGGCGTCATCTCTTTCCTGTCGCCCTGCGTGCTGCCCATCGTGCCGCCTTACCTCGCCTACATGAGCGGCGTGACGGTGACCGAGCTGAGCGCGGGCGAGGGGCGCAACCGGGCCCTTTTCCCCGCGCTTTTCTTCGTGCTGGGCCTGTCGACCGTTTTCCTCTTCCTGGGCTTCACCGCCTCCGCCGTGGGGCAGGTGTTTCTGGCCTACCAGGGCTGGTTCAATACCGTGGCGGGACTGCTGGTGATGGCGTTCGGGGCGCATTTCGTGGGCGTCTACCGGCTGGGCTTTCTCGACATGGAGGCGCGGATCGACGCGGGCGATCACGGGGGGACGGCCTTCGGCGCCTACATACTTGGGCTTGCCTTTGCCTTCGGCTGGACGCCCTGTATCGGGCCTCAGCTGGGCGCGATCCTGTCGCTCGCCGCGTCCGAGGCGAACGTGGCGCGCGGCACGACCCTTCTTGCCGTCTACGCGATCGGGCTCGGGGTGCCGTTTTTGCTGGTGGCGGCCTTCCTGCCGCGGATGGGCGGACTCATGGCGTGGATGAAGCGGCACATGGACCGGATCGAGAGGGTGATGGGCCTTCTGCTCTGGACCATCGGGCTCATGATGCTGACGGGCGGTTTCTCCGCCTTCTCGTTCTGGCTGCTCGAAACCTTCCCGGCGCTCGCCGCGCTCGGCTGAGGGCCACGCCCCGGCGCGGCCTTACTCTCGCCCGCATGGGCGGCTACACTCGACATCCATGACGATGCGCGCGGCTCAGGCGGGGAAGGTGGCGCGCCGGCGGGTGTTCTACATCCCCGGCTACGATCCCTTTCCGCCGCGCCGCTACCGCGAACTCTACCGCAAGGAGGCCGCGCGACAGGCGGGGATCTCGGGCTACACCATCGCGCTCTTGCCGGGCGGCGGGCAGGCCCCTGGCTGGCAGGTGACGGCCGAGATGGACGGCGCGCGGAGCGAGGCCGCGATCGAGGTGCTCGTCTGGTCGGATATCGTGCAGGAGAGCATGTCGCACTCCATCCCCGGCACCTACGCCCAGCTTCTGCGCACGGCCTGGGTGTATATCTCCACGGGCGCGCTCTTCCGGCTGATGCGGCTGCGCAAGGGGCCGGTGATCGCGGGCTTCTACCCGGTCGCCATGCTTCTCGCCCAGCTCGCCCTCGCCGTGGCGGCCGCGTGGCTCGCCCTGGCGGCGGCGGCGCGGCTCTGGGCGCTCGCCGGCGGGGCGGAGGGCTGGGGCGCGCTTGCCGGCGCCCTGCCGGGCGGGCTGGCCGGCTGGGCGGTGCTGGCCTGGTTCCGCGCGAAGGACGGCAAGCTTTTCGCCTACTACCTGATGCACGATCTCGCCTTCTCGGCGCGGCGGCGCGGCGCGACCCCGCCCGCGCTCGAGGCGCGGCTTGCCGATTTCGCCGACCGGATCGCCGAGGCGCTCGCAGAGGATGTGGACGAGGTGCTCGTGGTCGGCCATTCGTCTGGCGCGCATCTCGCCGTCTCCGCGCTCGCCGACCTCGTCCGGCAGGGCCGGGTGCCCGCGGACGGCTCCGCGCTCTCCTTCCTGAGCCTCGGTCAGGTCGTGCCCATGGTCTCCTTCCTGCCCGGCGCCGATCGCCTTCGCGCCGACCTTGCCTTCCTCTCGGCGCGCGACGAGATCACCTGGGTCGACGTCTCGGCGCCCGGCGACGGCTGTTCCTTCGCGCTCTGCGATCCCGTCGCGGTCTCGGGCGTGGCACCCCCGGGCAAGCGCTGGCCGCTGGTGATCTCGGCGGCCTTCACCCGGACGCTGTCGCCCGACCGCTGGAAGGCGCTGCGCTGGCGGTTCTTTCGGCTGCATTTCCAGTATCTCTGCGCCTTCGACCGTCCGGGCGACTACGACTATTTCCGCATCACCGCCGGGCCGAAGACGCTCGCGCAGCGCTTCGCCGGGCGGCGGCCCTCGCGCTCGCGGATCGAGCGCGCGGCCTCGGGCCACCGCGGCCAGGCCGCATGATCCCGCCGAAACCGGCCGCCCGGCCCGAGCGGGTCTCGCTCTGGCGCTACATGCGCCTCTTCCGGCAGGACATCCTGTCGGCGCAGCCCGCGCGTCTCTACAGCGCCTGGATGGCGGAGTTCCGCACGCCCTTCTTCCGCTCCTACCTCGTGAACGATCCCGCCCTCGTGGACCTCGTGCTGAAGGAGCGGCCGGACGATTTCCCGAAATCCGGCCGCGTCTCAGAAGGGCTCTCCCCGCTTCTGGGCGAGAGCGTGTTCCTCACCAACGGCGCCACGTGGAAGCGCCAGCGCCGGATCATCGACCCGGCCTTCGACGGTGGGCGCCTGCGCGAGACCTTCCCGGCGATGTGGGATGCCGCCGAGGCGGCGGCGGCGCGGCTCGCCGCGCGGGCGGGCGACACTGTCGAGATCGAAGCCGAAACAAGCCACGCGGCCGCCGACGTGATCTTTCGCACGCTCTTTTCCATCCCGATCGAGGACCGGATCGCCACCCGGGTCTTCCGTGAGTTCCGCGCCTACCAGCGCAGCCAGCCCATTCTGAACGCCGCCGCCTTCCTGCGCCTGCCGCGCTGGGTGCCGCGCGGTCATCGAGGCGGGACGCGCCGTGCCGCGCGCGCCATCCGCGCCCTTCTTGCCGAGCTCACCGCCGGGCGGATGCAGGCCATCGCGGCGGGAGAGGCGCCGGACGACCTTGCCACCAAGATCATGACCACCTGCGATCCCGAGACGGGCGAGACCTTCACCGAGGCCGAGATGGTGGACCAGGTCGCGATCTTCTTCCTCGCGGGCCACGAGACCTCGGCCTCGGCACTGGCCTGGGCGCTCTACCTCATGGCGGCCTTTCCCGACTGGCAGGACAAGGTGGCCGAGGAGGCCCGCGCCCATCTCGCCCCTGATTTCGCCTGCGTCTCGCGGCTTCGCGTGGCGCGCGACGTCTTCCGCGAGACGCTGCGCCTTTATCCGCCTGTCCCGATGATGGTGCGCGAGGCCACGCGGCCCGAACATTTCCGCGGCCGCGACGTGGCCCCCGGCGCGCAGATCGTGCTGTCGCCCTGGCACCAGCACCGGCACACGCGGCTCTGGGACGACCCGGACGGGTTCGACCCCGCCCGCTGGGAGACCGAAGAGGGCAGGGCCTCGGCGCGGGTGGCCTACATGCCGTTCTCGGCGGGGTCTCGGGTCTGCACCGGCGCGGGCTTTGCCATGATGGAAGGGGTGCTGCTTCTGTCGCGGCTGCTGCGCGATGTCCGGGTGGAGCTTGCCGACCGCCCGCCGCCCGTGCCGGTGGCCCATCTGACGGTGCGCGCGCGCGACGGTATCTGGCTGCGGGTGCGGCGCCGGGATTGACGGGCGCGCGGCGGCGCGGCATGACCCGTCGACACCCGCAAGAGCCCGGAGGAAGCCCCGATGACCGACGCCGACCGCCTGACAGAGCAGCGCCGCCAGATCGCCGAGGGGCAGGGCTTCATCGCCGCGCTGGACCAGTCGGGCGGCTCCACGCCCAAGGCGCTGCGCCTCTACGGCGTGCCGGAAGACGCCTATTCCGGCGAGGAGGAGATGTTCGCCGAGATCCACGCCATGCGCGCGCGGATCATGCAGGCCCCGGATTTCGACAGCCGCAAGGTGCTGGGCGCGATCCTCTTCGAGCGGACCATGAACGGCGAGGTGGGCGGCAAGCCCGTGCCCGGCTACCTCTGGCAGGAGCGCGGGGTGGTGCCCTTCCTCAAGGTGGACAAGGGCCTCGCGGAGAAGGCCGAGGGTGTGCAGCTCATGAAGCCGATGCCCGATCTCGACGCGCTTCTGGAGGCGGCGGTGAAAAAACGCATCTTCGGGACCAAGATGCGCTCGGTCGTCCAAGAGGCGGACGCCGCCGGCATCGAGGCCGTTGTGGACCAGCAGTTCGAGGTGGCGCGGCAGATCATGGCCCATGGGCTGGTGCCGATCGTGGAGCCCGAGGTGGACATCCATTCGCAGACCAAACCCGAGGCGGAGGCGATCCTGCGCGACCGCATCGCCGCGCATCTCGACGCGCTGCCCGGCGAGGCGCCGGTGATGCTGAAGCTCACGATCCCGTCGCAGGACGATCTTTACGCGCCCTTCGTCGCCCATCCGCGCGTACTGCGCGTCGTGGCGCTTTCGGGCGGCTACTCCACCGAGGACGCTTGCGCGCGGCTCGCGCGGAACACCGGGATGATCGCCTCCTTCTCGCGCGCGCTCACCGAGGGGCTGACGAAGCAGATGTCGGACGCGGAGTTCGAGGCGGCCCTCGGCGCGAACATCGACAAGATCTACCGCGCCTCTGTCTGAGCGGGGCCGGCCGGCACGATCAGCCGTCGCGCGCCTTCTGCCGGTAGTGTTCCAGAACATGGACGCGGATGGCCGAGGCGAGCCCCGTCTCCAGCCCGCGTGCCGCGTCGATCTCGGCGGCGAGGCCGTTCACGCTCTGCCCGCGTTCGGCCGCGATCTCGCGGAAGGCGCGCCAGAACTCCTCCTCGAGCGACACCGAGGTGCGGTGGCCCCGCAGCGTCAGCGAGCGCTTGACGGGCCGCGCGCTCATTCCTCGCGTTTCAGCCCCTCGAGCGCCCGGACGATCCGCTCGGCTTCGGCGCGGGCGGCCTCCTTCTCGGCCTTCGTGCGCCCGAACTTCACCGCGTTCTCGTCGGCGCGGGCCTTCGCCTCTGTCCGCGCCCTGGCCTTGCGGTAGCGGTTGAGGTTCACCGGCGTCGTCATTTCGGCCCGATCATCTCTTCGGGGCGCACCACGCGGTCGAAGGTCTCCTCGTCCACGAAGCCGAGGCGCACCGCCTCCTCACGCAGCGTGGTGCCGTTCCTGTGCGCCGTCTTGGCCACCGTCGTGGCGTTGTCGTAGCCGATCTCGGGGGCGAGCGCCGTGACGAGCATCAGGCTTTCCCGCATCAACTTGTCGATCCGTTCGACATTCGCCGTCGTGCCCATGAGCATCCGCTCGGTGAAACTGTCGGCCGCCTGGCCCAGAAGCGTCATGGATTGCAGCAGGTTGTAGGCCATCATCGGGTTGTAGACGTTGAGCTCGAAATGGCCCTGGCTGCCCGCGAAGGAGATCGCCGCGTCGTTGCCGAGGACATGCGCGCAGACCTGCGTGAGCGCCTCGGCCTGGGTCGGGTTCACCTTTCCGGGCATGATCGAGGATCCCGGCTCGTTCTCGGGCAGGATCAGCTCGCCCAGCCCCGAGCGCGGGCCGCTCCCAAGGAAGCGCATGTCGTTGGCGATCTTGTAGCAGGCCATCGCCGCCGTCTTGATCGCGCCGGACATGAAGACCATCGCGTCATGGGCGGCCAGCGCCTCGAACTTGTTGGGCGCGGTGACGAAGGGCAGGCCGGTGATGGCCGCGATGTTGGCCGCCACCGTCGTGTCCCAGCCAATGGCGGTGTTGAGCCCCGTGCCCACGGCCGTGCCGCCCTGCGCCAGCTCGTAGATGCCGGGCAGTGCCAGCCTGATCCGCTCGATCCCTTTCCGGACCTGGTGCGCGTAGCCCGAGAACTCCTGGCCCAGCGTCAGCGGTGTCGCGTCCTGCGTATGGGTGCGGCCGATCTTGATGATGTCCCTGAACTCTTCGGACTTGGCTTCCAGCCCCTCCGCGAGCTTCTCCAGCCCGGGCAGAAGCGTGTCGTGCACAGTCGTCGCCGCTGCGATGTGCATGGCCGTGGGGAAGGTGTCGTTCGACGACTGGCCCATGTTGCAGTGATCGTTCGGGTGCACCGGGGTCTTTGAGCCGATTTCGCCGCCCAGCATCTCGATGGCGCGGTTGGCGATCACCTCGTTGGCGTTCATGTTGGACTGCGTGCCCGAGCCCGTCTGCCAGACCACGAGGGGGAAATTGTCGTCGAGCTTGCCGTCGATCACCTCCTGCGCGGCGGCGATGATCGCGTCGGCGAGGCGCGCGTCGAGCTTGCCGCTGGCCCTGTTCGCCTCGGCGCAGGCGCGCTTGACGACGCCCAAGGCACGGACGATCGCCACGGGCTGACGCTCCCAGCCGATCGGGAAGTTCATGATCGATCGCTGGGTCTGCGCGCCCCAATACCTGTCGGCGGGCACTGCGAGGGGGCCGAAACTGTCGCTCTCGGTGCGGGTGTCGGTCATGCGCGGGCTCCTCTGGCATGCGGTCGCATACCTTTAGCTGCCCCCGCCGCGCAAGACAACGCCGCGGCTACTTCCTGAACTTGTCGAGGCTGACGACGTCCGCGTCCTTCTTCGGCGCGTCTTCCGGTTCGGCCACGTGGATGTCCGCCGCGCCGTCTTCCTCGCCCGCGAGGTGGGGTGCCTCTTCCTCGCCGCCTTCGGACGCCTCGGGTTCCGCGTGCGCCTCGAAGCGCAGGCCGAACTCTACCGAAGGGTCCACGAAGGTCAGGATCGCGTCGTAGGGGACGTGAAGGCGCTCGGGCTGATCGCCGAAGTTCAGCGTGACCGCAAAGCCGTCCTCGCCGACCTGAAGCGCGTCGAACCATTGCTGCATGACGATGGTCATCTCGTCGGGATACCGCTCGCAGAGCCAAGGCGCGATATCGACGTCGGCGTGACGCGTGTCGAAGGTGATGAAGAAATGGTGTTCGCCGGGCAGCCCGTGCTCGGCCACGACCGAGAGAACCTCGCGGATCAGCCCGCGCATGGCGTTGTGCATGAGCTTGCCGTAGTCGATGCTGTCGGTCATGGCCTCTGCCCGGCTCGGTTTCGCCTTGACCATAAGGGATTCGGACAGAAACGGAAGGGCACGCGTGTGTTCGCGCCCCAGCGGCGCGCAGGCGGGCCTTCGGGGGCCTCGAAAGGGGCAGTCCGGGTCGCAGAAGGTGCGCGGGCCGCTGCGGAAAGGGGGAGAGTGCAGGCTTCTGTTGCCAGGTGCCTGCGAACCCCGCCTAACCCTGCTAGAGGCTAGGACTTAAGTTTCGGTCTTGCGCGCTGCTTACGCAGCGAGCGCGACCGGAGCACGGTTGTCGTTGGCAACTATGCGTTACGGACCGATAACGGTGGTACCTCACCGGGACAAAGCCACGCCTTTACACGTTCGTCGATCCTGTTTCGGCCCCTCGTGTCCGCCCCAACGAGGCAGGGTTATGGTGGAGCCGCCGGGTACCGCCCCCGGGTCCGAACCGCTTATTCCGCGCGCGTTTATGTCCATAGTCTCTTGCGAGACACGGCCAATATAGGGGCGCGCGGCGGGCATTTGAAGGGGGATTCCGCCGCCCCGTCCCGCGCACGCGACCCGCCGCCCTCGGTCATCCACGCCCAGCCGATCACGGCGGGACATGCGACCGCGCCCGCCGATCCCTGCCTTCTGCCGAAAGAGGGGCCTTGGCTTCGAGCGCCCCCGTGGCGCAGGGTGACGCGACGGGGCCCGGCGGGGCCTCTCACGTGAAACCCCGGGGGCATCGCGCCCCGCGAAGGAGGAAGAGACCGATGTTCGACGCGCTGGTGGTGGAGAAGGACGAGGACACGGGCAAGACCCATGCCGAGGTGAAGCAGCTTTCCGAGAGCGATCTGCCCGACGCCGAGGTCACGGTCGCCGTCGAGCATTCGACGCTCAACTACAAGGACGGGCTGTGCATCGGCCCGGGCGGCGGCCTCGTGCGGCACTATCCCCATGTGCCGGGCATCGATTTCGCCGGCACCGTCGAGGCCTCTTCGGACGCGCGCTACAAGCCCGGCGACAAGGTGGTGCTGACCGGATGGCGCGTGGGCGAGGCCCATTGGGGCGGTTACGCGCAGAAGGCTCGGGTGAAGGCCGACTGGCTGGTGCCGCTGCCCGAGGGCATGACGACGCGGCAGGCCATGGCGGTGGGCACCGCGGGCCTGACCGCGATGCTGGCGATCCAGGCGCTCGAGGATAACGGGCTCGCCGACCATCACGGGCCCGTGCTGGTGACGGGCGCGGCGGGGGGCGTGGGGTCGGTCGCCACGGCGATCCTGGCGCGCCTCGGGCGTGAGGTGGCGGCCGTCACCGGCCGGCCGGAGCAGGCCGACTATCTCAGGGGTCTCGGCGCGACGGAGGTGGTGCCGCGCGAGGAACTGACCGAGGTGACGCGCAAGCCGCTCGAGTCTGAACGCTGGGCGGGCTGCGTGGACGCCGTGGCCGGGCCCATGCTGGGACGTGTGCTCAAGCAGATGAAATACGGCGCCTCGGTCGCGGCCGTGGGGCTTGCCGGCGGCGCGGCGATCGAGGGGGCGCTCGTCACGCCGTTCATCCTGCGCGGGGTGAACCTGCTGGGAATCGATTCGGTCCTGCAGCCCTACGACAACCGGGTGCGCGCCTGGGAGCGAATCGCGCGCGATCTGCCCATGGAAAAGCTGGAGGCGATGATCGAGCCGGCCGGCCTAGAGGATCTGCCGCGCCTCGGCGCCGAGATCCTCGCCGGGCGCGTCAAGGGCCGGGTGGTGATCGATCTTTAGGCGCGCACATGGGCCGCAAGACGCGACGGGGTCGCAAGGCGTTGAAAAGTCAATAACGCCGACGGTTCGACTTGCGCGTTTTTTTGATCAGGGCCGCGGAACGCGGTTTGCTTTCCGCGGCCAGAACGCGCTAACGTTTATGTCTCAAGATCCACGCAGCCAAGGCTGCGGGTCCACACGATACGCGACGCGCCGGTCAGCGCCTGCCCGAGGGCCGTTGCCGGTTTCTGCCACGGCGCGCACAGGAGGGAGTGACGACGTGTTTAGCAAGATCATGACGCCAGTGGACCTGGCCCATGTCGAAACGCTGGAGAAGACGCTGCAATGCGCGGCCGACCTTGCCACGCATTACAAGGCGCAGGTGGTCTATGTCGCCGTGACGACCGGGCAGCCCAGCAAGATCGCCCACACGCCGCAGGAGTTCGCGCAGAAGCTCGAGGCGTTCGCGAAGGAACAGGCCGACACGCACGGGATCGAAACGTCGTCCCATGCGCTGACGAGCCATGATCCGACCATCGACCTCGATCCCACGCTTCTCAAGGCGGTGGACGAGACCGGAGCGGACCTCGTCGTGATGGCGACCCATCCGCCCAATTTCAGCGACTACGTCTGGCCGTCGAATGGCGGCTACGTGGCGGAGCATGCGAAAGCGTCCGTCTTCCTCGTCCGCTAAGGGCGGCACGGCCACGCGGACGCGTGGCCGGTCGGCAAGAAACGACATCAACCAAGGGAGGCCGGAAATGGCCGACGAAACAAGTCAGGGTGTCCCCGCGCCGGAAGGCGAATCGGACATCATCGAGACCGAATACGAGATCGGTCAGGACAACATCGAAGGGAAGGTCGGTCCCTTCGGTTTCGACATTCACAACCCGGTCTTCGTGATCTCGGGCCTCGTCGTGGTGGCCTTCGTGGCCTATGCGCTGATCCTGCCGCAGCAGGCTTCGGACTTCTTCGGCTGGCTGCGCCCGCAGCTCACCTCGACCTTCGACTGGTTCTTCCTGCTTTCGGCGAACGTCTTCGTGATCTTCTGCCTGTTCCTGATCGTGTCGCCCTGGGGGGCTGTACGCCTCGGCGGGGCGGAGGCCACGCCGGATTACGGGTATCTCGGCTGGTTCGCGATGCTGTTCGCCGCCGGCATGGGGATCGGGCTGATGTTCTTCGGCGTGCTCGAGCCCGCCTATTACTTCGGCACGCCCTGGGGGGATGCGCCACTCGGCACCGTCCGACCCTTCGACGACGATGGCAACCTGATCGCCGCCAACGTCGAGGAGGCGCGGCGCATGGCGCTTGCGGCCACGTCCTATCACTGGGCGCTGCATCCGTGGGCGATCTACGCCGTGGTGGCCCTCGCACTGGCGCTCTTCTCCTACAACAAGGGCCTTCCGCTCTCGATCCGCTCGGCCTTCTACCCGATCCTCGGAGAGCGCGTCTGGGGCTGGTGGGGCCACACGATCGACACGCTGGCCGTTTTCGCCACGCTCTTCGGCCTTGCCACGTCGCTCGGCATCGGGGCGCAGCAGGCGGCCGCGGGCATGTCCTACGTCTACGGCTTCCCCGAGGATCCGGGCAGCGTCGGCTTCCAGGTGTTCCTGATCGTCGCGATCACGGGCATCGCGCTCATCTCGGTGCTGCGCGGCCTCGACGGCGGCGTGAAGGTGCTGTCCGAGATCAACATGGGCATCGCGACGCTGCTGCTGATCTTTGTGCTGTTCACGGCCGGCGCGGCGACGATCCTTTCGGAATTCGTCGCGGGTCTTGGCGCCTATGCGCGCGAGGTCGTGCCGCTGTCGAACCCGTTCGGGCGCGAGGACACCGGCTACATGCAGGGCTGGACGGCCTTCTACTGGGCCTGGTGGATCAGCTGGTCGCCCTTCGTGGGCATGTTCATCGCGCGGGTCAGCCGCGGCCGCACGGTGCGCGAATTCATCACCTGCGTGCTGATCATCCCGTCGCTTGTCTGCATCCTGTGGATGGCGGTCTTCGGCGGTTCGGCGATCAGCGACATGATCGCGAACCCCGACACCAGCGCGGTGAAGGCGAACGTGATCGACAGCTATTCGCCTGAACTTTCGCTCTTCGCGATGCTGGAAAGCCTGCCTCTGGCGGCGATCACCTCGACCATCGGGATCGTGCTCGTGATCGTGTTCTTCGTCACCTCGTCGGACTCCGGCAGCCTCGTGATCGACACGATCACCGCCGGCGGCAAGGTCGACGCGCCGGTGCCGCAGCGGGTGTTCTGGTGCACCTTCGAGGGGCTCGTGGCGATCGCGCTGCTTGTCGGCGGGGGGCTGACGGCCTTGCAGGCGATGGTGATTTCCACCGGTCTGCCCTTCACGCTGATCCTGCTGATGATCTGCTACGCGATCCTTCGCGGGCTCATGTCCGAGCCCCGGGGCTGAGACATGACGCGAGGGGGCGTTCGTCCCCTCGCGTCCCGCCCGGCATCGCCGGGCCCGAGACAGGACCCGGCTGAGAACAAGGATCGGGCGCGCGCTTGACGGTGCGCGCCCGACACGCTTTGAGTGCGCCCCATGATGCTGGATGTGGATTTCGCGCGGGCGCAGTTTCCCGCCTTCGCCGAGCCCTCGCTCGAGGGTCAGGCGTTCTTCGAGAACGCGGGCGGGTCCTACGCCTGCGCCCCGGTGATCGAGCGCCTCACGCGGTTCTACCGGGCGCGCAAGGTTCAACCCTACGCCCCGTTCGAGGCAAGCCGGCTGGCGGGCGAGGAGATGGACGAGGCGCGCGGCCGCATGGCCGCCCTGCTGGGTGTCGGCGAGGACGAGCTGTCCTTCGGGCCCTCCACCACCCAGAACGCCTATGTGCTCGCGCGCGCTTTCGCGGGGTTCATGGACAAGGGCGAGGCGATCGTCGTCACCGACCAGGACCACGAGGCCAATTCCGGCCCGTGGCGGCGCCTGGCCGAGGAGGGCTTCGAGATCCGCGAATGGGCTGTCGACCCCGAAACCGGACGGCTCGACCCCGACGATCTGGCCGCATTGCTCGACGAGAAGGTGCGGCTCGTCTGCTTCCCGCACTGCTCGAACGTGGTGGGCGAGGTGAACCCCGTGGTGGAGATCAGCGCCATCGCCCATGCCGCCGGCGCCTTCGTCTGCGTGGACGGGGTGAGCTATGCGCCCCACGGGCTGCCCGATGTGGGCCGGCTGGGACCCGACATCTACCTCTTCTCGACCTACAAGACCTACGGGCCGCACCAGGGCGCCATGGTGATCCGGCGCGCGCTCGCGCAATTGCTGCCGGTGCAGGGGCATCATTTCAACGCGGACGTTCCCGAGAAACGCTTCGTTCCCGCCGGGCCGGATCATGCGCAGGTGGCGGCCTGCGCCGGGATCGCGGATTACTGGGACGCGCTCGCCGCCCATCACGGCGTGACCGCGGAGCGCGCGGCCGATCGCGCCGCCGCGGTGCACGATCTTTTCCGCGCCCACGAGACGGCGCTTCTTCAGCCGCTGCTCGATCACGTGGCCGGGCGCGACGACATGCGCCTTCTGGGTCCGGCCCGCGCCGAAGCGCGGGCGCCCACGGTCGCGGTGGCGCTGGAGCGGCCGGGCGCGGAGGCGGCCGCGCGGCTTGCGCCGCACGGCATCATGGCCGGCGGCGGGGATTTCTACGCCCACCGGCCGCTTCGCGCGATGGGGATCGATCCCGAACACGGGGTGCTGCGCGTGAGCTTCGTGCACTACACCACAGCGGAGGAGGTCGACCGCCTGATCGCCGCGCTCGACGCGGCCCTTTGATCCCGCCCCGCGCGGGCTATGTTCCCGCTCTGACCTGAGCCGGAGAGCGTCTTGAGCGACAACGCGCCCATCATTCTGTGGTTTCGCCGCGACCTGCGGATGGCCGATCACCCCGCGCTTCACGCCGCCGTGTCGTCGCGGCGGCCGGTGATCCCGGTCTTCCTGCGGGACGATCTCGTCGATCGGCTTGGCGCCGCGCCGAAGTTCCGCCTCGGCCTCGGGCTGGAACGCTTCGCGGCGGAGTTGCAGGATGCCGGCAGCCGCCTCGTTCTGCGCGCCGGCGCCGCGCTGCCCGTGCTGCGGGCCCTCGCCGCCGAGACGGGGGCCGCCGCGGTCTGGTGGACGCGCGCCTATGATGCCGACAGCGTGGCGCGCGACAAGGAGGTCAAGGCGGCGCTCCGCGAGGACGGGATGGAGGCGCGCAGCTTCGGCGGCCACCTGATGTTCGAGCCCTGGACCGTGGAGACGGGGCAGGGCAGCTTTTACAAGGTCTACACGCCCTTCTGGCGCGCCGTGTCGGGCCGCGACGTGGACGCGCCGCACCCCGCACCGGGCCGTGTGCCGGCCCCGGACGCCTGGCCCGAAAGCGAAAGCCTTTCGGACTGGGAACTGGGGCGCGCCATGAGGCGCGGCGCGGAGGTGGTGGCGCGCTTCGCCCGCGTGGGCGAGGCCGCCGCGCGCGACCGGCTCGCGCAGTTCATGGACGGGATCGTGGCGGGCTACGACGACAGCCGCGATCTGCCCGCCGAGGACGGCACATCGGCGCTGTCCGAGAACCTCTCGCTGGGCGAGATCGGCCCGCATCAGTGCTGGCACGCCGCGATCCGCGCCCGCGAGGAGGGCAAACCGGGCGCGGAAACCTTCATGAAGGAGCTCGTCTGGCGCGAGTTCGCCTATCACCTGCTCCATCACACCCCGCGCCTCGCAACCTCGAACTGGCGGGAAGAGTGGGATGCCTTTCCCTGGAACGAGGACGAGGACGATCCGCGCGTGACCGCCTGGCGCCGCGGGCGTACCGGCATTCCCTTCGTCGATGCCGGCCAGCGCGAGATGTATGTGACGGGGCGGATGCACAACCGCGCCCGGATGGTCGTGGCGAGCTATCTCACCAAGCACCTGCTGACGCACTGGAAGATCGGGATGCGCTGGTTCGAGGAGCACCTGATCGACTGGGACCCGGCCTCCAACGCGATGGGATGGCAGTGGTCCGCGGGCTCCGGCCCCGACGCCACGCCCTATTTCCGGGTCTTCAACCCGCTCACGCAGGCCAAGCGGTTCGATCCCGACGGTGCCTATCTGCGCCGCTGGATCGCGGAGGGTCAGGACGACCCGCCGGCCGATGCGCTGGCCTATTTCGACGCCGTGCCGCGATCCTGGGCGCTTTCGCCGGACGACGACTATCCCGATCCGGTGGTCGATGCCTCCGAAGGGCGCAAGATTGCCCTGGAAGCCTATGAAAACAAGGATTTCTGACCGGTATCCACATGCCCGCGCTTGCCGCTTCGGCCTGTTTCGGCATAGCTGTTCCGGATAATCCCCGATGGAGACGCGCATGATCCTGACCACCACCGAGGGCCAGACCGGCCTGCCGCTCTATTTCGCGCGGGTGTTCGCCATGGCCTGCCGGATGAACAACGGGCGCGCCGATTTCGTGCTGCCGGACGGGCGACGCTTTCGCGCAGAGGGGCGCAACCCGGGCCCGGTGGCCGAACTGCATGTCCATGACCCGGACATCTTCGCGCGCCTTCTGCGCGACGGCGACCTGGGCTTCGCCGAGGCCTATTTCGAGGGCGGATGGAGCACGCCGGACCTTCAGGCCTTCATGGACCTCGTGCACAACGATAATGATGTCGTCTACGACGGTTTTCCCGGCATTGGACTGGTGCGCGCGCTGGAGCGGCTGCGCTTCTGGCTTCAGTCCAACACGAAGCGGCAGGCGCGGCGGAACATATCCGCCCATTACGATCTCGGCAACGATTTCTACGCGCTCTGGCTCGATGACACGATGACCTATTCCTCGGCGCTCTTCGAGACGGGCCAGGAAAGCACCGAGCGCGCGCAGGAGGCAAAATACGCCGCGCTGGTGGACAGCATCGGCGTGAAGCCCGGCGAGCACGTCCTCGAGATCGGGTGCGGCTGGGGCGGTTTCGCGGAATACGCCGCGCGCGAGCGGGGCCTGCGCGTGACCGGGGTCACGATCAGCCGGGAACAGTTCAACTACGCCCAGCAAAGGATCGCGAAGGCAGGGCTTTCCGACCGCGTGCAATTCCGGCTCGAGGATTACCGCGACATCCGCGGGCAGTTCGACGGGGTCGCGTCGATCGAGATGTTCGAGGCGGTGGGCGAGCGTTACTGGCCGGTCTACTTCGATACGGTGCGCGAGCGGCTCAAGCCCGGACGCTCGGCGGGTCTGCAGATCATCACCGTTGAGGACCGCCGCTGGGAGAGCTACCGCAAGAGCGTCGATTTCATCCAGAAATACATCTTCCCGGGGGGCATGCTGCCATCGCCCACGGTGCTGCGCCAGCAGGTGGAACGTGCAGGTCTGGCCTTCGACGACAGCCGCGAATTCGGCGAAAGCTACAGCCTGACGCTGCGGCGGTGGCACGAGACGTTCAACGCGCAATGGGACCGGATCGCGGCCACCGGGTTCGACGACCGCTTCCGCCGGATGTGGAACTATTACCTCACCTCTTGCGCGGCGCTGTTTCACAGCGGTATCTGTGACGTCACGCAGATCTCGATCCGAAGGCCTGTCTGATGCCGACCGCCGCGCGTCTCGTCGCCGCCCTGATCCTCGCCGCGACGGGATTCCTGGCCTCGGAAATCGTGAAATCCGTCATCGAGCAGGAGATGGATTTCGGCTGGCTGACGCTGATCAACACGGTGCTGGGCGCGCTCTGCGGCTGGATCGTGGTCGGCAGCCGCGCCGGGCGCGGCTACTCGGCCGCGATCGGCAACGGGCTGACCGGGGGTGCGGCGCTGGTGTTCTGGGCGCTGTTCCTGCAAGCGGTGAACGAGATGGTGCGGCTGTCGCTGCGCCGGGTCTACGACGGCCCGATGGAGGCGATCGCGGCGGTCTTCGAACTTCTGGTCGAATACGGCGCCTACCTGCTTGACGGGCAGGTGATCTGGACCCTGCTTGCCGGGGCGCTTCTGTCGGGGCTCGTCGCGGAATTCGCGTCGCGCCGCTGGCGATGAGCGCGCCGCTTTTCCTTTACGGAACGCTGCGCCATCCGCCCCTGCTCGAAACGGTGCTGGGCGCGCCCGCCGGGGACGCGGGCGCCGTGCCCGCCGCGCTTCACGACCACGCGGTGCGTCGGGTCGAGGACGAACCCTTCCCGATGCTGCTGGAGGAGCCGGGCGCCCGGGCCGAGGGGCTTCTGCTTGAGCGGCTCTCGGCGGAGGGGCGCGCCCGGCTCGATTTCTACGAGGGCGGCTTCGATTTCGCGCGCCGGCAGGTGACGGTCGAGACGGGGCAGGGGCCGCGCAGGGCCGAGGTTTATGCCTGCCCGCCGGGGCGCTGGACGCCGGGCGCGCCTTTCCGCCTCGACGCGTGGGCCGCGCGGTGGGGCGCGCTCAGCGTGGCGGCCGCCGAGGAGGTGATGATCCACCGCGAGCAGCGGGACGCCGACAGCGTCGCGGCGATGCTTCCGATGATCCGCGCCCGCGCGCAGGCCCGGTTGAACGCGCTTGAGGCGCCCGCGCCGGATCGCGCCCCGCAGGGCTTCGGCGCGGACACCGTGCGCGAGACGGCGCGCCGCATCCCCTACGCGCGGTTCTATTCGGTCGAGGAGCGCGACCTTTCCTACCCGCGCTTCGAGGGCGGTTACGGCCCGGTGGTGACGCGCGCGGCGCTGATGGGCACCGATGCCGCGATCGTGCTGCCCTACGATCCGGTCTCGGACCGGGTGATGCTGCTGGAACAGTTCCGGCCGGCCCCGTATTTCCGCGGCGATCCCCGGCCCTGGTGCCTTGAACCGGTGGCCGGGCGCGTGGATGGCGGCGAGACGCCCGAGCAGGCCGCCCTGCGCGAGGGCGCGGAAGAGGCCGGCCTGTCCTTCGACCGGCTTGAATTCGTGTCACGCAACTATCCCAGCCCCGGCAGCACCACCGAATACTTCCACGTCTATGTCGGGATCTGCCGCCTGCCCGAGCGGGTCGAGGGCACCGGCGGGCTCGACGACGAGGCGGAGGACATCCGCCGCCACGTGATGCCGTTCGAGACCGCGATGGCGCTCGCCGAGGCCGCGGAGCTCGATGTCGGTCCGCTTCTGCTGGCGCTTTACTGGCTGGCGCGGCACCGGGCGCGTCTGCGCACGCAGGCGTGATCTTCGGGGCCGCTTGAGTTCGCGGCGAGCCGCCCATAGACAGGGCGAAACAGCGTGAAGGGAGGGTGCCTCATGCGCGTGGCCGGGAATCTCGCCGATGCGATCGGAAATACGCCGCTCATCCGGCTCCACGGCCCGAGCGAGGCCACCGGCTGTGAGATCTGGGGCAAGGCCGAGTTCATGAACCCCGGCCAGTCGGTCAAGGACCGCGCGGCGCTCTGGATCATCCGCGACGCGGTGGAGCGGGGCGCGCTCGGCCCCGGGGGCACCATCGTCGAGGGCACGGCGGGCAACACCGGCATCGGGCTTGCGCTGGTGGGCGCCTCGATGGGCTTTCGCACCGTCATCGTGATCCCCGAAACCCAGAGCCAGGAAAAGAAGGACATGATCCGCCTTGCGGGGGCGGAGCTGGTGGAGGTCCCGGCCGCGCCCTACCGCAACCCGGACAACTACGTCCGCTATTCCGGCCGCCTGGCCGAACGGCTGGCGCAGTCGGAACCGCAGGGCGCCATCTGGGCCAACCAGTTCGACAACACCGCCAACCGCCAGGCCCATGTGGAGAGCACCGGGCCCGAGGTCTGGGCGCAGACCGAGGGGAAGGTCGACGGCTTCATCTGCGCGGTGGGCTCGGGCGGCACGCTGGCAGGCGTGGCAGAGGCGTTGCAGTCGAGGGGCGTCAAGATGGGCCTTGCCGACCCGATGGGCGCGGCGCTTTACAGCTACTACACCACGGGTGAGTTCAAGGCCGAGGGCAGCTCGATCACCGAAGGCATCGGGCAGGGGCGGATCACCGCCAATCTCGAGGGCTTCACGCCCGATTTCTGCTACCGGATCCCCGACGAGGAGGCGCTGCCGGTCGTCTTCGACCTGCTGGAGCAGGAGGGGCTGTGCCTCGGGGGTTCCTCGGG
This sequence comes from Rhodosalinus sp. K401, assembly GCF_041365735.1. NCBI lineage: Bacteria > Pseudomonadati > Pseudomonadota > Alphaproteobacteria > Rhodobacterales > Paracoccaceae > Rhodosalinus > Rhodosalinus sp. K401. Next base: position 109,123 of record NZ_JBGFSI010000001.1, on the reverse strand, counting down.
CGTCAACGTGGCGGGCGCCATGCGCATGGCGCGTGAGATGGGCCCGGGCCATACCATCGTGACGATCCTGTGCGACTACGGCACCCGCTACCAGTCCAAGCTCTACAACCCCGAGTTCCTGCGCGAGAAGGATCTGCCGATGCCGGGCTTCCTGACGCGCGCGCCGGCGTCGCTGCCGTCGGTATTCGAAGGGAAGTGAGCGCATGTCGAGATCCGCGTTCGGGATGATCCGCGCCACGGCGCTTGCCGCGGCCGTCCTTTTCTGGATGGTGGTCGGCGCGCTTGCGCAGGATGCCCCGGCGGGCCCCATCGATTACGAAAGCTGGGCCACGGTGGCCGATCGCGCCGAACAGGTCGTGGAGGCCGGGCGCGCGTCGAACGAGGCGCTGGAGGATCTTCGCGGGCAGATCGCGGAGTGGCGGATGCGCTTCATCGAGGCGCAGGACCAGAATGCCGCGCGGATCGCGACCCTGCGCACCCAGCTCGCCGCGCTCGGCCCCGTGCCCGAGGACGGCACCGAAAGCGATGAGATCGCCGCGCGGCGCGCCGAGTTGCGCACCCAGCTCGAGGGGCTGCTCGCACCGGTGCTCAGGGCCGAGGAAGCGTTCAAGCGCGCGGACGGGCTGATCCGCGAGATCGACGGCACGATCCGCCAGCGCCAGCTGCGCGAACTTCGCTCGCTCGGGCCCAGTCCGCTGAACCCGATCCACTGGCCGGATGCGCTGGAGGATCTGTCGCGCTCCGCGGTCGCGCTGCAGCGCGAATTCCGCGAAAACTGGGCGTCTCCCACCGTACGCGCGCAGATGCGCGACCGCGCGCCCGTGACGCTCGGCATGATCGCCGTGGGGCTTCTGCTTGCGCTGCGCGGCCCGCGCTGGGTTCGGATCGCCGGCGCGCGGCTGCGACAGAGCACGCGGCGCGGCACCGGCGTGTGGACCACGCTGGTCTCGCTGGGGACCATCATCCTGCCGCTCGTGGGCTTTTCCACCATCGTGCTGGCGCTGCGTGACGGGGGCGGGGCCGGGGTGCGCGGCGAGCTTCTGCTGTCGCTGCTGCCGGGCGCGGCGGCGCTGCTTCTGGGCTATCGCTGGATCGGTCTGCGCCTTTTCAGTCAGCACGAGCGCGAGGCGATCATCCCGATCGAGGGCACCGCGCGCTTCGAGGCGCGGTGGTACACGTCTGCGCTGGCTCTTCTGATGGTCCTGCACCTGATTCTGGGCCGCATCATCGAACTGGAGAACTACGCGCCCGAATCCGTTTCCGTCCTCGCCTTTCCCGTGATCGCCCTCGTCGGGCTCGTGCTTTTCCGGCTGGGGCAGATCCTGTCGAACTACAGCGCGGAGCCCGAAGATGATGGCGAAGAGGTCTTTCATCACCGGCTGATCCGCCTCGCGGGCCGGATTTCCATGGTGGTCGCCGTCGCCGCACCGGTGCTGGCCGGCATCGGCTACCGCGCCGCGGCGGAGGTGATCTACCCCTGGGTGCTCACCCTCGCGATCGCGGGGATCGTGCTGATCCTCCAGCGTTTCGTGCGCGACGTCTACCGGCTCGTCACCAAGCGGACCGAGGCCGATCCGGAGGGCCTGATTCCGGTCATGCTGGGAATGCTGTTGAGCCTTCTCGCGCTGCCGTTCATCGCGCTCGTCTGGGGCGCGCGCGTGGCCGATCTGACCGAGTTCTGGGCGACGCTGCGCGAGGGGGTCGTCCTCGGCGAGACGCGCATCACGCTCAGCGATTTCCTCACCCTCCTGATCGTCTTCCTGCTGGGTTATCTCGGAACGCGCCTGCTGCAGGGCACGCTGCGCAACTCCATCCTGCCCAAGACGAAGATCGACGTGGGCGGGCGCAACGCCATCGTCTCGGGCGTGGGCTATGTGGGCATCTTTCTCGCAGGTCTGCTTGCCGTCTCCGTGGCGGGGATCGATCTCAGCGGTCTCGCGATCGTCGCGGGCGCGCTCTCGGTCGGCGTGGGCTTCGGGCTGCGGACGATCGTCGAGAACTTCGTCTCGGGCATCATCCTGCTGATCGAGCGCCCGGTCTCCGAGGGCGACTGGATCGAGGTCAACGGGCAGATGGGATATGTGCGCGCGATCTCGGTGCGCTCCACCCGCATCGAGACGTTCGACCGCACGGACGTGGTGATCCCCAACGCCGATCTCGTCTCGGGGGTGGTGACGAACTGGACGCGCGGGAACACGATCGGCCGCGTGATCGTGCCCGTGGGCGTGGCCTACGGCACCGACACCCGCAAGGTGGAAAAGATCCTCATGGACGTGGCCGAGGATCATCCCATGGTGCTGGTCAATCCACCGCCCGCCGTTCTCTTCAAGGGCTTCGGCGACAATTCCCTGGATTTCGAGATCCGCGCCATCCTGCGCGACGTGAACTGGATGCTTTCGGTCCATTCCGACATGAACCACGACATCGCCCAACGCTTCGCCGAGGAGGGGATCGAGATTCCCTTCCCGCAGCGCGACGTGTGGCTGAAAAACCCCGAGACGCTGCTCAAGGGCGCGCCGCCGCCCCCCGCGGCGGCCTCTCCCGACGAAAGCACGCCGCAGGACGGCGGGTCCCCCGTCGCGCGCGAGGCCTGAGGCAGAGGCCGCCGCGCCCCCCAATCCTAAGGAGACCGACAGGCCCATGACACGTCTTCTCTACCGCGAGGACCCCTACCTCAAGACCGCCCCCGCCCGCGTCGCGGCGGTGACGCCCGAGGGCGGCGTGGTGCTCGACGCCACGCTCTTCTATCCCACCGGGGGCGGGCAGCCGGGCGACAGCGGAACGCTCGAATGGGAGGGTGGGGCGCTGCGCGTGGCCACAACCGTCAAGGGCGAGGGGGACGCGATCGTGCTCGTGCCTGACGATGGCGACGCGGCGCGACCGCCGGTGGGCGCGGCGGTCGTGCAGACCCTCGACTGGGCGCGGCGGCACGCGCACATGCGGGTGCACACCGCGCTGCATCTGCTGTCGGTGGTCCTGCCGCTGCCGGTCACGGGCGGCGCCATCGGCGAGGGCAAGGGCAGGCTCGATTTCGACATGCCCGAGGCGCCCGAAGACAAGGCCGCGCTCGAGGCGGAGCTCGACACGCTGGTGGCACGCGATCTTCCCGTGACCGAGGACTGGATCACCGACGAGGAGCTCGCCGCGAAACCCGGCCTCGTCAAGACCATGTCGGTCGCCCCGCCCAGCGGCGCGGGGCGGGTGCGTCTCGTCCGGATCGGCGCGGGCGAGGACCAGGTGGATCTTCAGCCCTGCGGCGGCACCCATGTGGCGCGCACCGGCGAGATCGGGGGGCTGCGCCTCGGCAAGATCGAGAAGAAGGGCCGCCAGAACCGACGCGTGACGCTGCACCTCGCCGACTGAGCGCCCCCTTGCATCGCGCGCGCGCCTGAGGCAAACACCATCTCCACGGAGAGGTGGCCGAGCGGTCGAAGGCGCACGCCTGGAACGCGTGTAGGCGGGAAACCGTCTCCAGGGTTCGAATCCCTGTCTCTCCGCCACTACATCTAGATTTCGCATTTATTATCAATATCTTAGTCGGACCTTTCGGCGGCGCGGGCCCGTTCTACCCGCCTACGCGCGATGCGAGCCCCGCGCTGGCAGGCCCCCGAGCAGAACACCGCGTCCGCCCGCAGATCGTCGGAGATCGGCCCGCCGCAATGCCGGCAGCTCCGCCCGGCCCGTGCCTCCCGCCGCGCCTCGGAGACCAGCCCGTTGAGGACGGCGTTCTTGCACTTGACCGAACAGAACGCGCGCCGCGGGTGCGCGTTGTCTGGGAGGCGCACCCCGCAATGCTCGCAGTAGCGCCTTAGATCGAGCGGGTCGCCAGCCATGCCGCCTCGCCCTCGCTGGCCTCGCGCATCCGCGCCAGGCGCATGTGATGTGATGACCTGCAAAGCGCGCCGCAGAACTTGCGATGCCCCTCGGGCAGCTTCTCGTGACAGTGGATGCATCGGGTCCGCTCGATCAGCACGCCGCCCTCGATCGTGTGCTCCGGTTGCCCCTCATACCAGTCCGGCCGGGTCGCCCGGACGCGGCGGAGCACCTCGTCCATCATGTCGCAGGCGACCAGGTGCGCATCGATCCAGCGCCAGCCTTGCAGGCAGAGATCGGACCGGATCGCGTGGCGGAGCGGTCCCTCGAGCCCGAGAAGCGTTGCCGTCGCGCCCGCCTCCTGGGCGAGACACACGACGCGGCCGAGCTCGGCCACGAGCGCGTCGTAGCGATGCCGCCCGAGCTGCCCGCGAAGCGCGTCACGCTGGCGGCGGGCACGGCGGCGCAGTTGCCGGGCGAGCTCGGGCGATGCCATCAGCACCTACTCGCGCTCCGCCCAGCCCACGAGCCGGAGCGCGGCCTCGGGATCGATGCCCTCGGCTTTCGCCTGGGAAAGCGCGGTGATGATCGCGGACATGGCGCGAGCGCGCCCGCCGGTGTCGAACGCTTGCAGGGGCCGCATCACGTCGAGCGCCACGCGCCCCCCCAGCTTTGCGGAGGCTTCCTCGGCGATCAGGCCGGCGATCGGCTGGAGCGTCCAGGTCGCAAGGTGCCGCTCGGCCTCCCGGATCACCGGCCCGGTTGCCGAGCGGTTGTGGATCGCGGGCAGGACGCCGAACGCCTGGGAGATCGCGGCGCGCGCGGCCTCGAGCGTGTCTGTCGCCATCGATCGCTCGAGGTTGGGCGTGAGGTCGTCGGGACGCCGATTCTCTCCAGGATGCAGCCCGGCCGCCGCCGCCTGGGCCGCGCCCTCGATCACCAGCACCGATCCACGCCGCCCGCGGAAGGCGTCCCGCAGGTTCGCCATGTCGTCCGCCGAGCCCTCGGGCAGCGGCACGATCTGGCTCCCGAGCGGCATGGTCTCGAAGGTCTCGGCGAGCGCGGCCTCGAGCGTGTGCAGGAGCCCGGCCGTCAGGCTCGCGCGGCGAAGCGGCGCGGTCCCGATCCAGGGCTGTGCCGGATCCGCGCCGATGCGGACGTGCAGCACCTCCGCCGCGAGCGCCGTCATCGAGCGCCCGCCCCCCGCTTCCGGGATCGAGAGCCGGTAGGCGGTCGGCCGCCCGTCCGCCGTCTTCACGTCCCAGTCGATGCAGGGGATCAGCCGATCCCGGATGAGCCACAGCGCCTCGCCGCGGAGCGCCAGGCAGCGCGCGGTCCGGGCCAGCGCCGCCCTGTCGAGAAGGTCGGTCCCGGCCACGTCCGCCGCCGCCAGCGCGTGCTCCCACATAGAGACGCAGCTCTGCGCCGTGGCGGTGAGCTCGGCGAGCCCGCGGGCGCCGGAGATGTAGGCTTCGCGTGCCTGGATCACCTCCGCGGTAAAGCCCCCGGCCCGCGTCTCGGGCGCCGGCTCGGTCTTTCTCTTGAATGGCCAGATCATCACGCTCTCCATCGATTGACTGCGCGTTGCAGCCCCGCGTCGGGCCGCTCGTCCCGCGGCGACCTCGTTTGTCGCAACTTGCAACAAACGAGGTCACCCGCGACGACCGCGCCGCCGCCATGTGGGCGGCCGAGGATCGCGAACGCTTTGAGGCCATGCGCGCCGCCCAGCCCCGCGTCGGGCCGCTCGTCCCGCGGCGACCAGCGCCGCGCCTCCACTTGCGCCTTCGCCTCGCCGTAGGCCGGCCAGGTGACGAGGCTCAGCTCGTAGAGCAGCGCCTTCCGGACCGTGCGGAGGATCGTCTCGCCCTCGGAGCGCACGTCCTCGGCGCCCGGATCGTCGGCCAGCCGGAAGCCCGGCGAGACGCCCCGGATCAGCCCCGCCTCGAGCCCGCCCAGCACGTCCGCGACATAAGGCGCCGCGCGGAGCTGCGCCCCGATCTCGGCGGTGAAGGTGAGCGCGTCCTCGCGGTCCTCGATCTCGAGCGTCCCGGCCTCGCGGGACGCGAGCGGCCGGTCGGGATCGTGCCCGACCAGCAGCCAGATGTTCTCGCCCGCCTCGATCCTGGGCGAGAAGGCGCGTGGGGCGACGGTCTCCATCCGCCGCCGCCCCAGCGTCGTCGCGATTCCATAGGGAAAGCGCCCGGCCAGCCGGACGCCCCCCGATGCGAGGCGGCGCAGCTCGAGCCCGCCGCCGTCTGCCACGCCGCCCCAGAGCATCACGTCGCCGCCTGGATGCCGGTCAGCACCTCGAGCTGCGCCGGGCGGGCCACCGTGATGTCCACCGTCGCCAGCGCGGTGAGCCGCAGCCCGCCCGAGGTCGCGTCCGAGTAGGGATCGCGGATCAGGTCCACCGCGCCCCAGGTGCCGATGAAGAACGGCGCCACGCCGCCGCTGTTCGTCGTGAGCAGCGCCGTCGCCGCGGCCGGCGAGCCGGACGGCGCGGCCAGCGCGTTGGCGCTCATGGCGATGTTGCCCGCGGGCACGTTCTTCACCAGGCGGTCCCACTCGGTGACGCCCGAGCCGGTGTCGAACCACTCGCCGTCGAGGACCGCGTAGGTCTCGGGACGGATCAGCAGCCGCACACCGGACGGCGCGGAAACCGCGTTGGCGGTCATGAATCGCACGATCGCGTCCCGGAAGGCGCCCCAGGTCGCCGTCGCGTCGATCGCCGTGGAGGTCAAGCCGTAGGTGCCCGCCCCGGCGATCACGCCCAGCGGCTCGCCGGCCGAGCCCGCGCCCAGGAACGCGGCCTTGTCGAGCTCGGCGGCGATCGCGCCCGCCATGTCCCGCCGCACCGCCTGCTCCAGCGCCGCTCCCGACTGCTTCATCGCCTTGCGGGTGATCTTCATCGTGATCCCCAGCGTCTGGTCCGGCGACAGGTTGCGGTCGGTCGTGGCGTAGACGGTCGGCCCGGCGACCGTGCCGGTCTCGCCGTCCGCCCAGCCCGCCGAGACGGCCGAGGTCGTCACCGGCCACTCGGCCTGACCGCTGGCGATCTGGATCATCTGCCCGCCCAGGCGCGCCGCGACAGACTGCGGAAAGAGCCTGTCGATGATCGGCCGAGTCATCACCGGGTCCGGCGTGCCCGAGGCGACGGTCTCGCCCACGCGCTGCTCGAGCGCCTCCCAGGGCACCGGGACGCCGCGATAGCCGCCCTTCTCGCGCAGCTCCTGCACGATCTCCGCCGTCTGGCCCTCGAGGACGCGCCCCTCGTCCAGCGCGAGCGCGACCTGGCGCATCTCGAAGCCAGCGAGCATGTCGGCCCATTCGCGGCCGTCGCGGGTCTCGAGCTCCTGCCCGGCCGCCCGGCGCTCCTCCTCCTCGGCGATGAGCGCGGCGCGCAGCTTGCGCTCGTTGTCGCCATACTCCTTGTCCAGCGCGTCGATCTTCGCGCGCGCCTCGTCGGTCAGGGCCTCGGCCCCGGCCAGCTCGGCGAGGGCTTGGCGCACCTCGCTCTGCCGGCGTTGGATCTTGACGGATTCAAGCATTGGATTCCCTTTCGTGCTCGATCGGTGTTTTCAGTAGGTTGCGCCACGCCGCCCGGCGTGGATCGGGCGGCGCGTGGCCGCACTCGATTCTGGTTTTTTTCGTGTGGCAGGCCGCGCATAGCGCCTGGAGGTTCGCGGGGTCGTAGGCGCGCTCGGGCGCGGACCTGACGGGCTCGACGTGATCCACCTCGAGCCGCCCGCGCGCGCCGCAGGACCGGCAGCGGTAGCCGTCCCGCTCGAGGATCGCCGCGCGGAGCGCCTTCCAGCGCGGGCCGCGGGTGACGCGCCGAGAGTGACGGATGTATTCGCTGTCGCGCTTCACGCCCATGCCAGCCTCGCTTTCTGGCGCGGCCGGGCCGCGATCCGGGCGCCCTCGGCCACCGCGAGCACAGTCGCGGCGGCGGCGTCGATGCGGCCGTAGCTGCGGGCCTTGGCCAGCTTGATGTTGTTCGCCGGATCGCGGAGGCACACGGCGTCGGCAAACGCCGAGCGGAGCAGCAGGGAAGGCAGTGCGCGGACCTGGCCATCGAAGCAGGCCCGCCGGAAGCGTTCCGCGTCTTCGTTCCCGTCGCGGAAGCCCATTCCGCGCCAGATCACCGGCGCGCGGATCCCGGCGCGGGCCAGCGCCTCGGAGAGCTGGGCCTGTTTGAATCGGTCCGCCACGATTGCGGCTATGGGCTGGTCCACGACGCGGGACATGATCTCGGCCAGCCAGGGCGCGACCGGGACGGTGCGCTCGCCGATCGTGAAGAGCTCGCCCCGCTCGGCCATTTCTTCGTAGCGCCGCGCAACGCCGTCATGCTGGCCGCGATCGAGGAGCGACGGCTGCGAGGGGAAGGACGCCACGGCCTCGAGGCGGCCGCTGTCGGGCCAGTAGAAGGCCGCCGCGGTCATGCTCGCCGAGTCGCCCAGGTCGATCCCGATCACCACCGCGCCCTCGCGGGGCGGGAGCTCCGTCACCTCGCAGCTCAACCATTCGTCAACAGTGAGCAGGAGATCGCGCGTCTCGCCGGAGACTCTCTCATTCCGATTGTAGAGCCTGAACGTGGTGAGCGCGGATCCGCCGCGGGCGATCGCGCGCTGCGCCTGTGCCTCGAGCCAGTCGAGCGAGGCGCCGATGCCATGCTCGGCGCCGGGGTTCGCCAACAGCAGCGAGTCCCGGTCGTCGGCAGGCAAGCCGGGCGGCGGTCGATGTTCCTGCACATAAGTGCCGGCCGGCGGCTCATCGAGCCAGCGCGAGAAGGGATGGGTATCGTCCGGCGCGCTCGTAGAGATCAGGAAGGCCCGGCCGCCCCGCTTGCCAAGGCCGCTTAGAAGCGCGTGCTCGAGCTCGTCGCCCTTGTCGAGCTGCCAGTGACCTCTCTCGTCCAGGATGGCGAGGTTAGGCGCCCCGCCGAGCGCGCTCTTGCCGTCCGCCGCGATGCAGCGCAGAACGTGCCCGCCGCCGTCCCCGTCGAACTCGATCTCGAGCCTCGGGAACTTGCGGAAGGTGAGCGCGCGCTGGACCTCGGGCGGGAGCGAGGCCGCGAATCCGCAGGCGAAGTCCCATACGATCCTCGCCTGGTCGCGGGTGCGCGCGGCCACGACGATCTCGCGCCGCGGCTGAGAGTCCCAGGCGCCGAGAAGCGCGCCGAGGGCGAGCCCGCCCGTCAGTGCCGACTTGCCGTTTCCGCGCCCGATCGAGAGACAGGCCGCCGTGACGTCCGGCGCGAGCGCGCCGCGCACAAACCGATCTTGGAACGGCGCCAGGCGCACCGGCTTCCCGGCGTTCGGGCCTTCCGGGATCGAGAGCCGTTGCAAAAAGTGCATGGCTCGGTCGGGGGCGGGCGCGTCGGGCAGCTCCTCCCAGATTGCAAATTCTGCTAACTTGGGGGTTCGGTTTTGCAAACCTCCGGGAATCCCGGCATTGGGACCATCCCAAAAGAGGTTGGGCTGGCGCGGATCGGTCTCAGGCCGCACCGGCGGCGGCGCGGCGGGCTCGAGCTGCGAACCGTCCGCGCGCACCCACTTCCTGGGGCTCAGCTCTCCGCTCATTCGCTTCTCCTTCTCTGCGAATGCGGCGGTGCGGCCGGGCGCCAGTCGTCGGTCGCTTCCTCCTCCGGTAGAGTTATGGCCATGACGAGATCGTCGTAGGCGCTCGGTGCCCTATCTTCCCTTTCTGCGGCAAATCCTGCCCCACCCTCATCGGCAAATCTTGCCGCCCCCCGCAGGTTGTATCGGTTGCGGAGATAGCGACGGCCGAGGTCGGTCCGAACCTTTCTGTGGAAAGTAGCCAAGAGGCCCGCCTTCTCGAGCGCGCGGAGCGAGAGACGGATCGTCCGCTCGGCGAGCCCGGTCTTCTCGGCCAGGCGCGCGAGCGACGGATCGCACCGCCCGGTCTCCTGGTTGTGGCAGTGGGCCAGCGCGATCAGCGTCAGCGCGGCGCTCGGCGTGAGGTCGCCGCCCCGGCCGTAGGCGATCTCGTTGAATGCCCAGTTTATCGCGCGGATGCTCATTGCTCGATCACCTCCACGTCCTCGGGCGCGGCCAGCGCCTCGGCCACGATCTGGCGCATGATCCCGGCCTGGCGCCGCGTCGGCCGCCAATTGCGGTTGCGGGCGCGCATGGCGATGCCCTCGGCGAACTGGCGCTCCCAATCATTCAGGCCGGCGCGGAAGGTGGCGCGCCGCAGATACCAAACCAGGCGCTCCAGCTCGTCCTCGCTCATCATGCTTAATCGGTTTATCTCTCCCAAGTTGGGAGAGATCATTCGCCTCGACCCACGCCCCGAACGCCCGGTCATCTGCGATCCCCTTGCACATACTGGAGAAAGGCGCGCTGGTTCTCGGGGCTCATTGCCTCAAAGGCCGCGAGGCAGACCGCCTTTCGGTAGCTCTCGTGCGCGGTCGCCGCCCATCTGTGGGCCTCAGCCATCGTCCCGCACCAGGCGGAATCCGGCACGAGCCGCCAGGCGGGCTCGGCGAACGGCTGTCGCGTCATGGGGCCGGTCATGCCCTCACTCCCCGATACCGTGCCGCGGCGCGGCTGAGCGCGGGCGCCTGGGCGGGCGCGCGGTGATCGTGCCCGATCCCGTCGAACAGCCAGCCCGCGGCCTCGCAGACGGCGGCGCGGAGGTCGCTTGGCGCGGTGCCAATCGGCCAGCCGGCCGCGTAGGCGAAGCGCCAGCGGCTCCAGTATTCATCCTCGGCGGGGTCGCGGGTGAGGCGCAGGACCGGGCGCTCGCCGTGATCGATCTCGAAGGCGTCGAATGCCTCGCCCTCCACCGTCACGGCCACGCTCGCGCCCTCGAGGACCGGCCCGATCGGGAGGCTCATCTCGTCACTATCGCCACCGGGCCAGCGCGGCGCCGTCACGATCACGGTCTGCGGCACCACCGCCAGCGAGGCCAGCCGCTCGATCTCCAGCTCGGCCGCGCGGAGAAGCGCGTCGAGCTTCGGGTCGTCGTCGGGAAAGTCGAGGCGAAGATGTGCCTTCGCCTCGGTAAGAGACGTCGCCGTGCCCGTGGCGCGGGCGGTGCGTTCGATGCGGAGAAAACCCGTCATGCGACGGCCTCCGCCTTCTCGGCCTCCCAAGCCTCAAGGTCGCTGAGTTTCCACCGGGTGCAGCCGGGGGACAGCCGGATAGGCAGCGGCATGTCCGGGCGCTCGCGTGTCCAGCGCCAGATGGTGTTGCGCGCCACGCCGTAGCGGGCGGCGAGGTCAATATCGCGGAGGAAGGTTTCGGGCATGGCTGGCTCCCCTTGTTACAGGGAGAGACAAGCCCAACCGGCGGTGCGTTGTGAAAGGCAGTAAAATCCGCCGGGTTTTATTCTCGCAGTGCCGCGCGTTGGCGATAGAGCTTCTCGAAGTAGCGGGCGCGGCTTTCCTCCTCGGCCCGCCCCTCGCCCGCGGCCGCATCACGGGCGGCTTGCGGGATCGACGCGCCACCTGCCACCGCCAGCCGCATCGCGTCGAGGTGCTGGACAACGTTGCGCCAGGGCGGCGTGGCAGACGGCCGGCCTGGCGGCTTCCGCGCCGGCTCCAGGCAGCTCAGGATGCGCCAGCACTCGCGCGGGCTCTTGCCGGCGAGCTCCGCCTGTTCGTAAAGGCGCTCGAACCTCGCCCTCTGGTCCGGGTCCGGGCTTCTCAAGCCGCGCAGGAAATTGTTGAGCGGCCCGAGCTCGCCCGCCTCGAGGCGCGCGGCGATCTCCGCGAACACGCCAGGCTGCGGATCTAGACGCGCCGCCAGCCGCGCGCGCTCGGCCTCGTAGATGCCCGCAATCTTGAGCCGGTCGATCTCGCGCAGCGCGGCCTTGTCGGCCTCTTCGCAACTTGCGAATTGCAGTAAGGACGAACGCGCCGCGCGGCCTTTCCATACAATCGCCTCCAGGTCGATCTCGTCACAGGCCGCGATCCGATACTCGCTCATCGTCATTCGCTCATTGTAGCGCGGCTCATCGCTCATCGCGCGGCCTCCATGTGAATCACCTTGGCGCCCGCCTCGCCTTTGAGGAACCGGCCCCACGCGGCCATCATCGCACGGCGCTTCTCGATCATGTCGCTGCGCCGGTAAGCGCGCTCAACGGTGCTCCCGACCGTGTGCGCCAGAGCGAGCTCGGCCATATCCCGCTCGTAGTCCGTGCGCTCCGCAGTCCAGTCGCGGAAGGTCGAGCGCAGCCCGTGCGGGACGGCCGGACGCCCCGAGCGCGGGTCGAGATAGCCGCCGTCACGCGCCTCGTGAATCCGCCTCATGGCGGCGCTGAGCGCCATGTCGGAGAGCGGCCCGCCCCGCGCGGCCGGGAAGATGAAGGCGCTGCCCTGCATCCGTGGCAGCGCCTTCAATAGCGCCACCGCCTCGGCCGTGAGCGGGACGCGGTGCTCTTTCCTCGCCTTCATGCGCTCGGCCGGGATGATCCAGAGCCCGGCCTCGAGGTCGAGCTCGCGCCACGTCGCGCCGCGAACTTCGCCGGATCGGGCGGCCGTCAGCGCCGCGAACTCGAGCGCGCGGGTTGCCATGCCCTCCCGGCCGCGCAGATCGGCGAACCAGGCGGGCGCGTCGTCCAGGGCGAGCGAGGGGTAGTGCTTCACCTTCGCCACCTTGCCCGGTTTCGGTAGAACGGCGTCCAGATTGCCGCGCCAGCGCGCCGGATTGTCGCCCTTCCGGTGCCCGGCCACGGTTGCCCAGGACAGCACGGCCTCGATCCGGCCGCGCAGCCGCGATGCCGTCTCGGTCTTGGTGGCCCAGATCGGCTCGAGGACGCGGAGCACGTCCCGAACGTCGATCTCCGCCACGCCCATGTCGCCGAGGATCGGGATCGCATAGGTGTCGAGTGTGGCCCGCCATTGCTTGCGGTGCTTCTCGCTTCGGAACTCGGCCGTGCGCGCCTCGAGCGTCCGCTCCATCGCCTCGGCGAAGGTGAGCTGGCGCCGATCGGCCAGAGGATCGCCGCCCTCCCAGATCACCTGCTTGATCGCGCGCGCCCGATCTCGCGCCTGGGCGAGTGTCACGTCCGGATATGGCCCGAGCCCGAGCTCGCGCCGCCGGCCCTTGATCGTCACTCGCAGAAGCCAGGAGCGCGCCCCGGTCCGCGTCACCTGGAGCTGGAGTCCGTCCACCCCGCCCACGGCCACGTTGTGATTGCCGCCCGTGCCGGGATGCGCGATCCTGCGCACCTCCGCGGCCGAGAGCTCTTTCGCTTTCCTTGGCATGGCGATTTCCTTCCTACCCGCCAAAAGACAATGGCATCGGCTGCGATCCATCGCAACAGGGTGTTACAGGAAATCGGCTAAGACATTGGCGCTACAGCCTCAAATGATACTTGGCGAAACATGCTGTTACACGGCCTAGGCCGCCTGTCTCTCCGCCACCTTCACCATTGCGAACTCGTTCTCCCGATCCGGCTGCGGCCGGATTGGTTCTTTTTTTTAAGGTTTATGCGGGATGCGCTGAGCAATGGCATAGTCGCGGGAAGGCCAGGATGCTCGGTGCGATCGCGATGGTCCACTGGAGGCGGGTGAATTTCCTGCCGACCGAGAGCCACCCGATGGGCGGCATGGAATTTCAGCTGGTCCTGCGCGCGACCGCCCCGGCCTAGGCCGGGGCGGGCCGCTCGTCAGGCCGCCTCGAAGGGGGCGAACACATCGTCGATGGGCGTCGCGGCAAGGTGGTTGACGTAGTTTGAAAACGTCTTGCAGGCGATCGCGAGAACGACGCCGAGCACCTGTCTTTCGCCGTAGCCTGCGGCGAGGAAGGCGTCGACCGCCGCCTTCCCCGGGTTGCCGCGCGAGACGACCATCGCCTCGGTGAAGGCGGCCACAGCTTGCAGGTCCGGGTCCGGCAGCGGCCGGCCATCGCGCAGGGCGGCGAGGGAGTCGGCCGGGACACCTGATTTCTTGTCGGCGATCATCGAGTGGGCGGCGGTGCAGTAGTGGCATCCGTTCACCCGGCTGATCGTCAGGAACACCGTCTCCTGCTCGGCGGGGGAGAAGCCCGATTGCGAGCGGAAGTCGTCATAGGTCCGCAGGTAGCCGTCGAGCACCGGAGGCAGCTTGGCCATGTAGGTATACATGTTGGGCAGGAAGCCGAGGTTCTGCTTCGCGCCAGCCATGAGCGCGTGGGCCTCGCCATCGGTATTTTCGGGGTCGGCGGGCTCGATATCGAGCAAGGGAGCCTGTGCCATGAGCGTCTCCTGTCATTTCAGAACATTCGTTCTGTAACTTGCCGGGGCACGTCGATCCACCTATTTTTGAAATGGTCGTTTCAAAAAGAGGTGATCCATGGGGGAGGCGCGGGTCCGCGGCCGGCCAAGGGGGTTCGACGAGGGCCGGGCCCTCGACGCGGCGGTGCGGCTGTTCCGGGCAGAGGGCTNAGCGCGTGGGCCTCGCCATCGGTATTTTCGGGGTCGGCGGGCTCGATATCGAGCAAGGGAGCCTGTGCCATGAGCGTCTCCTGTCATTTCAGAACATTCGTTCTGTAACTTGCCGGGGCACGTCGATCCACCTATTTTTGAAATGGTCGTTTCAAAAAGAGGTGATCCATGGGGGAGGCGCGGGTCCGCGGCCGGCCAAGGGGGTTCGACGAGGGCCGGGCCCTCGACGCGGCGGTGCGGCTGTTCCGGGCAGAGGGCTACGACGGCGCCTCGGTGGACAGGCTGTGCCGCGAGATGCGGGTGCCGCGCGCGACCCTTTACGACCGGTTCGGTGGCAAGGAGGGGCTCTTTCTGGCGGCGGTCGCCCGCTACGCGGATACGCGGATCGCGCCGGTGCTCGCTGCGCTGGGGCCGGCGGGCGCGCTGCGCGAGGATCTCACGGCATTCTACGAGGCCGTGATTGCGCTCGCGACGGCGGACCGGGAGGAGGCGCCGGGCTGCCTCGTCTCCTGCGCCCTTGCGGACGCTGCGGGCGCACATCCCCGCTTCCGTGGCGAGCTCGCGGCGCGCTACGATGCGATGGAGGAGCGGATTACCGCAAGACTCAAGGCCGCCGAATGGGACGGGCGGGCCACGACGTCCCCCGAGTCAGCGGCCGCTCTCGCCGCATCGATCGCCCGCGGCCTCATTCTCGCGGCGCGCTCGGGCGCGGGAACGGCCGAGTTGCGCCCGACCGCGGAGGCGGCCGTTCGCGCGCTTCTCACGCTCCATCACGAGGGGACGCTGGGTCACGGCTGAGCGGGCCGCTCGCGCCAGTTCACGATCCGGTTCGCGGTATGGCGCGGGCGTCGCCTCTCTGCGAGGCTCTCCGGCGCAACTGCAATAACGATGGATCGGACACCGTTATGCCCCTCGCCAGACGTGACTTGCTCCTGACCGCCGGCATCGCCGCAGCCCTTATCGCGGCCACGCTGCTCGGCGCGACCGAGGCGCTCGGCGCCCATCCGGTCTGGGCGATGCAGACCGGCTCCATAGGCGCGGCCGGAGGCGCGGCGGCGTTCCTGGGCCTGCGCCTCGCGGGTGTCCCGCCCCGCGGAATCCTTCTGCTCGGTGGGGCGGCGCTGGTCGCGGCCTGCCTTGCCGTCCACTTCGGCAAGGCCGCCTTCGCCGCGTCCTTCGCGGAGAACGTCATGGCGGGGCGTGCGTGGTATCTGGGCTGGTTCGCCGTCGCCGGGGCGGCCTGTCTCGTCCTCTCCGGCGCCCTCGCTCACGTCCTGCGGCGCTGAAGCGGGCCTGCGTCACGGGACGGCGCGGCAGACATCCGCCTCGCAGCGTATGCGCGGCAGGCGCGCGCCCGTCCGTCGCATCGCCCCGAGCGTCAGGAGAATCCCGGCCACGATGGCGAGCCACGTGGGAAGGGCATGGGGTGACAGCGACGGCAGGCCGAACAGGATCAGCCCGTCGTTGCCGCCGGGGATCAACGCCGCGCCCGCGCCCATCGTCGCACCGGCGACGAGGTGCCGGAGGGCGGCTCGGGGCCTCGGGCGCCGCAGCCGGAAACTGCCGCGCAAGGCCGCCGAGCCGAACATGCCGGCGAAGGCCGCGCCCGAGAGCAGCCACAGCAGATCCGGCGCGCCGCAATGCGCTGCCGCCCCTGCCTGCGCCGTGCAGAGGGCGGTCGAGGTGAAGGACCATGGCACGCCCGCCAGCAGGAGTGCGGCATAGGCGGCGGCCATGACGAGCACGGCGAGCGAGAGCGGCCAGGCCGCCGCACCGCCAGGCCCCAGCCCGTCGCGCCGCAGGCGAAGTGCGAGGCGTATCCCTTCCGCGCCGATCCAGACGACCGCCGGCAGCGCCAGCCAGGCGGGCAGGGTCATGGACCGCTCCGTCACCGGCGGACCGGCTGCGACATAGGCGAGCGCGGCCATGCCGGCGAGCCAGCCGAGCGGGGCGAAGGCCATGGCCACGCGCCCCTCTGCGAGCCGCGCGAAGGTCGACAGCGCACAGGCGCCGTTCAGCGCCGCGCCCATGCCGAAAAGTAGCCCACCCACCAGCGTCATCCAGTCCAGCGGGTGGGCGGCGAGCGGCGGCGCATGGCCGGCCGCCGTCGCGAGCGCGAGGAAGCTCGTCGTCCAGAGCGACGCCTTGAGGAAGGACCAAAGGATATGCCCGCGCCGGGTCGTCAACACTTCGGCCACGGCCCGCACGGTGCACAGACCGCCCCGGTGTGCCGCCGCGCCGAGCAGGGCGGCGACGGCCAGCGCGAGCGCCAGGCCCGCCGTCATTCCGGGTCCCTCCTGGATGGGGCGACCGGGCGGTCCGACTCGCTGCCTCTGCGGGGCGTTGGGTTCTGCATGGCGGGTCCTCTCCTGCCTCCAGTATGGACGCCCTCGCACGCATGGACAGCGGCCCTGAAACGAGGCGCCAAGGATCGTGAGGCGAAGTGATCCAGTGCACGGCGATGCGGTGGGAAGCGCGATGGCGACCGCGCCGAGGGCAGGCCTGTCTTGCGACGGTCGGGACGGGGAGATCGTGCCGGCCACCCGGGACACCTGCTCCGGGGCTTTTTTTTGGGGGGGGCAGGGGGTCGCGGGGCGGCCGACGACGTCAGCTTACGCCAGGTGCGCGGACTGGGGCCAATCAGCTTCGTTCACGAACCCGCGGCGGGATCGTGTTTTCGGAGTGATGTTTCAGGCCGTGGCGCGGCCGTGAAGAGAGTTGTGTGGCTCGCTTCCCGGACGTTGCGATAGCGCATTGGAGGAAAGACACACCCGGCCCGGCCCTGGGCCCCTTCAGACGCAGCGAGCCTGAGACATGACGGAAGACGAAATCCTGGACCGCGCGGGCATGCCGCCGGGAAATCCGAGCTACCCGTTCGGACCCTACCGTTTCATCGATCGCCAGTATTTCATGGTGATCTACGAGACCGACGCGGAAGCGATCCGCGCCTGGCTGCCCGAGCCGCTGGAGCCCGATGGCTCCGGCACGGTCGTCTACGAGTGGATCGACATGCCCGACAGTTCCGGTTTCGGAAGCTACCGCGAGTCGGGTCTGGTCATCCCCGCCACGCTGGACGGCGTTCCCGTCAATTACACCGCGATGATGTTCCTCAACGACGAGCCGCCGATCACCGCCGGGCGCGAGATCTGGGGCTTTCCCAAGCGCTGGGGCGAGCCCACGCTCGACGTGCGCGCCGACACGCTGACCGGCACGCTCGCCTATTCCGGCGAGAGGGTCGCGATGGGCACGATGGCCTACAAGCCCGAGCGGCTCGCCTGCGACCCGGAGGAATGCGCGGCCCGGATCGCCAAGACCACCGTGAACCTCAAGCTTCTGCCCTGCGTCACCGGCCGGACCCTGGTCGCGCAAATCGTGGCCTTCGAGATGACCGACATTCACGTGAAGGGCATCTGGCGCGGGCCGGCGCGTCTGCACCTCGTGCCCCATGTCCACGCACCCCTAGCCGACCTGCCGGTGCGCCGCGTGGTCGAGGGCCAACACGTGATCGCCGACATGACCCTGCCATACGGCCGGGTCGTCCACGACTATCTCGCCTGACCGCAAGGAGCCCGCCATGACCGACAGCCAGACCGCCGCGTCGCCGCGTGATGCCGACACGGAGACCGGGCAACGCCCCCGCGTCGTGATCGTGGGCGCGGGCTTCGCCGGCCTCTCGGCCGCCAGGGCGCTGGCCCGCGCACCGGTCGATCTCACCGTGATCGACCGGCACAACTACCACCTTTTCCAGCCGCTGCTCTACCAGGTGGCGACGGCTGCGCTGACGCCGGCCGAGATCGCCGAGCCGATCCGCGGCGTCCTGCGCTGCCAGGATAACGCGCGGGTGTTCATGGACGAGGTGACGGGCATCGACACCGGGGCCCGCTGCGTCCACACGAAGCGCGGCGCGCGCGTGGGCTACGACACGCTCGTGCTCGCCACCGGCGCGCGGCACTCGTATTTCGGCAAGGATCACTGGGCCGCGCACGCGCCAGGCCTCAAGACGATCGACGACGCCTTCCACCTGCGCCAGCGCATCCTGTCGGCCTTCGAGAAGGCCGAGATGGCCGAGGACTCCGAGGACCGCGCGGCGCTGCTGACCTTCCTGATCGTGGGCGGCGGGCCGACCGGGGTGGAACTGGCCGGCGCGATCGCCGAACTCGCCCGCTCCGTCGCCCGCGATTTCCGCCGGATCGACGCCACGAGCGCGCGGGTGGTCCTGCTCGAGGCGGGGCCGCGGGTGCTGTCGCCTTTCCACCCCGACCTGTCGGCGCGCGCCCGGCGCGACCTCGAGGAGCTGGGCGTGGAGGTGCGCACCGGCACGCCCGTCACGGAGATAGCCGAGGGCGTCGCGGTGGTCGGCGAGGAGCGGATCGCGACGGGCACGATGATCTGGGCGGCGGGAGTGCAGGCCTCGCCGGCCGCGCGCTGGCTCGGCGTCGAGCCGGGCCGGGGCGGACATGTCCCCGTCGGCCCCGACCTGACGGTGCCGGGCCATCCCGAGATCTACGCCATCGGCGACACCGCCGCGCATGTCCCCGACGGCGCCGACCGGCCGCTGCCCGGCGTGGCGCCGGTCGCCAAGCAGATGGGTGCCTATGTCGGACGGCGCATCGCGCGCAGCGCAGCGGGAAAGGCGCCCGGCGGTCCGTTCCGTTTCCGCGGGCGCGGCGCGATGGCCACCATCGGGCGCAACCGCGCCATCGCCCAGATGGGACGGCTCCGGGTCCGCGGCTTCCCGGGCTGGATGCTCTGGGGGCTCGCCCACGTCTATTTCCTGATCGGCTTCCGCAATCGCCTCGCCGTGCTGATGAACTGGACCTGGGCCTACGCCACCTGGCAGCGCGGCGTGCGCCTGATCACCGGCGCACAGATCTGAAAATTCATTCAAGGAGACGACAGGATGAACGAACGAACGGGCCAGGGCACCGCCCTCGTCACCGGCTCGTCGAGCGGCATCGGCCTCGGCATCGCCCATGCGCTCGCCGCGGCAGGCCACGACGTGATGCTCAACGGGATCGAGGCGGAGGCGGACGTCGCGGCGCAGCGCGACCGGCTGGCCGAGACCCATGGCGTGCGCACCGCCTATGCCCGCGCCGACCTGACCGACCCGCACGCGGTGGACGACCTCGTCGGCGAGGCGGAAGACAGGCTGGGACCGATCACCGTGCTGGTGAACAATGCCGGCGTGCAGCATGTGGCCCCCATCGGCGAGTTTCCCGACGACAAGTGGGAGCTCATCCTCGCGCTCAACCTCTCCGCCGCCTTCCGCGCGATCCGCGCGGTCGTGCCGGGGATGACCGCGCGCGGCCACGGCCGGATCGTCAACGTCGCCTCGGCCCATGGCCTTGTCGCCTCGCCGGGCAAGGCGGCCTATGTCTCGGCAAAGCATGGCCTTCTGGGTCTGACCAAGACCGCGGCGCTGGAGACGGCCGAGCACGGCGTGACCGTCAACGCGATCTGCCCGGGCTATGTCTGGACGCCGCTGGTGGAGAGCCAGATCCCCGACACGGCGAAGGCTCGCGGCATGACCGAGGCGGAGGTGAAGCGCGACGTGCTGCTCGCCGCCCAGCCCACGCGGGAATTCGCCACGACGGCTCAGATCGGCGCACTTGCGGCCTTCCTGTGCTCCGACGCGGCGGCCCAGATCACCGGCGCGGCGCTGCCCGTCGATGGCGGGTGGACGGCGCAATGACACTGCACCCCGTGAGAAAAGCCGAGCCCAAGCCCGTGAACCTCGCGCTGCAGGGGGGCGGCGCGCATGGCGCCTTCACCTGGGGCGTCCTCGACAAGCTGCTGGAGGACGGGCGGCTCTCCATCGCTGGCATCTCCGGTACTTCGGCCGGCGCCTTCAACGCCGTCGCCGTGGCTGCCGGCACGACCGAAAACGGGCCGGAGGGCGCACGCGAGCGGCTGGAGGGCTTCTGGCGGTCGGTGTCGAGGGCCGCACGCGTCAGCCCCATCCAGCGCTCGCCGTGGGATATGTGGCTCGGGAAGTGGAGCCTCGATCACAACCCTGCCTATCTCGCCTTCGACGCGATGACCCGGATGGTCTCGCCCTACCAGCTCAACCCGATGAACATGAATCCGCTGCGCGACATCCTCGAGGCCGCGGTCGATTTCGAGAGCGTGCGCGCCTGCGACGCCTTCAAGCTCTACATCTCGGCCACCAACGTGGAAACCGGCAAGGTCAAGGTGTTCCCGCGCGAGCAGCTGACGGCCGACATGGTGATGGCCTCGGCCTGCCTGCCCTTCGTCCATCAGGCGGTGGTGATCGACGGCGTGCCCTACTGGGACGGCGGCTACATGGGCAATCCCGCGCTCTTTCCCTTCCACGGCCAGACCGGCACCGATGACGTGGTGGTGGTGCAGATCAATCCGATCGAGCGCCGTGGCGTGCCCCGAACACCGCAGGAGATCCAGAACCGGCTGAACGAGATCAGCTTCAATGGCAGCCTGCTGAAGGAGCTGCGCGCGATCGATTTCGTCGACCGGCTGATCGACGAGGGCAAGCTCTCGACCGAGCATTATCGCAAGGTCCGGGTGCATATCGTCCAGAACGAGGATGCGCTGAAGCCGCTTGGCGCGTCCTCGAAGATGAACGCCGAATGGGCCTTTCTCACCCATCTGCGTGATCTCGGCAGAGAAACGACCGCCCACTGGCTCGACGCGACCTGGGACGCGATCGGAGAGCGTTCCAGCGTCGATCTGCGCGCGATGTTCCAGGGGATCGGCGCGCAGCATCAGGGCTGAGAGCGCCGCAGCGTCCCCTCAGTCGCCCGGCGCGGGCGGGCGCGGCTCTGGCGGGGAAGGGTAGTCCCGGTGGAGCGACCAGAAATTGGCGTCGAGCCGGCGCATCGGGCGCCGCTCGCCGCCCGGCGGCACGCGATGGCGCAGCGCCAGCACGATGTCGGACAAGACCGCCGGGTTGTTGCGGAAGTAGCCGTGGCCGAGCGCGGGGCGCGCAGCCTCCACGGTGATGAAATGCACGTTTCCGATCCGGGAGAACGTCTCCCTGAGGGCGGGTGTCAGATCCTCAGGCCGGATGCGGCCGAAGCGCTGGCCCGACATCAGCGTCTGCGCCAGCCCGAGCGGCCCGTCGCCGGGATTGAGATAGACGTTGATCTGATCGAGCGCCGGGCCGAACTGCTCGGCCACGAGGCGCTGCTGCATGATCCCGAAATCAAGATCGGGCGCCGAGAGGATCAGCGTGCCGAGCTTCAGCGAGCGCCGCGGCACGCGGCCCGCCGCCCGCTCGGCGATGGCCAGCTCGCGCAGCGCGCTCGTGGCGATGTCGGTGCCGCGGCTGTGGGCGATCAGGTTGATGCGCTCGAGCCCCGGCGTTTCGCCGAGCATCCGCAGCGTCTGCTTGAGGTGAAAGATGGTGAACTCACCCGCCTCCCGGTCGCGGAAGTAGCCGAAGAATCCGGTATTTCCCGAAGGCCAGGAGTAGAGCAGCGGCACCCCCGGCCGTCCTGCCCAGTGCCATAGATTGGCCAGCGTCCCCTGCGCCTCCTCGAAGGTCGTCGCCACGCCGTGGACGTAGACCGTCACCTCCCGGCGCTCGGTCTGCGCGAGTGCGGCGGCGATCTCGTTGCGGAACGCCGCGGCCTTGGCGTCCCAAGCAGCCTGCGCTTCGGGCAGCGTGCGCACCCGGCCGTTCGCGACATCGAATGGCAGAGGGGTGGCCGGAAAGCGCACCGTCTCCGTCACCTCGACCGGCCGGAGACGGAGTGCGCCCCGTCCGCCGTCACCACTGCTGCGGGCGATGAGGGCTGGCCAGTCGAGCCTCTCGCCGAACCGGACCTTCGCCTTGCCGAACGCCATTTCGGCCGAACGCCCAGCGCCGTAGGGCTGCACCGATTGCGCCCCGGCCAGCCGCCCGCGGTCGGTCACGAACCAGATGTCTGGCTGCACGGTACGCGCCGCCGGTGCCACCTCGGCGGCCGGATAGCCTTCGGGGCCGGCATGGACGTTGGGCATGTCCGCCAGTTGCGGCCCGCCGCAGGCAGCGAGAAGGAGCGGCAGCGCAAGAGCAGGATAAATCAGGCGCGACATGCGGTGCGCTCCTCGTCCGATAAGTGGCGGGAGCAGCGTTTCGCATCGGGCGGCGCGTGGCCATAGAGGTGGCCAACCCTCACGGAGCTTTGAGCACAGACGTCGCTCTCGACGCGGGCAAGCGCCGGGGCGCGGACGACCCGCGCCATCTCTGGCCGCATGTCGCCCGCATCGTCGGCGACGTCGAGCCGTCCTTCGTGTTCCTCGAGAACGTCGCCCATCATCTCCGCCTCGGCTTCCCCGAAGTCGCCGGATGACTGGTCGGCATGGGCTGCCGCCACTCTATTTCCGTAATACAAACCTAGTAACTATCCAGGCCCCGCACCATAAGACACCAACCGGGAACAGGATAATTTTGGCAACGAAAAGCCATTCGTCATCGGAAATGCGATAGCCGAACGGTTCAAAAATGACAACAAAAGCCAAAACGACTACTGCCCAGAAGACCGGTCCGGCGAGCAAGGGCCTCGTCCATGGGTCCGAACCCCCAAGAATTTCCTGCATGAGAGGGAATAAATCAGGGCCGAGCTTGAATCCGAGAAAAGCAGAAATAATGGGAAGAATAAAAATGCAATTGGTGTACGAAAACGAACGCTGCTGACGTCGAAAAAATCCATGCTCATTTGAAGAAAGAAGTAAAGAAGGGAGAGGGCGAAACAACCTACCAAGAAACCGACTGCTGCGCCAGTAATTCTGTAACCAAGTTTATCCACGACGCCCGCTCCAGATTTGTCTATCATAATTTCGTACTATGAGACGGGCAAATTCGCAACGGCCTCCTTGGCCGCGAGGTCCTGGTGACGCCGACGGCTGGCGGTCGTTCCTTGCGACACGCCCCTGACCTTGAACCCAGCCTTCGTCGAGGCGCTGATGGGATGGCTCACCGGGTGGGCGGGGCATGCGCCCCGAACTCTCGCAGCTGAGCTTCTGGCCGATGGATGAGGGCGCGCGATGAAGCAGAGCAGGGCCATGTCGCTGGTGGAGGCTGTCGCCAACGTGGCGGTAGGCTACGGCGTCGCGGTCGTGACGCAGATCCTGATCTTCGTGGTCATCGGGCTGCGCACGACGCTCGCACAGAACCTGAAGATGGGCGCGGTGTTCAAGGTGGTACGCATCGGGCGGTCTTTCGCTCTGCGTCGGCTGTTCGAGGCGATCCGGGTGCGCGGCTCAAGCTAGTTGGCCATGATCTTTTGCCGAACCTTCCTGGCAATCCCGGTGAGCGTTGCCATCAGTCGATTGCTTTCAGAAACTGACCCGGAGAGTTCAGGACCGTAGCGGGAAATCAAGTATTCTCGGCCTTCAGTCATCCGAACCAGATGATCAAGCGTCAGCCTCCGAAGTATCAGCCCCCGGTCGACTGCAGTCTTCGCGCGAACGGCAAGGTTGTGAAAATGTGCACGCACCTTTTCGGGAGGCTCACCTGAGGCGAGCAGGAACGCATTGAGGTAGAGTTCAATCGCGTGGATTGCGCAGAGTTGCGCTGGCGCGCGCGACATCGGTTGTCGCGGTTGGCCCTTTCGAATCAGGTCCTCTGCGGCTGAGTGGTATTCGGCCGCCAAGGCGAAAATCTCTGCCGGGTTGGCGTTGGTGCCCGGATAGGGTCTGGAAATCCCATCCTTCATCTAACCTATATGACAGGTGAAATCGACAAATCTTTGGCCGGCTTTGCAAGTTGTCATAGCCGCCGCCCCAAGCGGGACGGCGGCATCGGGACTGTCGTGGTGTGCGGCGTCAGTCGTCGGCGATGATGTATGCCCTGCCGCGACCTTCGACCTTCACGGCGATGAACGTCCGGCCCAGCTTCTTCTTGAGCGCGCCGGACATGGCGCCTCTCACCGTGTGCGGTTGCCATCCCGTGGCTTCGACGATCTCGTCGATGGTCGCGCCGCCCTCGGCGCGGAGCATCTCGATCAGTGTTTCCTGCTTGGCGCCCTTCCCGCGCTGGACCGGGGCGGTCGGCGTTTCCGCCGGCGGCGTCTCGTCCGGCTCGTCCGTGATGCCGAGGGTGCCGTAGGCCAGCGGGGCGGCGTGCAGCGTGATCGGGCCGCGCTTCTCGTCGTGCCGCCAGACCGTGTTGAGATCCGTTGCGTTGATTTCCTCGATCAGGCCTTGCTTAAGGAGGCTCTCGCAGACGTTGCCGACGGCGCCGCCCTTTAGGTTGGCAGTGACGGGAAAGACCGCTCCGTCCTCGCGCGCGCAGGCGGTGGACGGGATGACGGCTTGAGCGTCGGCAAGCTGGATCTGGGTCATGGGGTCGTCTCCGTATTCGGGCCCGCGTCATGCGGCGCCTTTTACGACCCGCTCGCCCGACTTACGCGGCCCCACTGCGGCCACGGTTCGGGCTCACCGCGCAGGGCGGTACGCGGCGGGAGTTCCGGTGTTGCCGGAGATCAGCGGGCGTGCTCGCCTTCGCCAAAGGCGCTGTCGGTGATGCGCTCGAGGAGGCTGGCGTCGTGTTCTAGGGTGCCGACCATGCGCCCGCACCCTGACGACCGCAATCGCCCGCCCCGCTGCGCGAGACGAAAGCTCCGCGCGCCGGGCGATTGCTCAACCTGCGCAAACCGGCGTCAACGCCAACCGGGCTCCGGTCGCGGCTGGATGAAAGTCCAGTGTCAGGTCAACGCGTCGACGATGCCCTGACTGTCGATATCGGTGTAGGGGCTTTCATAGAAGTTCTTGGGATCGACGGAGCCTGTCTCGGAAAGTGCGTCGATCATCCGGTCGAGGAACTCAAGCTGATCGGCGGCTTGCTGGCGGCGGGCGACGAACCCGCCGAACGCATCTCTCGGCGGCACGATGCAACCTGGTGAGCATCTCGGGAAGCGGTGCAGCCCCATCTCGGCTTTACCGGCCTCCGGGTCTTCGGGAGCGGCGATAACCTGTTCCACGAACACCCTAGCGGCGATTCTCCTTAGCGACCGGCACTTTGGCGAGTAGTTTCCACGTCGTCCTGTGCTGGTCGAGGGGGTCCAGCCCATCCTTTTTCACGAAACCCGAGATCGCCCGGGGCGGACACATCTGCTTGCCCCAAAATCGAGTGCTCGTAGCCGTTGGTAGATAACAATACCGGGTTGGGCGCCATCCATCCGCTCCACACAATCGGCGTGGAGTTTGCCTGCTGCTGGCCGACGCGGGCGTCCTTCCTGGTGAGTTTTGCCTCGATCACGGCCGGCGGCTTGCCGTCGCCGCCCCAGAGAACGTCATATCGAGCGCGAGGGCATATCGGCCAGTCGCGGTCCGCCACAGGCAGCGAGCGAGCGCGCCATCGCGAGACGGAACGGGCGGAACACGCGGCGCCCCCCTCGACGTGGTCTCATGGCCGGGCTTTCGCATCGGATCGCGCGGGGCCGGAAAGGTGGCCCGTCTTCACGCGGACGTGCTCGAAACCGCCAGTCGCAAGCAGGAGGGCGCTACCAGTGCCGGGTGCCGTGCGCGCCCTTGATGCGGCCCTCGAGGTTGGGAGTGACCCACCCGCCGTAGAAATCCCCCGGCTGGGGCAGGACGCGCACGCCCCCGACCCACGCCTCGTCCATCAGCCCCGCGTAGAGGGCCACGAACCCCGCAAGCGGCGCGAAACCGGCGGCGGGGTGGTCGTAGCTCCAGGCGGCACGCGGCGCAGTCGTCGCACCGGCGAGCACGTCGAAATAGCGCGCCGCGCCCTTCCACTCGCAGAACGTGGCGCCGCCCACCGGGCGCAGCGTGGCGCCGATATCCTCGGGCGGCAGGTAATAGGTGGGCGCGTGATGGGTCTCGAGCACCCGAAGCGCGTGGGTCGTGTCCGCGACCGTCACGCCCCCAAGCCGGACCGTCACCCGCTGCGGCACAGGCTCCAGCGCCGGCGGGCGCGGGTAGGACTGGACGTTCTCGATCGGCAGGCCGGTCATTCGAGCCCTCCGCCGGCGAAGCGCGCCAGGACATAGGCCGCGATCACGATATGGGCGAGGGTGATGACGACGGAAAGCCCGTGCAGCCACTTGAAGCGCGCCTTCGCGCCCGTGTCGGTGGCGCGGTTGATGGCCGGCATCAGGATCTGCCGCGTGGGCAGCGTCGTGGCCGCGACCAGCGCGAGCAGCCCGGCCGCAAGCGGGTCGACGGGCCACGCGAGCGCGGCCGCCGCCGCGGCGACGCCCATGACGAAAAGATAGAACAGTGGAAAGGCGCGCCGGATCGTCGTGCCGGCCACGTCCGGCGGCAGGGCGGTGAACAGGAAGGCCGCGAAACCGAAGGAATAGAGCACCATGCCCCCGAAAAGAAGCGCGGTGGCGAGAAGCGCCGCGGTCAGCATGAGACATCTCCGCTTGCGAGGGCGGGCCGCCGGGCGAGGCCCATGTAGAGGATCGCGGTGAGGGGCAGGGGCCCGAAGGTCAGGTCCAGGCGGCGGTCGATGCCGCGCGGCCCGAGGCCGGTCATCAGCCCCGGCGCGAGGCCCGCGCCCTCCATCGCGCGCGAAAGCTCCCGCGGCTTGATGAACATCGCGGGATCGTGCGTCCCGCGCGGCAGAAGGCGCAGCAGATCCTCGGCCACGGTGATGGTGGCGAACCGCGCCAGCGGGTTGCGGTTGATCGTGTCGTAGAGAAAGCACCCGCCCGGACGCAGAACGCGCGCCACCTCCGAGAGCACCCGGTCGAGGTCGGCCACATGTTCGAGCACGTCGACGCAGACCACGGCATCGAAGGCCGCGTCGTCGTATGGCAGGGCCTCGCCCACGCCGACATCGTAGCGGATCCCGAGCCCCCGGGCGTCCGCGTGGCGGCGCGCGGCCTCCACCGCCTCGGCGGCGGGGTCGATCCCGGTGACCCGCGCGCCGCGCCCGGCCATCGCCTCCGCCATGAAGCCGCCGGCGCATCCCAGGTCCAGCACGTCCTTTCCCGCCCAGTCGATATGCCGGTCGAACCATTTCAGACGCCCCGGCACGAGATTCTTGAGCGTGCGCACCCAGCGCACCTCGTCCGACCACCAACGGTCGGCCACGGCGTCGTAGATCGTCAGGTCATTTCGCATCGGCATTGTCCCGTGTCGGTCTGGGCCGCGGCACCACATAGGGCACGGAGGCGCGGTACCGCGCGAACCGGTCGCCGTAGCGCGCGGCGAAGCGCCGTTCCTTCAGGCGCGGGGCCAGCAGGCAATAGGCGGTGTAGCTGACGGCGAGGGCGAGCTGGTCTGGCGTCCAGACCGGCACCGTCCAGAGCGTGAGCGCGAACGCCACGTAGATCGGCTGCCGTATCACGCGGAACAGGCCCTGCGTCGGCATGTCGGGAAAGACCGGACGGATCCGCGCCATCAGCGACATCCATCCCAGCGCGCCCGACTGCACCTCCGCACCGGCGTCGAAGCTTGCCTTGATCAGCAACAGCCAGCTTGCGGCATAGGCCGCGCAGATCGCCCAGAACGCCGCGCCCTCGGCCCGCCACCAGACGATGCCCGAAGGTGTCCAGAGCGCGAAGAGCGCCAGCAGCTGCGCCGAGGCGATGATGGCATAGGTGGTGGTGGCGAGCGTCGCGCCGTGCGGGCCGGGGATCAGCCGCGTCAGCCAACGCCCGCCCGGACCGGTCAGCAGGAACGAATGGGCAAGCGGAAACTGGGCGATCAGTGCCGCGTTGGCCAGCAGCGCCCAGGGCCACGGGACGGTGCCGAAGCTTTCGCTCAGCCCGAAGAACATGGCGGCGATCATCGCCAGCACGGCCGCCGCGAAAAGCGTGTGGCAGAGCAGCCCCAAGCCGAGCGCGAGGGCGATGCGCCCGGCGCCCGGCGGTGGACGCAATGCGGCGCCGATCAGGGCGAGCAGCCGGGCTATCCGGGGGTCATCGGTCATGGCATGCGCTCCAGCAGGGTGTCGGCGGCGGCGGTGCCGCTGGTCCAGGCCGCCTCGACGCGCGGGCCGAGGCACCAGTCCCCGGCAAGGCAAAGCGTGCCATCCGCTGCCGCGAGGCAGGGCTGGCCGAGCGGCGCGGTGACGTGGGCGTAGCGCCAGCGATGCGCCGCGGCGTGGACCGCGCGATCGGGCGCGGTGCCCAGCCTGTCGCAGAGCAGGGGCAGCATCGCCGCGGCGATATCGTCCGGGTCGTCTTCGAGGTGGCGCCGGCTGAACGCGGCACCCGCCTGCGCGACCCATGCCGCCGCGTCCGATGCGGGGCGGCCCGGTTTGCTGCTGTCCTGGGCAATCCAGGAGAGCGGATCGTCCGGGTCGCACCGCGTGACGAAGGGGGCGGGCGCGCTCAGCGCCGCCATGAGCGTCAGGGAGGGGGCGAACCCGACGGCGGCCAGCGGCGCGACCAGCGGATGATCCGCACCCAGCAGTCCCGCCACTTGCGGCGCGGGGACGGTCACAACGACGCGGGCGGCCCGGTGCCAGGCGTCGCCCACGCGCAGCATCCACGCGCCCTCGTCGGGGCGCAGGGCCGTGACCTCGGCCCGCTGGCGCACCTCGAGACCCTGTGCGAGCGCCTTGGCGAGCGACGACATGCCGGGCGTGCCGACGAGGTGGGCGCGCCCGGAGCCGTCCTGCCAGCGCGCCACAGCCTCGCGGGTTTCAGCCGCGTCGAGCACCGCGGCAAAGGCATCCCCGCGCGCCGTGACGTACTGCGCGCCGTGGTCGAATTGCAGCCCGTCGGCGCGCCGGGTGGCGACCCGCCCGCCGATGCCGCGCCCCTTGTCGAACAGCACCGGCACCAGCCCCGCCCCGGCAAGCCGCCGCGCACAGGCGATGCCGGCGATTCCGGCCCCCACGATTGCCACGTCCATCATGCCTCGACCGTCCGTTCGAGGATCTGCGGGATCTTTTTCTTCACCTTGAAGAACCCGGCGGTCGCGTGGGGCCAGATCGCGCTGTCCCAGTCGCGGCGCCACTCTCGGATCGCGATGCCACGCGCCTCGAGCGCCGGCCGCGCCTCCATCAGCCAGTCATGCAGCGGACCGCGCGTCACATAGGGCGTGACGATCTGCGTGGCCCCCGCCTCGGCCGCCCAGCGGGCGAGAAGATCCGGGTGATCGGCGCGCAATCTGGCGGGCGAGACGCCCGCCCGGGCCGCCGCGTCGGCGAGCGCAACGGCCTCGAACCGCGCGACGGCCTCCGCCACGGGCCGGGGCGAGCGCAGGTGGCTGGCCGCCAGCGTGGCGGTGCCGCGGATGTCGAGACCGGCGAGGTCGAACTCCTCGACGCGGCAATCCTCGTCGGTGATCAGAAGCGCGGCGGGCGCGTGCGCGTCGGGTTCAGCGACTTCGCGCAGCGGCTGGACCGGGGGCAGCCCGTCGGGCTCTTCCGCCTCAAGGCCCTCGGTCACCTCTGCCAGGTCGCTCTCGCGCGGGGTGAAGCGGCCGCCGGTGAACTTGGCGATGTTCCAGGCCTGCGCGCGGTAGGGCTTGCCGCGCGTGTGCAGCCCCGCCACCCAGCGCCAGCCCAGCGTGTTCGAGGCCGCATCACCGTCGAGCAGGTGGCGGTAGAAGAAGTCGGCGCCCAGACGCCAGGGCAGTTCCAGCGTGAAGATCCAGATCGAGGCGAACCACATCCGCGCGTGGTTGTGCAGATACCCGGTCTCGACCAGTTCCTCGGCCCAGGCGTCGAAACACGCCAGCCCGGTCCGCCCCTCCTCGGCGCGGCCCACGTCGCGCCGGAGGCGGCGGTCGAGATCGAGGGTCTCCAGATCGGCCCGGACGCCCTCGGCATAGCGGGTCCAGACCTGGGGCCGGCGTTCCAGCCAGCCCTTGAAATAGCCGCGCCAGATCAATTCCTGGACGAATTTCTCGGCGTTCTCGGGGCCGTGGGCGGCCAGCGCGGCGGCCGCGACCTCTTCTTCGGTGACGAGCCTGCGCCGGATATAGGGCGACAGGACGGAGACGTCCTTGTGCCGGCCGGGCCCCCGGTCATGGTTGCGCCCGTTGGCGTAGCGCCGGCCCATGGCTGGCACGAAGTTTTCCAGGCGTTCCAGCCCATGGGCGCGTGTGGCGATGGGGCGATGCATCTCTCTGCCGTATCCGGTTACCGGTGTCGGGCGCAGATGTTTCGCGGCGCCGGCGGGTCAACACCATGCGACGGGGTGTCCCCGGATTTCTTCAATGGACATCGCGCGGCCGGGCAGGGCGCCGCGCCGTCCGTGCCGGCACGCATCGCTGGTCTTTCCGGCCCATGTCCGGGTGCTCGCGCCGCGTGCGAGCCCGTGCCCGCGTCTTGCCGCGCGACGGGCTGGGAGGTGTCGGCGGGCCGGGCGCGAGCCCTTCGCGCCGCGCCCCCATGCCGCCGTGCCTCAGCGCTGGAACACGTAGGCGCCGGGCGCCTCCTCGATCGGGCGATAGCGGCCCGACGTGGTGCCCATGGCGGGCGGCGCCACCTCCTTCGAGGAGCGTTCGCCGAGCCACGCGGTCAGCGCGGGCCACCAGGAGCCCTCCTGCCGTTCCGCCGACGCCTGCCACGCCTCGGGCGAGAGATAGGGCTCCCCGTCCTCGGTGGTGCGTATCCGGTACTCCCGGCCGTCATGGCCGGGCTCGCTGATGATGCCGGCGTTGTGGCCGCCATTGGTCAGCACGAAGGTGAGCTGCGTGTCGGCAAGCAGGTGCAGCTTGTAGACCGATTGCCAGGGCGCGACGTGATCCGACGTGGTCGAGACGCAGAAGATCGGCGCGTCGATGTCGCCCACCGTCACGGGCTTGCCGTTCAGCCGGTACTTGCCTTCCGCGAGTTCGTTGCCCAGGAAGATCTTGCGCAGGTACTCGCTCTGCATCCGGTAGGGCATCCGCGTGGCGTCGGCGTTCCACGCCATCAGGTCGAACATCTCCTGCCGGCGCCCCATCAGGTACTCGTGGACGTAGCGCGACCAGATCAGGTCCGCCGAGCGCAGCAGCTGGAACGCCCCGGCCATCTGCTTGGTGTCGAGATAGCCCTGGTCCCACATCATGTTCTCGAGAAACGCGACCTCGCTTTCGCTCACGAAGAGCTGAAGTTCTCCCGGCTCCTCGAAATCGGTCTGCGTGGCGAAGAGCGTCAGCGAGGCCAGCCTGTCGTCGCCGTCGCGCGCCATCTGCGCCGCCTTGGCCGCCATCAGCGTGCCGCCGAGGCAGTAGCCGACACCGTGGATCTTGCGGTCCGGCACGATCGCGCCCACCGCGTCCAACGCCTCGGCCACGGCGTCGAAATAGTCGTCCATCCCCTTGTCGCGATCCTCGGCCGTGGGGTTGCGCCACGACACCATGAAGACCGTGAACCCCTGCTCGACTAGGTATTTCACCAGCGAGTTGTGCGGGCTGAGATCGAGGATGTAGTATTTCATGATCCATGCCGGGACGATCAGCAGCGGTTCGGCCTTCACCTTGTCCGTCTGCGGCGCGTACTGGATCAGTTCCAGAAGCCGGTTGCGGTAGACGACCTTGCCGGGCGTGACGGCGACGTCGCGCCCCGGCAGGTAGTCCTCCGTGCCCACGGGCAGCTTGCCCGAGATCGCGCGCTCCCAGTCTTCCAGGAAGTGCTCGGCGCCGCGCACGAGATTGGCGCCGCCTTCGCGGAACGTCGCCGCCGCGACCTCGGGATTGGTCGCCACGAAATTCGACGGCGACATCATGTCGAGTATCTGCCGGGTGACGAACGAGACCACCTGCTCCTGGCGGGGGGTCACGCCGTCGATGTCGCAGGCCGCGTTGTACCACCATTGCTGGTTCAGCAGGAAAGCCTGGTAGATGGCGTTGTAGGGCCAGCGCGTCCAGCCCTCGTCCTCGAAACGGTGGTCGTGGGGCAGGGGCTCGATGCAGGGCTCCGCGCCGGGATCCCGGGCGAGCTGGCCCGCGTAGACGCCGAAGCGCATCGCCTTGCGCGCGGCCTTCTCGGCCAGCTGGACCTGCTTTCCGGGCGATCCGGCAAGGTGGGTCCACCACGTGAAGAAGGTGGAGGCGAGGCCATAGGGCGATACACCGAGGGTGAAGCGCGCCAGATGCGCGTTGGCGGCCCGGTCGAGGCTCTTGGTGCTGTACCGGTCGGGCGCCTCGAGCGGCGAGGTATGGACGATTTCGGGCGGCTCTGCGTCGAGGCCGCTGCGCGCCTCGCGCGGCGTGGACTGGCCGGCCTGCGCCTCGTCCGCGTCAGGCTTCCGGGCCTTCTCCGCCTTGGAGGAACGGGGGGTCTCGTGCTTGGTGTCGGGCATGACTGCTCCTTTCGAACCTTCGCCGCCGCGTTTTTCCGGGCCGGTCGCGCCCCGGTCTACCCCATCCGGAGCCCGCCGTTCACGGCAAGAGTGGTCCCGGTGATGAAACCCGCGTCATCGGAGGCGAGGAACCTGACGCAGCGCCCGATTTCCGGCGGTTCGGCGAGCCGCGAGAGCGGGATCATGTCCACGATGCCGTCCAGGATCTCGTCGGGCATGGCGCCCACCATCGGCGTGTCGGCATAGCCCGGGGCGATCGCGTTGACCGTGATGCCCTTGCCGGCCGTCTCGCGCGCGAGCGCGCGGGTGAAACCCTCGACGCCCGCCTTGGCTGCGCAGTAGTTGGTCTGGCCCGCCTGGCCCCGCGCCGCGTTCACCGACGAGATGTTGATGATCCGACCGAAGCCGCGCTCCCGCATGCCTTCGATCACCTGGCGTGTGACGTTGAACATGGATCCCAGATCGACCCGCATGACGGCGTCCCAATCCTCGCGGTCCATCTTGTGGAACATCGTGTCCCGGTTCACGCCCGCATTGTTCACGAGGATGTCGATCGGGCCCAGTGCCTCTTCGACTTCCGCGATGCCCTCGGCGCAGGCGTCGTAATCGGCCACGTCCCATTCGAAGACGGGCATGCCCGTCTCCTTCGCGAAGGCGTCCGCGCGCTCCCCGGCGCCAAGGTGCGTGGCGGCAACCGACGCTCCGCCCTCGGCAAGGGCGCGCGCGGCGGCCGCGCCCAGCCCCTGAACGCCGCCCGTCACCAGGGCCACTCTCTTCTCGGTCGTCATCGGTCGTCCTTTCCTTCTGGCTTGGCATCGAGGCTCAGGCGTCGCTCTCCAGCAGCAGCGCGATGCCCTGCCCGCCGCCGATGCACAGCGTCACGAGCCCCCGGCCCACGCTCTCGCGGCCCATGGCGTGCATCAGGCGGGTCGCGGGAACCGCGCCGTCCTCGGCGTTCACGGTCTTCCCGGGGAGTTCGAAGTCGTCGGTCAACCCGAGGGCGCTGGCGGTTGACGGCTCGTCGATCTCGGCCCGGCCCATATCGACCATCGACCAGCCCGCGCGCGCGAGCGCGAGGCGCGCGGCAAGCCGGAGGCGGTGGTCCTCGGCGATCTCGCGCATGCCCACGGCCATGCCGGTCGCTACGGTGGTCAAACCGGGCGCATGGCCGGCAGCGCGCGCGCCGTCCTCGCGAAAGGCCGGCGCGCGCTTTGCAAGCCCGTCCCCGGTGGCGTCGGGCCGGTTCGCCTCGTCCTTGCGGACCTCCGTCTCGCCGAACGTCCCGGCGAGCGTGCCGACGGCGTGGCGCGGAACCACTTCCGGAAGGGGCATCTGGGGCTCCGATCTGGGGATCAGGTTTCGGGAAAGTCGGTGTCGG
This sequence comes from Rhodosalinus sp. K401, assembly GCF_041365735.1. Lineage (NCBI taxonomy): Bacteria > Pseudomonadati > Pseudomonadota > Alphaproteobacteria > Rhodobacterales > Paracoccaceae > Rhodosalinus > Rhodosalinus sp. K401. The sequence goes on along the minus strand of NZ_JBGFSI010000001.1, from coordinate 75,358 downwards.
TGGGCTTGCCGCTGCCCGGCTTGCCGCTCCGGACGTTCCAGTGCGGATCCTTGCGCTTGATCCGGCGCGAGATCGCGTAGGCGGCCGGCCAGGTCAGAAGCAGCCCCGCGACGACGGCGGCCGCGATCGGGATCCAGCTGTAGAAACCGAGGGACAGCACCGTGATCACCAGCCCGCCCACGAGGACGGGCCCCGTCAAGAGCGTCACGACGATACTCAGGCGATCCATCTCGGCTCCTTCTCCGGCCCGTGCCGGGACCTGTCTCTCCTGCCTCGGACCATGGTCGAAAAGGGGCCCGCGATCATTAACGCTCGTTAACGACCGCGGCGGCGCGGGGCTGCTTGACTGACGAGCGCTCAAGCTGACCCAGACGAAGCGAGACGGGCATGGGCATCGAGCCATATCCTTACGTAAAGCGCGGCCCCCGGCATCGCGCACCACTGCCGCGCGGCATCCGCATCCCGAGGCGGCTGGCCGCGTGGGCAACGCGGCGTGCGGGGTGTCGTTTCCTGCCATGAAGGTTCGCGAGATCATGTCGCGCCCCGTGGTCGCGATCTCCCCGTGGGGGTCGATCCGCACCGCCCTCGGCCTCATGCGCGAGAACGACATCGGCGCGCTTCCCGTGGTGGGCGAGGACATACTGGTGGGGATCGTCACGGATCGCGACATCGCCTTCGCGCTGGCCCAGGACGCCACCCAGGACACGCTTGTCTGCACGTTCATGACGCGGCATCCGGCAAGCTGCCGCGCCGATGAGGAGGTGGCCCGCGCCGCGGAGATCATGGGGGATCGGCAGGTCCGCCGGCTTCCGGTGCTCGACCGGGACGATCGCCTCGCGGGTGTCCTGTCGCTCGGCGACATCGCCGAGCGCGTGTCGGAGGAACTGGCCGGCCAGACCCTTGGCGAAATCTGTGAAAGGCGGTAGCGCCGCGCCGGCCCGGATCAGGCCGCGTGCGTGACTTCCCTGCGCAGCTCTTCGAGGTCGATCTCCGCGATCACGGCCAGCGCGTCGAGATCGTGAACGAAGATGTCCATGTGGTCGCTGACCGACAGGATGTCCTGCCGTTCGAAGCGGCGGAAGGTCCGGCAGACATGGACCGAGGACAGCCCGACGAAATCGCCCAGCACCTGCTGCGTCATGGGGATGTGGAACTGCTTTTCCCCGACGAGGCCCGATGTGGACGTGCGCAGCCCGAGTTCCAGTAGCGCGTAGGCGATCCGGCAGTCGGCGTTGCTCCGTCCAAGGCGCAGCATGCGCTCTGCCATGCGCGCATCGCGCAACGCGAAGAGATCGTCCACGAGCCAGTGCGCGTCCGCATGCGCGCCGAGAAGCCGCTGCCAGTCCCCGCGCGGGATGGAGGAAAGGGTGACATCCGTCAGCGCCCAGAGATCCGCCGTGGCGTGCTCCCCGCCCGCGGATCGCGGATCGAAGACGTCGCCGGGAAGCAGGATGTCGATGATCTGGCGATGCCCTTCCATCGTGGACTTCGACAGGACCAGCCATCCCGAGACCACGAAACAGATCGCCGTGCCCTGCTTGCAGGAGACCGACAGCGTCCGGTCCGCGGGGATGTTGCGCCGGGTCGCCTCGATCAGGGCGCGCAGCGCCTGCGCCGCCTGCGGATCCGCAATGTCCCAGCGCGGCATCGCAAGCGGGCTCTTTCCGGCCGGGGTCTTCCTGGTCATTCGCATCTCTCCGGAAGGTCCCGATGGCATCGGCGGGTCACGGTCGGGGCGCATGTGGCCGCACGCTCCGTTCGGTGAGCGCGTCGCACAGCTCCTGACATTCAGTGCCTTTGATATCACATGCGGTGGCGAATGGCCATGAAATCGCCCGATTTGGCGCACCGGCCGGAAAAAGCCCGGAAAACGCTCACCGGGAGCGGCGGTCCTTTCGCAAGGAGTGCGGCAGGACAGGTCGGGCCTTTTCTTGTGCCACCGCGCGTTCCCGCCCGCGCAGTGCGACGGATCCCGGTCCTCACCAGATCATCGGCACGAGGACGAGCAGCACCGTCACGCAGATCAGCGTCAGCGGCGCGCCGGCACGGGCGTAATCGAAGAACCTGTAGCGTCCGGCGTCGTAGACCAGCAGGCAGGCCGGCTCCAGCGGCGAGATGAACGACACCGAGGCGGACAGCGTCACGAGAATCGCCAGCATCCGCGGGTCGAGCCCCAACCCGTCGGCGGCCGCCACCGCGACCGGGATCACCGTCAGCGCGGCGGCCGCGTTGGACATCGGCTGCGTGAGCAAGACGGTCAGCAGGCTGAAGCCGGCCATCGCCGCGAACGGGCCGACGGGCGCGCTCCACCGCACGACGATATCGGCGAGGTAGGCCGCCGCGCCGCTTTCCTCCATCGCGAGCCCGAAGCCCGACATTGCCGCGATGAGCACGATGAGCCGCCATTCGATGAACCTGTAGGCTTCCGACATGGTGATGTTGCCGGCCAGGATCACGAAGAGCACCGCCACGAGGAACGCGAGCGACAAGGGCGCAAGGCCCAGGGCGCTGACGAGGATCGCCACCGCCATGGCCGCGAGCGCCCTGGTGCCTTCGCGCGGCGTGACGACCGGCGTCTCGACACGGGTGAGGACCTTAAGATCCGGATCGCCCCGCAGCGACGCCATGTGCCGTTCCGGGCCCTGAAGCAGAAGCACGTCGCCCGAGCGCAGCCGCAGGTTCTCGATCCGGGCCGGGCGGCTCCGCTCGCGCCGGTAGACGGCCAGCACGATGCCGCGGTAGCGGTCGAAAAAGCCGATCTGCTTGAGCGACTGCCCGACCAGCCGGGACTGCGGCGTCACCACCGCCTCCACCAGCACCGGCGTCACGTCGCCGCCGTATCGTTCGGAGAAGTGGCTGTCGGGCTCCAGCGTGAAATCGGAGGATTTCCTAAGCTTCATCAGACCGTCCCGCGTGGTCCGGATGATCAGCTCGTCGCCCGCGCGCAGCTTGCGGGAATGGTGCGGATCGCGCCTTTCGCGATCGCGAACGACGGACAGCAGGTCCGTGTCGAGCCCGTCGAAATCGAGGTTTCCGATGGCCTCGTCGATGGCCGAGGAGCCTTCGGGAAGGCCGAGCGTGGTGAAGAACCGTCGCGGTTCGGCGTTTCGCGCGGTCTCGACGGACCTCCGCGCAGGCAGAAGCCAATGCCCCGTCATCGCCAGCCACAGCAGCCCGGTCACCGACAGAACGGCGCCCACCGCGGCGAACTCGAAAAGCGAGAAGGGCTCCAGCCCGAGCCTTGATGCCATGCCGCTGCCCGCGAGGTTGGCCGAGGTGCCGATCAGCGTCGCCGATCCGCCGAGCATCGAGGCGAAGGCCAGCGGCATCAGGACCCGGCTCGCGCTGATCCCGGTGCGCCGGGCCGTCTCGATCGCCGCGGGCATCAGGATCGCGGTCGTGTTGGTGTTGCTCAGAAGGGCGGAACTGCCCGCGGACATGGACAGCAGCGTGAGTATCGATAGCCGCTCGTTGCCCTTTCCAAGGTCATGCGCGAATTTTCCCAGCCATTCCATCACCCCCGATTTCGCGACCGATCCCGCCAGCACCATGACCGACGCCAGCACGATGATGATTTCGCTGCCGAACCCCGTATAGGCGTCCGCCGGCGCGAGGATTCCGCTTGCGACGAGGGCCGCGAGCAATCCCAGCGCCGTGACGTCGGGCGAGACCAACTCCGTCGCGAAAAGGACCATCGCCGCCACCAGAAGCAGGAGGACAATCGCGATCTCGGGCGTCATCGTCTCCCCCGTCGGCCTAGCCCGGCGCGGCGCCGCAGGCAGGATTCGCGGGCCATTGAAGCCGGTTTCGGCGCAAGGCGCGAGCGCCGCCCGTGATGCGCCCCGGCCGGCGCCGTGGCGTGAGCGAAAAGCGGCGGCCGCGCCTAGGGGTGGTCGCGCCCCGGGGCAAGACCGTCGAGGACCAGGCCCGCCACCCGCGCGGTGTCGTCCCAGCCGGGCAGCGCCGCTCCGGCGGCCTGCGCGGCGCGCGCGGTGTCCGCGCGCAGCTTCGGGTCGCCCAGAAGTCGGTCGAGGGCCGCCGCGAACGCCGTGGCATCGTCCGGCGGCACCAGAAGCCCCGCGTTCTTGGCCACCGTGTCCGGCACCGCGCCGGTGCGGCAGGAGACGATGGGCAGCCCGTGCGCCACCGCCTCGTCGAAGACGATCCCGTGCCCCTCGTACCGGGTGGCGAGCGCGAAGATCGACGCTTCCCCGTAAAGCCGCGACAGCGCCTCGGCCGAGACCCGCCCGGCGATCCGCACCCGCCCGGCGAGACCGAGGGTCTCGCGCAGCCGGGCCAGCTCTTCCGAATGGGCCGCGTCGTGCGGCGCGCCGACGATCACGCAGTGCCAGTCGCGCGCGGTCAGCCCGGCCAGCGCCCCGAGGAGGATGTCGTGCCCCTTGCGCGGATGCTGGATGCCCACCGAAAGAATGAGCGGCGGATCGGTCGGCGCCCGCCGCCCGGCCGGGCGGTCGGTGCCCGGGCGGGCGATGGTGATGCGGTCGGGGGCGACGCCGTAATCCGCCTGCAGCGTCGCGGCGGTGTGGGGGCTCGGCACCAGGACATGGGCGGCAAGCGCGAGGTTGTCGCGCTCCGTCCGGTAAAGATGCGCGCGCCGGCGCGGCTCCAGCCCGCTTTCCAGGGCGAGCGGATGATGGATCATCGCGACCACGGGCGCGCGCACCTCGCCAAGCGCCCCTGTGTCGATCGCGCCGAAGACCAGCCCGTCGAGGATCAGCGGGCGGTCCGGCGCGATGGCGGCGAGGCGCGCGGCGGCGTCGGCCATGTCCCCGGGCGTCGGATCGGGAAACGAGGGCCCGAGGGCCAGATGGGCCACGTCGCGGCCCTGGGCGCGCAGCCCTTCGAGAAGCCGGCGCTCGTAGATGTAGCCACCCGTCAGCGTCGTGATGTCGCCGGGAATGGCGAAGGCGGCGGCGCGCGGGCTCATGCCAGCTGCTCGGGGGCGTAGACACGCAGCACGCGCGTCTCCAGCCGGCCGACCCCGGCATAGCCGAGCGCCGAGAACCCGGTGACGACCAGCACCGTGATCCAGAGCATGGTGTAGTCCGACAGCGAGGCCGACAGCGCCATGAGGCTGCCCACGCCCTTGCCGGTGGCGAGCCATTCCACCACCGTCACCGCGAGGACCGAGGCCGGCACGCCCATCCGCGCGGCAGCGAAGAAGGCGGGCAGCATCGCGGGCAGCCGGACCCGCAGCAGGCGCTGCCATTGCCCGGCGCCGTAGCTGTCGAGCACGTCGATCACCTGCCCGGGCGCCTGCCGCAGCCCGTGCAGGCATGCCACGAGGGTGGGAAAGAACACCATCACCGCGACCAGCACGATGGTGCCCAGCGCGCCGCGCCCGAGGAACAGGACGATGAGCGGCGCGGTGGTGACGATCGGCACGGATCGCAGCGCGATGGCAAGCGGCATGACAGTGCCCGCGACGGCCGGAACCAGCACGAAGAGAATCGCGAGCCCCGCGCCCGCGACGAGCCCGGCGGCGTATCCGGGCAGCAGGAACACCGCCGTTTCCGCCATCGCCGCGCCGAGCGTCGCGCGGGTGGCCGCGGCGTCGGGCGCGGTGACCAGCGCCGCAAGCACGTCGCCGGGGTCTTTCGCGAAGAACGGGTTCGGCCCGAAGAGCGCGATGGCGCCCCACCAGAGGCCCAGGATCGCGAGCGACACGCCGGCCACCCGCGCGAGCAGGCGGACGGGGCCCGCATCGGCCGCCGTCTCGGCCCGCGGCGGGGCGAGGATGATCGGCGGCGCGTCCTTCAGCGCATGTCGGGCGAGCGCCCCGATGGCGAGGTAGGCCAGCACCGAGACGGCCGTCGCAAGCGTGGCGATCGCCCAGGTCATCTCCACGTCGAGCGCGCGCATCGCGCGGGTCGTCAGGACCCCGAGGCCGCGCTCGGCGCCGGTGAATTCGCCCACCATCGCGCCGAGGAAGGCGGCGGGCGCGGCGATCTGAAGACCGGCGAAGAGATAGGGCAGCGACGCCATCAGCCGGATGTGGACAAGGGTCGCGATCCGTCCCCGCCCGTAGCTCGCCACGAGGTCGAACCAGCTCGCCGGCGCAGCGCGCAGCCCCACCAGCAGCGGGACCAGCGTGGTGTAGTAGACGGCGAGCGCGGCCAGCACGATCTGCGGCCAGTTCCCGGGCCCGAAGATCACGCGCAGGATCGGCCCCGTGGCCACCAGGGGCAGGCAGAACACCACGAGCGCGACCCCGGTCACCAGGCGCTGGCTGCGCGGCCAGGCCAGCGCGATGCCGGCGAGCAGCAGCGCGGCGAGATTGCCGAGCACGAAGCCCGCGGCCGCGTTGCCGAGCGTCTCGCCGAGCGCGCGGAGCATCAGCCCGCGATTGGCGATCAGATAGGCGATGACCTCCGACGGTGCGGCGAGGACAAAGGCGCCCGACAGGGCGCGGGCCGACAGCTCCCATCCCGCGAGGACAAGGGCGAGACCGAGGCCGGTCAGGCGCACGCTCCCCGCGCCCGTCGCGGCGGCCGGCTGCGCCAGCCCGCTCATTGCGCCGCGAGCGGCCGGTCGCGCAGCGCCGCGCCCTGCGAAAGCGCGGCGAAGACCTCGTCGACCAGCGCGACGAAATCGGGATGGCGGGCGTCTTCGGGGGCGCGTGGCCGGGCGAGGTCGACCGCGATGTCGGCCACGATCTCCGCCGGGCGCGGGGACAGCACGACCACCCGGTCCGACAGCATCACCGCCTCGGTCACCGAATGAGTCACGAGGATGGTGGTGGTGCCGCGCGCCTCCCACAGGCGCGGCAGGTCCTGGGCGAGTTGCTTGCGCGTCAGCTCGTCCACCGCGCCGAAGGGCTCGTCCAGCAGCAGAAGCCGTGGCTCGGTGGCCAGCGCGCGTGCAATGGCCGCGCGCTGGCGCATGCCGCCCGAGAGTTCCGCCGGGCGCGTGTCGGCGAAACCGTCAAGGCCCACCAGCGCGATCAGCTGGTCGATGGCGGCCTGGTCCACGGGGCGGCGCGCCAGCGACAGCGCCAACTCGATGTTCCCGCGCACGCTCCGCCAGGGCAGGAGCGACGGATCCTGGAAGGCCACCGACAGCCCGGCGTGGCGCAGGGTCTCCGCTGGTGGGCGACCGCCGATCTCGACGCGGCCCGCGCTCGGCGCCTCCAGCCCGGCGATCATCCGCAGAAGCGTGGACTTGCCGCAGCCCGAGGCGCCGACCATCGCCGTCGTCTGTCCGGGCGCGAAGCGGATGTCGACGGGTCGCACGGCCTCGACGACGCCGGGCCACGACTTCGCCAGCCCGGTGCAGGTCACGCCGGGAGGTTGGTTGGTGTCAGCCGCCATGGACCTCTTCTAGGATCGAGCGGTCCCACAGCTCGGGTGTGACCGTCCGGCCGAGAAGCGCGAGGGTTTCGATATTCGCGGCGACCGTCTCGTCGGTCCACCACCCGAAGCCGTTCTCGTCGGTCAGATCCGAGAACATCAACGGCACCTGACGCGCCGCCTGAAGCTTTTGCGTCTCGGGGTCGAGCCCCGCGTCGGGGTGCATCCGCAAGGTCAGCTCGGCGGCGGCGTCGGTGTCCTCGCGGTAGGCCTCCCAGCCCCGGACCTCTCCGCGCATCAGCGCCACGAGCTCGTCCCGGCGGTTGGCGATGCTGTCCTCTGTGGCGATGTAGGTCTGCGAATGCAGGGCGTAGCCGTGATCGGCCATCAGCATGGTGACCGACTCGATCCCGCGCACGGCCATGGCAACCGGCAGGTCGGTCTCCCAGCAGAGCAGGCAGTCGACCTCCCCGGCCAGCAGGGGCTGGGCGGAATACTGCGTGGGCACGATCTCGATCGCGTCGATGTCCACGTCGTTCAGCGCGCAGAGCGCGCGCAGGACGGGCGTGTTCGCCAGCGCCATGCCGATTCGCTTGCCGATGAGATCCGCCGGCGTGTTCACCGGGTTGCCGGGCAGCGAGGCGACGACGAAGGGGTTCTTCTGCATCGCGACGCCGAGAATGCGGAAGGGCGCGCCCTGTTCGACCGCCGCGGCGGTGTAATCTGCGGCGGAAATGCCGACGAGCGCCGCGCCCGAGATCACGGGCGGTTCGACCGGGGCGTTCGGTCCGCCGGGCAGAAGTGCGACCTCCAGCCCTTCCTCGGCCCACCATCCGCGGTCCTGCGCGATGTAGCTGCCCGCGAACTGCGCGGAATGCAGCCACGACAATTGCAGCGCCACCCGGTCCTGCGCCATCGCCCGGCGCGTCGAAAGCCCCAGCGCCGAGGCCGCGATGCCTGCCGCTCCGGCGCCGAGCAGGCCGCGCCGTGTCATGTTCGATCGTTTCGTCACCACATCCTCCTGTCGCGCCCGATAGGCTAAGTTGCTGGGCCCGATTGGCAAGGGGTCGCGTTTTCCTGTCCGGGTTTCCGGGGCGGCATCCCGCGCGGCGCATCGCCCGCGTCACGGCGCGGCGCCAGTCCGAAGAGCACGAGGCCCGGGCCCATCGAGGCAAGAAAGACGAGACCGAAGGCGACGCTCGCGGCAAGCCCCTCGGCCGCGCTCGCCCCGGCGAGGGGGAAGAGCGCGGCGGCGGCACCCTCGCGCAGGCCCCAGCCGCTGATCGTGAGGGGGATCACCATCGTGAAGAGGATGAGCGGGACCAGCGTCAGCACCGCGACGCCCGACAGCTCCGCGCCGATGGCCCGCGCGCAGAAGGCGAAGGCGGCGATGTTGCAGAGCGCGGTACCGAGGCTCAGCCAAAGCTGCCGCCAGCGCACGGCGGGCGCCGCGACCGCCTGCCCGAAGGCCCGCGCGAAGGCCTCGAGGGCGCGCCCGGCGGGTCCGGGCAGGAGCGTCCCGGCCGCCCACAGCGCCCCCGGCAGCGCGAGCCCGGCAAGCACGAACGCCGCGAGCGGGCCTTGCAGGGCGCCCGGCCAGTCGAGGCCGCCCGGCCGGGCGGCGGTGACCAGAAAGGCCATGGCCAGCACGATAAAGAGCGCGATCTGCCCCGCGAGCCGCTCGAAGAAGACCGCCTGCCCGGAGGCCAGAAGCCCGGCCTGCGAGCGCGCGCGCACCGCGCGCCCGGCGTCGCCCAGCATGCCGCCGGGCAACGCCTGGTTGACGAGCTGCGACAGGTAGTATTCGCGCAGCGCCGTCAGACGGTCGAGCCGGATGCCGAGCCGCGACGCCGTGAGCCGCCAGCGCAGCGCGGACAGGATCGTCTGCACCGTCAGCGCCGCGAGCGCCGCCGCCAGCCAGGCGGCATCGGCACCGGCGAGCCGCCCGGCCGCCTCCGCCCCGTCGGCGACGCGCCAGAGCAGGCCCAGAAGACCCGCGGTCACCGCGATCTTCACGAGCCCGGAAAGGGCAGGGGTCGACAGGCCGCGCACCGCTCAGCTTTCGCCGCCGGGCGCCCGGCCCGACGAATAGCTTCGCAGGATCAGGTCCCGCATGCGGTCCATCGGCACGACCTTCGCGTCGGGCGCCGGGATCAGCCCCGGTGCAAGGCCCCAGGTGGCGGCGCGCGACACGAGGTGCGCCGGGCCGATGACGTGGATCGGCACATGCGGGCGCTCGTCGAGCGCCACAAACCCCGCCGCCTGGTGGTCGCCCAGCACGATCATCAGCGGCGGATCGTCCGCATGACGCGCGGCATAGTCCAGCACGGTCCGAAGCGCGTAATCCACCGCGAGCCGATACTGCGCCCTGACGCGTCCGCGGTCGCGCCAGACCACGTCGGGCGGATCGCCCGCTTCGGCCATTGCGTCGAAGACGCGGCCGTTGCCGATCTCGTCCCACGCCACGAGATCCGGCACCGGCACCCAGGGCGCATGGGACGAGCCCGTCGCCACCTGCGCGAAGATCGGCCGGTCGTCGGGCGCGTCGCGCAACCTGCGGTCGAGCGCGGCCAGGGTGAACTGGTCCGGCATCGTCACCCAGTTGAACGGGCGTCCCCGATAGCCGAGATCGCGTGCGGCCAGGATCGTCTCGAAGCCCATGACCTCGGATTCCGGCCAGTCGAGCGTGATCTGCGGCATCACGGCGGCGGTGTGGAAGCCCGCGCGCCCGGCGAGGTGAAAGAGCGTCTGCCGGCCGGATGCGAGCGCGGCGCCATAGCGGGTCTGGCCGTCGATCCAGAGCCCGTTGGCGAAGGTCGCATGGGCGAGCCAGCTTTGCCCGCCCTGCGTGGGCGAGCCGAGAAGCCCCGACGCCATGGACAGGCCGAGCCCGGACAGACGGTCCTCTCCCCGGGCCAGCGTGGTGCGGTGCAGCTGCGCGAAGAAGGGCGTGTCGAGACTGGTGCGCCCGTAGCTCTCGACGAAGACGATCAGGACATCGCGGTCGATCAGGTCGAGAAGCCCGTCGCCGTCCGCGAGGGGATCCTCGGCGGCCGCCTGCCGGAACGTGCGCAGGTCGGCCAGCGTGGCGCGCGCTGATTGCAGGCGCTCCACGCCCACGCGGGCGGTGAAGGCGGCGCCCGGCGGGTCGAGCGGAAGGCTCCAGCGCCCCATCGCATGGCCGATCTCGGCGGTGGCGAGCCCGGCCACGAGGATCGCGCCCGCGGCCGCGCCCCGGCGCAGATGACGGTCGGGCCCGGGCAGCCGCGCCCAGACGGCCGTCGCCCACCACGCCGCCGCCGCCACGAGCGCAAGCGCGACGAGGGCGCCCGCGACGGAAAGGACCGCCGGCAGCGGGCCGATCGCGCCGGTCAGAAGCCGAAAGCCCGCCGCGACCAGGGCAAGGTCGGCCACGGGGTTGAAGCCCCGCGACAGCGAGGTGAACATCGCGAAGTCGGCCGTTTTCAGAACCGCGATCAGCAGCAGCGCGGCGACGAGCGCCGCGCGCGCCGCCGTCGCCCACGTTCCGGCCCCCAGCGCGACCAGCCCCAGCAGGATCACGGGCAACTCCAGCGGAAAGACCGCGAGCGCGCCCCAGGTGAAGGCCGCGGGATGGTTGGGCTGCACGAGCAGAAGATAGAGAACCAGCGCGGCGAGGGCCGGCGGCAGGGCGTTTCGGACGGTGCCGCGTGTCAAGGCCGGGTCCGCCAAAGCCAGAGCACGTCGCGCGCGAAGGACCACGCAAGCGCCGCGGCCACACCGGTAACGAGGGGCTCGGCGATGCGCAGGGCGACCGGGTCGAGCTGCAGGGCGATCAGCGCGCCCAGCTGCAGCACGCAGACGGCCTTGCGGCCGAAACGCTCGGGCAGGGGCCGGTCGAGCCAGGGCAGCACATGCGCGGCCACCGCGAAGACGTAGCGCGGCAGGCCGAGCAGTACCACGGCCGGTCCCGCGGGGCCGGCGACCCAGGCGTTCAACGCGAGGATCAGTGCGAGGGCCGCGTCCACCTCCATGTCGAAGCGCGCCCCGAAGGACGACACGCGCGCCTCGCGCCGGGCGAGCCACCCGTCGACGCCGTCGAGCGACAGCGCGATCCCGGCGACCGCAAGCACAGCCCAGGACGCGGCGGCGCCGGCCAGCGGCGCCAGAAGCGCAGAGGTCAGCGCGAGTCGCGTCAGCGTCACGACGTTGCAAAGCCCGAGCGCGCCATGGGGGTAGCCGCGGCGCATCAGGTGCAGGACGAAACCTGCACCCGCGAGATAGCCCGCGAGAGCCAGCGCCATGGCCGCGCCGTCCGGCCCGACCAGCGCCATGGCGACGGCGAGCACGATCGGAACGCCCCCGAGGACCGCCGCGCCAAGCATGCCGCGCGGCCCGCGCATCAGAGCGGGCCACGTGCGGCGCGGCGCGGGTACGAGATTGAAATCGCTCATCCGCGAAAGATTAGCGCCGCGCGCCTGCTGTCAAGATGAGACACCGGCCGCTTGATGCATGGCGGACCTGCTCTAACCTTTTAGGTGGGCAGAGACCTGCGCAGCCCGCGAGCGAGGACGGAGAAACCGGGCCCCGATGCAGATCACGCGATACTCGACGACCGCACGGCTCTTGCACTGGATCATGGCCGCGCTGATCCTTCTGACCATCCCGGCGGGGTTCGTCATGGTTCAGCCGGGTATCGACCGGGGGCTTCAGAACGCCCTTTTCATCTATCACAAGAACGTGGGCGTCCTGCTCTTCGTCCTCGTCGCCCTGCGCCTGGCCTGGCGGCTGCGCAACCCGCCGCCGCCCCTGCCGTCGCACATGCCGAGCTGGCAGGCGCGGATCGCCGGGGCCACCCATGCCGCGCTCTATGCCCTTCTGGTGCTTCTGCCCATCGCCGGATACGTGCGGGTCAGGGCCGGCGGCTTTCCCATCGAAAGCCTCGACGCGCTGGGCGCGCCATCGCTGGTGCCGCGCTCCGACGCGCTTGCCGAGGTCGCGAAACGCGTTCACTACATCGCCGCGATCTCCATTGCCGCGGTGCTCGCCACCCATGTCGGCGCCGCGCTTCATCACGGCATCGTGCGGCGTGACGGCGTATTTTCGCGCATGTGGCCGCCGATCGGGGGCAGGACACGCTGAGGCGTGCTTGCAACCGCCGCAGGTTGCGATAGCTGGCAGCGCAGCCGCGCGCCTCGACCAAAGAATGGCGTGGCTGGTCCGAAGGAGGGGCCGCCCTGCATCATGTCACTTGCCGAGATCGCCCTTCGCCCGGTCCGGGCCCATCCCGCGCGTCCAGCTCGCGGTGGCGGGCGGTGGCTGGGCGCCTTCCTCGCGCTGACAGCACTTCTCGCGGGTGCGCTCATTGCGGCGATGGCCCTCGCGATCAAGGAGTGGACGGTCCTCTCGTCCCTGGCGCTCGCGCTCGCCGGGCTGAGCGCGCTCTGGATCTCGGGCGGCGCGGCGACCGCGCTGGTGGGCCTCGCCCAGCCGGTCCTTGCGCGCGAAAACGTTCCCGATGGGTGGCGGCCGGCGGGCCGGACGGCGATCCTCGTGCTTCTGTGCAACGAGCCGCCCGCCGCGCTCGCCCGGTATCTGTCCGATCTGCGCCGCGGCCTCGACACGCTCGGTCTCGGGACGGAGGCAGAAATCTTCGTGCTGTCCGACACGTCGAGCCGCGAGGGGATCGCGGCGGAGGACGCGGCGCTCGCGCCGCTCGCCGCTGCGGGAGAGATAACCCTGCGCCGGCGCGCGAAGAACACGGGCCGCAAGCCCGGCAACATCGCCGACTGGCTGGACACCCACGGCGCGGCCTTCGAGCACATGGCCGTGCTCGATGCCGACAGCCGCATGAGCGCGTGGCGCCTGCGCGACCTGATCCACCGGATCGACACCCGGCCGCGCACGGGCCTCTTGCAGGCCGGCATGACGCTTCTGCCGGGCCGCAGCCGGTTCGGCCGCCACCAGCGGACATCCTCGCGCCTGCTGTCACCGAATTTCGGGCGCGGCATGGCCGCCTGGGCCGGCGAATGCGGCAACTACTGGGGGCATAACGCGATCATGCGGGTGGCGGCGTTTCGGTGCGCGGCGACGCTGCCGCGCCTGTCGGGCCCGCCGCCCTTCGGCGGCCCGCCGCTCAGCCACGACTTCGTCGAGGCCGCCTGGATCCGGCGCGCGGGCTGGGCGGTCGAACTCGATCCCGATCCGTCCGGCAGCGCAGAGGACGGCCCGCAGACGCTTGCGGCGTTCCATCGCCGCGACCGGCGCTGGTGCCAGGGCAATCTGCAACACCTGCGCCTGCTGGCCGCGCCCGGGCTCGACCCGGTCAGCCGGCTACACCTCGCCTCGGGCGTGCTGAGCTATCTCGCCGCGCCGATCTGGCTCGGGCTCGTGGCGCTGGTGGCGTCGGGTGCGGTCACCGTCTCGGGCGCTCTGCCTCTCGCGCTTGCCGCGGGCATCCTGCTGCTGCCGAAACTCTGCGCGATGGCTGGCTGGCTGGCCCGCGCGCGCACCGCCTTGCGCCGTCGGGTGATCCTGCGGGCCGCGGCGGGGGAATTGTGGCGGTCCACGCTGATCGCGCCGCTGGTGATGGTCAGGCAGGCGGGCTCGGTGGTGTCGGTGCTGACCGGCCATGACTGCGGCTGGACACCGGGTGCCGCGGCGCGGCGCATTCCGCCGCCGCGCGGCCTGCCCGAGGCGGCCGTGGGCCTTGCCCTCGTCGCGCTCGCCGCGCTTTCGGGATCCGGCACCGCGGCGCTCTGGGTGCTGCCCGTCGCCCTGCCTCTCGTCGCCGCGCCGATGATCGAGCGCAGGCTCGACGCGGGCGCGTGATGCGGCGGCGTGGGTTCCTCGCGGGGGCGGCGGCGCTCATCGCCGGACCGGCGCCGCGCGTCTCCGCACAGCCGGGACGCGGGACGCTGCTCGACGTCGCGCGGGCGCGGGCGGCCGCGCCCTTCGCGGAGAGCCCCGCGGCGCTGCCGCCGCCCTTCGCCGGCCTCGATTACGATGCCTTCCGAGGCATCCGCCCCGGCCCCGGCCGTGCCGGGATGCTGCCCCTCGGGTCGGGCTTCGCCGTCGACCTGCTGCCGCCCGGGCTCTACTTTCCCCACCCGGTGGAGATCGAGCTGCCCGAGGGCGACGGGTTCGCGCGCGTCCCCTTCGCGCCCGGCCTGTTCGATTTCGATTCGCGCTATTTCGGCGCCGTCCCCGACAAGGCCCCGGGCGCGGGGTTTTCCGGCCTGCGGCTGCGCCACCCGCTCAACGCGACCGGCCGCCCCGACGAGGTTCTGGTCGTGCAGGGCGCAAGCTATTTCCGCGCCGTCGGGCAGGCCATGGTCTACGGCCTGTCGGCCCGCGCCGTCGCGCTCGGCACGGGCGGTGCCGGGCCGGAGGAGTTTCCCCGCTTCACCCGCCTGCGCCTGCATCCGCCCGAGGGCGGCGCGGCGCGGATCGAGGCGGTGATCGACAGCTCGTCGCTGGCGGGGCATCTCGACATGACGCTCCGGCCCGGCGCCGAGACCGTCATGGATCTTGCCGTGACGATCCTGCCGCGCCGGGACATCGACGATATCGGCATCGCACCCATGACCTCGATGTTCCTGAAGGGGCCGATGCGCGCCGCGGTCTCGGACGATTTCCGGCCACGCGTGCACGACAGCGACGCCCTGGTGATCGAGAACGGGGCGGGCGAGGCGCTCTGGCGGCCCATCGCCAATCCCGCCTCGCTCCAGATGTCGTCCTTTGTCGATGAGGGCCCCGGCGCCTTCGGCCTCTGGCAGACGCCGCGCGGCTTCGAGGATTTCGAGGACAGCGAGGCGCGCTATCACGACCGGCCCTCGGCGGTGGTCCGGCCCGTGGGCGACTGGGGCCGCGGGGCCGTGGTGCTGGTCGAGATTCCCACGGCGGACGAGTTCATGGACAATGTCGTGGCCTTCTGGCGCCCCGAGGCGCCGCTGTCCGCCGGGGGCGAATACCGGTTCGTCTATCGCCTGGTCTGGACGCGGGCGGCGCCGCTGCCCGAAATGCCGCTGCCGATCCGGCAAAGCCGCAGCGGGCGCGAACATGACCGGCCCGGCACACGGCGCTTCGTCGTCGATTTCGCGGGCGCGGCGGCCGGGCTCGAACCGGACCTCTCGGTGAGCGGCGATGCGGAGTTGTCGGGGCTGAGCCTTTTCGCCCTGCCGGGCGGACGGGGCACGCGCGTCACCTTCCTGCTGACACCGGGCGAGGCGCCGGCCGCGGAATTGCGGCTCGGGCTGCGCCGCGCGGACGGATCGGCGGCGAGCCCCGTCTGGCTGCACCGGTGGACGCGGGCGCGCGACGGCGGCGTCTAGGGGTCGAACGCGACCTCCGCGCGCAGCGGGCGATGGTCGGAGGCCATCCGTAGCCCCGGCCCGTCGAGAACCCGGGCGGTGGCCACGCGCGCCGGCGCGGTGACGAGCACCCGGTCGAGCGGAAGAAACGGGCGACGCGCGGGGAAGGTCGCGGGCGCCGGCCCGGACAGGCGCAGCCCGGTGATCCCGTGCGAGAGGGCGAGCCCGCCCCAAGGCCGCCATTCGTTGAAATCCCCGCAAACGAGCGTCGGCCGCGCCGCGCGGCGGAAGAGATGCTGGCCCAGGGTGCGCATCTGCGCCACGCGCAGCCCCTGCGAGAGCGACAGATGGGTGCCCGCAAGGCGCAGCGGGCGGCCGTCGAGCCGGAAATCGACCACGACCGCGCCGCGGTGGCAGTGACCGGGCAGGTCCACCAGCGCGATGTCCTCGACGCGGCAGCGCGGATGCAGGAAGACGACCGTGCCCAGAAACCCGTGGCTTTCGGGGCCCCATCGGTGGCTCGCATCGCCGTGGATGTGGCGGAGCGCGGTGTCGGCCTCGATCCGGGCGAGGTCGAGAAAACCGCGATGCGGCGGCGCCTCCTCGTCGGCCTCCTGCAGGATCAGCGCGTCGAGGTCGGAGGAGCAGACCTCCTCGTGCAAAACCCGCGCGGTCCGGTCGGGATCGACGACGCCGTCATTGCCGCGCCCGCGGTGGATGTTCCAGCTGACGCAGCGAAACGTCTCGACGTCTGTCACGCGACGGCCCCCGGTGTCTTCGCCGTGGCGCGACGTAACTCCGGACGTTGCGCCTTCAAGCCGGATAAGCCGGTGGCCGGCCCGCGCCTAGCCCGCGCCGAGGGAGGATGTGGCCCAGGCGGCGAACTCCGAGATCACGCGCCCGGCGGCCGCGTCGAAGGCGCCAAGAAGCGCCTCGTCGTCGAGGGAGCTCGCCGAGGCGCTCGCCGCGAAGCTGCGGGTGGCGACGATCGCCGTGTCGCGTTCGCGGACGATGCGCGTGATCATGCGGACCACCACGCGGGCGCTGTCGGCGCTGGGGTCCTGCTCTGCGTGGAAATCAATCAGCTCGGTGACGATAGCGAAATCGCCGCTCGGGCCCAGGGGCTTTCGGCCGACATACTGGAAGGCCTGCGTCGAATCGAGGGCGCGCAGCATCAGCGTCTGCACCATCACGGGGGCCGGATCGGCCCACCGGACATCCGGCAGGTACTGGGCCTGCAGCGCGCCGGGGCGGATCATGATCCGGTCGGTCTGCAGCGCCCCGCTCGTGGTGGGCTCCTCGATGATGACGTCGCGTGCCAGCATCCGCCCCGCCCGGGCGGGCAGATCGGCGGGGGCCTGCAACTCGAACACGTTGCGCGGGGTGGTGGCATCGGTGAGCGCCGAGAGCGCGCTGCAGGACGCCAGCATCGGGACGGCCAGCGAAAGAGCCAACGCACGAACGGTATGAGCGAGGGGCACGGGGAATCTCACCTTCTGAATTCCGGCACGTTCCGATCCAACAGGAACTGGGTCGGGTTGCGCTCTATCTGTCGGGTGAGCTGATCGAGATTGGCGATCAGCTCGCGGGTCTCCTGCGTCAGCCGGGTGAAGAGCGGCAGCGCGTTTGTGGTAAAGTCCTGAATACCGGGCGCGGAGCTGTCAACAAGCCCCTGCACGCGCGTGAACGCGTCCGAGGCGGCCGCGCTGGCGGACCTGATCTCTGCCGAGATCTCCGGCAGGTCCTCCGACACGGTGCCGATCGCGTCGTTGAGGTCCCGGACCGTCGTGTCGAGCTCCGCGATCAGGGCGGACAGATCGCCGTTGATCATCTCATCCGCGCCGGTGAAGGCCCTTTCGGCGGCGGCCAGCGTGCGCTCGCCGGTTTCGAGCGCGCCGTTCATCGCCGACAGGGTCTCGTTGGCGTTGGCGAAGGTCTCGGTCACCTGCGTCATGGTCGTCTCCGCCGACGAGACGAGCTCCGCGACGTCGCCGCTGGCCGCGCTCAGGTCGCTCCCGACCGTGTCGATGACCGCGCGCGCGTTTTCCACGGCGGCGCGGACATCCTCCATGACCGCGGGCAGATCCGTCTCCGCCGCCTCCCGGATGGTCGCGATCGCCTCGGTCGCGTCGCTGACCGCGGTCCGCGTTTCGCTCAGCAGCGGGGTGGCCTGATCCTCGATCAACCCGTCGAAGCGGCTGGCCGCGGTCTCGACCGCGCCGGCCGTCTCGTCGAGCGATCCGATCAGCGCGTTCGCCCGCTCGAGCGTCGCTTCCGCCTCCTCCAGCCGGGCGGTGGCGGTCGATCCCGTCGTCTTGAGCGTCTCGATCAGTTCGCTCGCCTCGGCGCGCAGCCCCGCCATGTCGCTGCGCAGGGCGGCCAGCGTGTCCCGCGCCTCCGTCGTGGTGGCGGAGAGATCCTCGGAGATATAGCGGCGCGCGTCCGTAACCATCCCGTCGAAGGCCTCCAGCGTTCCGGACCCGGTCTCGACGACCCCCCGCGTCTCGGTGGCCAGCCCGTCGATGGAGACCAGCGTTTCGTCGGCCGTCGCCAGAACCGTGCTGAGATCCGCGCTGAGCGTGTCGAGCGTCGTGTTGAAGCGGTCGATCTGGAAGGCGAAATCGTCGACGGTGCCCGCGATGCCCGAGAAATCCTCCAGCGCGGCGGCGAATTCCGAGGAAGCCGTCTCGGCGTTCACGAGGATCCGTTCCAGCCGGTCCGCGTTCTCGCCGCGAAAGAGATCGCCGATCTCGCGCACGACGCGCAGGGTCTCGTTCACGAGTTCCGGGGCGTCCTCCGTCAGCGACTGAAGGGTCGAGCGGCCCGCCTCGATCTGCGGGATCTCCTCGTCGCTGACCTCGGTCAGAAGTGGTGCGTCGGGGCTGCCCGGGCCGATGCTGACATAGGAGACGCCCGTGACGCCCTGGGCTTCGATCGTCGCGACGCTGTCGGCGCGCACCGGCGTGTCGGCGGCCACCTCCACCCGTACCGCGATGCTGCCGTCGCCGTCCGGCGCAAGGCGCACGTCCACAACCTGGCCCACGGGCAGGCCGCTGAACCGCACGTCCGAGGCGTTGCTCAGCCCGGAGACGGAGGAGAAGCGGACGTCGTAATAGGCGAACTGCCGGTCGAGTTCGACGCGCGCGAACCACAGGAACATCCCGAGAATGCCCAGAAAGCCGGCGATGGCGAAAATGCCGATGAGGACGTAATTGGCTTTCGTTTCCACCTAGACGTCTTCCTTCGCAGTGTCGGGGGACGCGGTGTCCCGGGCCGCCCGCGCCCGCGGGCCGTGGAAGTAGTCGCGCACCCAGGGATGATCGACCGAGAGCATGTCCTGCATGGTTCCGGTCACCAGCACCTTGCGTTCCGCGAGCACCGCGATGCGGTCGCACACGGCGTGCAGCGTGTCCAGATCATGCGTCACCAGGAAGACCGTAAGACCGAGCGAGCGGCTCAGTCCACGGATGAGGTCGTCGAACTCCGCGGCGCCGATCGGGTCGAGCCCGGCGGTCGGCTCGTCGAGAAAGACGATCTCGGGATCGAGCGCGAGCGCCCGCGCGAGCCCGGCCCGCTTGCGCATGCCGCCCGAAAGCTCCGAGGGGTACTTGTCGCCGGCAAGGTAGGGCAGACCCACCATCGAGATCTTCAGGTCGGCCAGCGCGCGGGCGACCTGTCCGTCAAGGTCCGCGATCGCGTGCATCGGCACCTCGACGTTCTCGCGCACCGTCAGCGACGAGAAAAGCGCGCCGTCCTGGAACATCACGCCCCAGCGCGCCTCGAGCGCGGCGCGCGCGTCCTGGCTGGCGGTGAACACGTCGGTGCCCAGCACCTCGACGCTGCCTTGCGCTGGTCGGTTGAGCCCGGCGATGGTGCGCAGCAGCACCGATTTGCCGGTGCCCGACCCGCCGACGACGCCCAGGATCTCGCCGCGGTAGACGTCCAGATCGAGGTCGTCATGGACGACATGCGTGCCGAACTGGGTGCGCAGCCCCCGCACGCTTATGACGGCCTCGGCCCTGTCGCCCGCCGTGTCCTCGGCCCTCTTTTCCGTGGTGCCACCGTCCATCGTCATACCCCGATCTCGGCGAAGAAGACCGAAAACAGCGCATCCGCGACGATCACGGCGAAGATCGCGGCCACGACGGATTTCGACGTCTGCCGGCCGAGCGACTCCGCGTTGCTTTCCACCTGCATTCCGGCATGGCAGCCCACCACGCCGATGATCAGCGCAAAGACCGGCGCCTTGACCATGCCCACCATCAGGTGGCTCGTGTCCGTCCCCTCGATCAGCCGCGTGCGGAACATCGCCGGAGAAATGCCGAGCTCGATCCACGCCATCAGCGCCCCGCCGAAAAGGCCCGCGAGGTTCGCGATCAGCCCGAGGATGGGCAGCATCAGCAGCAGCGCGAGGATGCGCGGCACGAAGAGGATCATCGCCGGATCGAGGCCGAGGGTGCGCATGGCGTCCACCTCCTCGCGCATCTTCATCGACCCGATCGCGGCGGTGAAGGCCGAGCCCGTCCGCCCCGCGACGATGATCGCGGTCAGCAGGATGCCCAGCTCGCGCAGGATCGACACGGCGATCAGGTCCACCACGAAGACCTCCGCCCCGAACTGGCGCAACTGAGAGGCGCCCTGGAAGGCCAGCACCACGCCGATCAGGAACGCCATCAGCGCGACGATGGGAACCGCCTTCACGCCGACTTCCTCGCAATGATGCACGAGCGAGGTCAGGCGGAATTCCCGCGGGTGGCCCACGCTGCGCCCCAGCCGCGACAGGAAAAGGCCCAGGTATCCCGCCAGCCCGAGGAACTTGGAAACGCCGCCGGCCACGCGGCGGCCGACCTCTTCCAGCATCCCGACAAGCGTCGCGGGTTTCCCGGCCTGCTCCTCGGGTTCGGGCAGGGCCTCGGCGACGGTTTCGAGGATCGCCCGCGCCTCGGTCGAGGCGCCTTCGACCTCGAGCCGCCCGCCGCCCGCTTCGAGCCGCGAGCGGAGCGTCACGAGAAGCCAGGCCCCGGCCGTGTCGAGACGGGAGACCGCGCCAAGGTCGGCCACGACATCGGCGTCGGGGCGCAGGGTTTCGAACCGTCTTGCCACCGCGCCGACCGTGTGGATGGTGAACGCGCCGGACAGCTTCATCGCGACGGTGTCGGTCCCGACATCCATCTCGATTTCCGGGGAAGCGTCTGAAACCATCCTCGCAACCTCCATCGTCGGACAGCCCCGGTCCCGGCCCGGTCGGACGACAGGACAGGCCATCCGCTCGACCTCTACCGAAAATCCGCCTGCTGCAAGATGCAATAAATATCCGCGCCGGTGCGCGCCAGCCGGGCGGTGGTGCCGCGCGGGTCGCGCGCGTCGCGGGGGCGCAGGCGCCGCGCGTCACGGCCCGTGCCCCCGGCCGGTCAGTCCTGCTCGGCGCTGGCCAGGCGCGTGATCGCCGTGCCGGCGATCTCCTGCCGGCCGGCGGCCCAGGTTCTGCGCGCCATGGTGGCCGTGCGCTCCAGCACCGCCTGCGGCGGGCGTGTGGCTTCCTGCGGCCGCATCAGTTCCTCGTGGAAGAGATAGAGACGCGAGGCGAAAAGCTCGAAGGGCAGCGACGCCTCACCGTGCCGTTCGCCCGAGCCGTGGGTCGAGACCACGACGCCGTCGCCCCAGTCCTGGCCCGAGTCGTTGTTGGGGTTGTAGAAGTAGACCCGCATCTCGTCGTCCTGGTCGGGCGCGACGCGCAGGATGGTGATCGCGTGCCATCCGACGAAGCGCGCCGCGGCATCGGTGGCCGCGATGCCCGCGGGCTGGGGGTGGGTGACCGGTTCCCCGCCGTTGAATGCCGGATGGTAGGCGGAATGGAAGCGGGCGATGAAGTCCTCGATCCCGGCAAGCGCGCCGGTGGGCACGTCGACGGCTACCGCGCAGGCGCGGCCGACCCACCAGCCGTGGAATTCGGGATTGATCCAGATGTGCGGATCGTTGTTGCGGTCGCTGCAAAGGCGGCCCATCTCGGCGTAGATCCGGTCGAGATGCGGCACGAGCGCCACCGAGACCGGGTCGGCGTCGAGCGGTGCGCCCGCCGCGAGGCCCGCCGGCAGGTCGGCCGAACGGATCGCCCGGCCCTCGAAATGCATCGTCACCGTGTCGAAACGCGCGGCCTGCGCCGCAAGGTGAAGAAGGTAGTCGGGATCGTTCTGCGCCCACATGGCGATGGCGCGCGCCGACTGGCAGGTGGGATTGGCGCCTTGGCCCACGCCGAGAGGCTGGCCCAGAACCTGGATGCACCCGGCAAGCAGCAGATCAGCGGGCGGTGTCGCGTTCAGGCCCGAGATCGACAGCCGCTCGGCGACCGCCGCGTTCGGCACGAGCGCCAGCAGGCGGCGCAGGGCGGGGGCGACGGGCGCGTGATGCAGGATGCCGCGGTCCAGAAGAAGCGACAGGCCATAGAGCGCCTGCGCGGTTTCCGGCCGGACCGCGCGGCGGATGATCTCGATCACGAGCGCGCGATGGCGGCGCCAGCAGTCGCTGCCGGTGGCGCCGAGGCCCAGCGCCTCGGGGGCCATGCCGTCATGCTCGGAGTCGATCACCCAGAGCAGGAAAGCGGCGTGATAGTCGGAAACGAGTCCCGTGTCGTGCATGGCCCGGGCAAGGCCCTGCGCCTCGTGGCGCAGGTCGGAGTCGTCCATCGCCGAAAGCCGCTCGCGATAGATCTCGAGCCCCGGGTCGTCCATGCACGCGGTGGTGGGCCCGAAAAGGGCCGTCACCAGGCGGTCGGCGCCCAGGCGCTTTTCGCCGATGTCGCCGCCGCGCTCGGCCAGTGTGATCGCGATCTGCGCGATCATGTCCTTCACCTCGGCCACCTGGATCGGGCGTTGCCGCAGGATGCGCCAGATCTCGTCCACCAGCTCGCCCAGCACATCCTGAAAGCCGACATGCTCGGCGAGGTAGCGAAACAGCCCGTCGACGACGATCTGCCTCTCGCCCGCGGCGCGCGCGGCCTCGTCTGGGGCGCCGAAGAACCGCCGCAGGTTGAGCGCGAGGACCCGGGTCAGGAACCGGCGCGCTGCAGCGGCGTGGATGCCCGGATGCTCCGCCTCGCCATTGGCCACGGTCATCAGGCGCAGCAGGCTGACGGCTTCGGCGGTCACGGTGGCGGGCGCGCCGTTCTCCAGCGTGCCAGACACGAGGCCGGGCAGCAGGTTGGCCGGGGCGTCCCAGTCGGAGCCGGCGAAGAGGCCCGCCCGGTCCATGCGCGGGGCGAGCTCGTGCAGGCGGTCGATGCCGCCCGGAACGGCAAGCAGCCGGCCGGCCACGCTCAGCACCTGCGCCTGGTGCCGCGGCTTGGCGAAAGTGCGGGCCTCTTCGAGCCGTGCCAGCGGCCCTTCGAGGGTGGCGACGAGGCGCTCGGCCTCGTCACCCTGTGGGGCGCCGGTCATGGGCGGTGGCCTCCATGCCGGTTACACATAGAAATCGAGTTCTTCCTGCGCCTTGAGCAGGTCGCGAAGGCGGTGCGGATTCTCGCCGAAGAAATAGACGAGGCCCCAGTGGGTACCGAAGGCCGTGCGCTTGGTGACCTTCTGCTCGAAGGGATCGGCCAGTTCGTGAAACTCGAAATACGGGTCGTTCGCCGTCTCCTCGGGGATCTGCATCCGCTCGACCACGCGGCGGCGGGGATAGGCGCCGAAACAGCCGGCATGGCCCTTGGCATCCTCCACCGGCTTGGGGAAGAAGGCGTCGAGCTCTTCCTGCGTCGTCTTGGGATCGAAGGCGAGCACGATCCCTTGGTAGCCGTTGAAGCCATAAGCCCGCTCGATCAGTTCCAGCGCGTTGAAGCCCGGCGGGCGATAGGCCACCTCGCCGAAGTACATCGTGCCATCATTGGTCACGAAGTATTCAGGATGGATGAACCCGAAGTCGATGTCGAAAGCCTCGATCAGCTTGTTGATCTGCTCTTCGATCAGGGGACGCCAGGATTCCAGTTCCGGCGTGGCGGGCACGAAGACCGAGTAGCCCAGCGTCACGTATTCGGAGATGTTCAGGAACTGGATCTTGCGGTCCTTGATCCAGGCCTCGACCGCGAACTCCCAGCCGTCGAGATGGCTTTCGAGCAGGGCGGGAAACTCGTCGTCCGAGATCGAATCGACGTCCTCCACGGTGCGGATGGTCCGGTGACCCAGGCAGCCCGCCTTGTCGAACGCCTTGAAGTGGATCGGGTCGTCGGGATCGCCGTCGAGCTTCAGCAGCGTCTGGTTCACCCGCTTGAGAAACCGTACCACGTCGCCGCGGTTATCGGCCTCCTCGAAGATGCCCACGCGGATGCCGGCAAGCTGCGCGCGGCGCTTCATCAGCGACTTGTCGCGGAAGAGCATCGACTGCCCGAGCAGACGCGGGTTGTTAAGCAGGACGGAGTTGATGGCCCCGGCCCACTCCACGGTTTCCTCGTAAAGCGGGATCGCCACGTCACAGCCCTCGTCCTTGAGGATCTGCGCGATCTCGTGGGACCGCTCGTTCAGCCGGTCGAAATCCCACGCGATGAAGGGAATATCGTTGGCCTTGGCGTATTCCTCGGCCCAGGCGGGCGCGACGATCACGTAACGGCGGTCGAACCGGTCGATGGCGTCGATCGCGTTCAGCGACCAGCCGAGGATCGCGACGTAGCCCTTGTTGGGGTCTTTCTCGGTCATGATTGGCCTTTCGTTTCTGTGTGCCAAAAACTGCTTTGTTTCAGTAAGATGGACGCGGACTTCGACGCGAGCGCCCGTCATCGCATCCCGCCAGGGACACGCGAAGGACGTCGCGCTGTATCGGAGTGGGTCCGACGGCTCCGGTAGGTCGCGTCAGGTCATGGAGAGATGCTTAGCATGACTAAGCAGATTTGCCAACCCGCTTGCCGTTTTCCGCCGTCCGGCCCTGTTCCGGCCAGCCGGTGCGGCGCATCCAGGCGCAGCCGGGCGCGCTTTCGCACGACCGCCAGCCTTCCGCAAATTTCCCGTGTTCGCTCCGCAGCTTGTCGGCTAACGTCGCACCATGAAAGACCTGCACCGAACTATCCGCCTGCTCTACACGGGGCGCAGCCAGCGCGCGCGCCAGTTCCGCTACGGGCTGATCGTGTTCGACGCGCTGACCATTCTCTACTTCATCGCCACCGCGGCCCTTCCCACGACCCCTCTGATTTCGCTGCTGAACACCGTGCTCGGCGCGGCGATCCTTGCGGACATCTCGGCGCGTCTGTGGATTTCGGAGAACCGGCGCCGCGAACTGACGCGCATCCATACACTCGCCGACATCGTCGTGATCGGGTCGCTCATCCTTGCGCCGCTCTTCGCCGAGAACCTCGCCTTCCTGCGTGTCCTGCGGGGGTTGCGCATCCTTCACGCCTACCAGCTGCTGCGCGACCTTCGCAGCGAAAGCACGTTCTTCCGCTACCATGAGGATGCGATCCTCGCAGCGGTCAACCTGTTCGTGTTCATCTTCGTCACGACCTCATTCGTCTTCGTCATCGCCTTCGAGGATCGCTCGGGTCTCGCGGGCTATATCGACGCGCTGTATTTCACTGTCGCGACGCTGACGACCACCGGCTTCGGCGACATCACCATGACGACGCCGACGGGCAAGCTGCTGGCGGTCTTCATCATGGTCGTCGGCGTGGCGCTCTTCGTGCAGCTTGCGCGCGCCATCTTCCAACCCTCCAAAATCAAGTATAAATGTCCCGAATGCGGGCTGAACCGCCACGATCCCGACGCGATCCACTGCAAGCATTGCGGCACGTCGCTGAAGATCGAGACGGAAGGCGCGAACGGGACCTGACGCGGCCTTGGGGGTGTGCGCGACGGCGCGATCGCCCCGCCGGCCGCAGGATGAAGCCGCCCGCGTGACGCGGGCCCGAGGGGAACAGCACCATGTCGGAAGAGGCCGATCTCGACCGCGACGAGGAAAAGCGCGTCGACGAATACGAGAAGGTGCCCTCGTCGGTCATCTTCGAGGCGCTCCGCCGCGAGGGCGATCACGAACTGTCGCGGCCCGCGAACGCGCTCTGGTGGTCGGGCGTGGCGGCGGGGCTCGCCATCAGCACCTCGGTCGTGTGCAAGGGCTTCCTCGTGTCGATCCTGCCGCATGAGCCTTGGGCCGCGGGCATCTCGAACCTGGGCTACACGGTCGGCTTCCTGATCGTGATCCTGGGGCGGATGCAGCTTTTCACCGAGAACACCATCACGCCGATCCTGCCGCTGTTCCTGGCGCCGACGCGCGCCAATTTCTACCAGACCGCGCGGCTGTGGGGGATCGTGTTCGCGGCCAATCTCGCAGGTTGCCTTGCCGCGGCGCTCGTGCTGGCCTACGGCCATATCCTGCCTGAGGCCCGCTTCGAGGGCATCCTCTACGTTTCGCGCCACTACGCGGAGGCGACGCCGTTCGAGCATTTCGCCTGGGGCATCCCGGCGGGCTTCCTGATCGCGGCGCTGGTCTGGATCCTGCCGCGCATGGAAAGCGCGGGCGAGGTCCTGATGATCGTGATCCTGACCTACGTCATCGGGCTGGGCGGCATGTCGCACGTCGTCGCCGGTTCGACAGAGCTTTTCATCCTCGTGGCGCTGGGCGAGCTTGACCCGGCGGCCGCGGTGCTGGGCGGCATCCTGCCCGCCTTCGCCGGGAACGTGCTGGGGGGAACCGGCATATTCTCGACGCTGACCTACGCGCAGGTGCGCGCGGAGATCTGACGGGGGGAGTGGCTCAGTCCTGCTGAACCTCCTCCAGCCCGCGGGCGAGCACCGCGCCGAGCGCGGCGATGACGGCGAAGGCCAGAAGCACGGCGGCGGGCCCGAAGCGGTCGGCCGCCAGCCCGAAAAGCCCGCCGGCGAGAAGCGCCAGCCCGATCAGCGTGTTCGACAGCGCGGTATAGCGGGCGCGGAAGCCGTCCTCCGCCATGTCGGTCAGGTGCAGCTTGCGCCCCGCGCGCACGCCCTCATAGGCGATCTGCGCGGCGAAGATCGCCGCCGCCGCGCCGAGCGCGCCGCCGAGCCCCCCGAAAACGAGGCCGAGCGCGCCTGTCGCGGCGAAGACGACCGCCCCGAGCGCGCCCGCTGCCATCAGCGTCTGGCGGCTGGAGCGGTCCGACAGGCGCCCCCAGACATAGGAGGCCAGCACCGAGGCCGCGGTGGAGGCCATCACCAGCGGGCCCAGCTGGTCGAGCGCGGTGCGCCCCGACGCGGCCGAGAGCATGACGATGAAGGGCGGGGCGAGCGCCGTCACGGCCAGCGCGGCGCGCGAGCCCACGAAAAGGCGCAGCTGCGCGTCGGTCAGGATGGGATCGACGAGCGCGGCCAACGAACCGTCGTCGTTTTCGTCATCGTTGCGTTCCCGCGGTTCGCGCAGCGCCATGAAGAGAACCGCGGCGAGCAGGAAGGCCGCCCCCGCCACCGCGATCAGGGCGGCGAGCGGCGCGACGGCGACCTCGAAGACGCCCGCCGCCATCAACAGGCCCACTCCGAAGACCGAGACGGACGCGACCGACGCGGCAAGCCCGGTGATCGCGCCGCGGCGACGCTTGGCGATGGTGCGCGCCAGCGAGTCCTTGTAGCTGACCGACGAGGCCGACCGCGCCACGGCGAGCACCACAAGGCAGGCCACGATCACGGCCCCCGCCACGGCCCCGGACAGAAGCAGCGCCGCCGCCGCGATCCCGAGCGCCGCCAGCCCCTGCACCGCGCTGCCCGCGGCCCAGAACCGCTTGCGCTGCGGGCTCGCCTCGACGCTGCGGGCGAGCGCGAGCTGCGGCAGCAGCGCGCCGGCCTCGCGCACCGGGACCAGCAGGCCGATCATCGCCCCCGGCGCGGAAAGCGCCGTGAGAAGCCAGGAGAGCACCAGCTTGGGATCGATCAGCGCGTCGGCGGTCTTGGTCAGGGTCAGCGAGACGACGTGGATCATCCCGTTGCGCGCCTCGCCGGGGCGGACCTCCTCGGCGTCGGTGCCGGTGATGCGGCCGAACGCCGTTTTCAGCCCATCGCTCATCGCGGATCGAACTTTCCGACCGGGATCTTCAGGTAGCTGTGGCCGTCGCCCTCGGCCCCCGGCAAGCGGCCGCCGCGGATGTTGACCTGCAGCGCGGCGAGCATCCGGCCGGGCAAGGGCAGGGTGGCGTCGCGCGCCTCGCGCGTGGCGATGAACTCGGCCTTGCCGATGCCGTCCTTCACGTGCCGGTTGCGCAGCCGGTGCTCGGCCACGGTGGCCATGTATTGCGGCGCCGTGCCGTCGCCCGGATAGTCGTGACCGATGTAGAGCCGCGTCTCCGGCGGCAGGTCGAGGATCGCCCGCAGCGAGTTCCACAGATCCTCGGTGCTGCCGCCCGGGAAATCGGCGCGGCTGGTGCCGCTTTCCGGCATCATCAGCGTGTCGTGCACGAAGGCCGCGTCGCCGGCGACATAGGTGATCGAGGCCAGCGTGTGACCGGGCGAGAACATCACCCGCACCGGGATCTCGCCCACCATGAACTCGTCGCCCTCGGCGAAGAGGCGGTCCCATTGCGACCCGTCGGTCGGGAAGTCCTCGCCCAGGTGATAGAGGTCCTTCCAGAGCTTCTGCACGCCGGTCACCTTCTCGCCGATCGCGGTGGGCGCGCCCAGTTTTTCCGAAAGGTAGCGCGCCGCGCTGAAGTGATCGGCATGGGGGTGCGTGTCGAGAATCCAGTCGACCTCGAGCCCCTCGTCCCGGACATGGTCGAGGATCTCGTCGGCGCTTTCGGTCGTCACGGCGCCGGCCTCGGGGTAGAAGTTCCACACCGGATCGACGATCGCGGCCTTTTTCGTCTCGGGGCAGTGGAAGACGTATTGCAGGCTGCCGGTCGGGCGGTCGAAGAAGGCGCGGATGATGGGGGACATGGGATACTCCTTTTTCACGGAAGTCAGTGGGCGAGGACGAGCATCTGGAAGGCCATCATCACGGCGAAGGCCAGCGTGACGGCGGTCGCGGCGGAGCCGGTATCGACCTTTTCCGTCGCCTCGGGGAAGAGTTCGGCGAAGACCATCCAGATCATCGCGCCCGCCGCGAGGCCGAGGCCCACGGGCAGGAACGGACGGAAGGTTTCGACGAACAGGTAGGAGGGCGCGGCCATGATCGGCTGCGGCAGGCTGGTGAAGATGGCCCAGAGCCCGGCCTTCCAGACGGGCGAGCCGCGGGGCACGAGCACCAGCGCGATGGCCAGCCCCTCGGGCACGTTGTGAAACGCGATGGCGGTGGTGATGAAGGCGCCGAGCCCTTCCGATCCGGCGAAGGACACGCCCACGCCCACGCCTTCGGCGAAGGAATGCGCCGTCATGATCCCGAGGATCAGCAGCGCCTTCGTCGCGTTCGCACCGTGCAGGTCGGCCACGTCGACCTCGCCCGCGCCCGAGAGCAGCCTGTCGGCGAGCACGATCGCGCCGAGCCCCACGAGCACGCCCACGAGGGTGAGCGTGATGTCGAGGGTCGCACCCTCCGCGATCAGGCTGTGGCTGGCGGCCAGCATGAGCCCGCCGGCGGCGGCATTCGACCAGCCCATCGTGCGGTTGCCCAGTTTCTTCACGAACAGGAAGGGCAGGGCGCCCACGCCGGTCATGATCGCGGTGAGCATCGCCGCCGCGACGACGATCAAGAGGGTGGTTTCCATCCTTCGCTCCCGTCAGCTGTCGGAGCCGGTGTTCCCGCCGGCGGTCCGGGCCTCGGCGATCCCGGCGCGCATCTCCCCGGTCGTAGTCGGCGCGTCGGTATCCCGGGCGGCGGCCGGCAGGGCGGCGCAGCCCGGCGCCAGCGCCGCGGCGGCGCCGCGCAGTGTCGTGGCAAGGGTCATCGGCAGCGCCGTCACTTGAAGCGTGCCATGGCGTTGCGGAACGATTCCGAGAGGTTGTCCCACGCCTTGTCGAACCCGGATTTCATCTCGGCCCATGCCTCGTCGCTGGCCTCGCGCAGCTCCTTCAGCTTGGCCTCGGCCTCGTCGCGCCGGTTGCGCGCCTCCTCGAGCTGCTTTTCGTACTCGATCCTGGCGTCGGCCTCGGCCTCGTCGACCTTGGCCTTCATCTTCTCGATCTCGGCGTTCCACTGCTCCAGCTTCGCCTTGGCCTTCTCGATGTAGGCGTCTCTCTCGGACATCGCGCAAACTCCCTCCGGTTGACGATGCGCGCGAAAGCGCGCTCCATGACGCATATTGCATTGTTCGGCGCTGCGAAAGCATGCAAACTCCTGAATGAGACCCTGACGTAGGAACCGAAAGGAGAAATTTCATGTCGGAAACCCAGAAGCTTACCCTGCCTGTCGTGCGGATGGCGCGCGACAATGACGAGTTCCGCAAGGTCATCTGGACCGGCGAGAACGCCCAGCTGGTGCTGATGGCGATTCCCGAGGGCGGCGAGATCGGCGGCGAGGTGCACGAGGGGCACGACCAGCTGCTCTACTTCGTCGCGGGCAGCGGTGTCGCCAAGATCGGCGAGACGGAACTCGACGTGGCCGACGGCGATGTGAGCATCGTGCCCTCCGGCACCTTCCACAACTTCCGCAACACCGGATCGGGGATGCTGAAGCTCTTCACGACCTACAGCCCGCCCGAGCATGAAGCGGGCACGGAGCACGCCACCAAGGCCGAGGCCGACGCGGACGAGTGAGCGCGTGAAGGTCGATACCGCAATCGTCGGGGCTGGCACCGCCGGCCTGTCCGCCCTGCGCGAGGTGCGTCGGTATACCGACGACTTCGTGCTGATCAATCACGGTCACTGGGGCACCACCTGCGCCGCGACGGGATGCATGCCGTCCAAGACGCTGATCGAGGCGGCGAACGCGTTCCACCGGCGGCGCGCCCTCGCGACCCTCGGGATCCGGGGGGGCGAGGGGCTTCGTGCCGACATTCCGGCGGTCCTCGCGCGGGTGCGCGAGATGCGGGACGGGTTCGTCGAGGGGCCCGAGGCGGTGCCCGGCAGGCTTGGCGCGCGTGCGATGTCGGGCCGGGCGCGGCTTCGCGGCCCGGGCCGGTTGACGGTGGACGGCGACGAGATCGAGGCGCGCGCGATCATCCTCGCGCCGGGCAGCCGGCCCGTGGTGCCCGCGCCCTGGCGCGATTTCGGCGAGCGGCTGCTGACCACGGACACGCTCTTCGACCGGCAGGACCTGCCGCGCCGCATCGCGGTGATCGGCATGGGCGCGGTCGGGATCGAGATGGCCCAGGCGCTGGCGCGGCTCGGGCTGGAGGTCGCGGGCTTCGACGCGGTCGAGGCGGTCGCCGGCATCGACGACCCGGAGGTGCTCGCCTCGCTCCGCCCGCTGATCGAGGCGGAGCTTGCGCTCCACCTCGGCGCCGAGGCCGAGCTTCGGCAGGAGGACGGCGCGATCCGGGTCACCGGCGCGGGCGGCACGTTCGAGGCCGACGCGGTGCTGGCCGCGATCGGACGCCGGCCCAATCTGGACGATCTGGGCCTCGACACGCTGGGCGTTCCGCTCGACGACCGGGGGATGCCCGAGGTTGATCCCGAAACGCTGCGCATCGGCGATCTGCCGGTGTTCCTGACGGGCGATGCGAACGGTATTCGCCCGCTGATGCACGAGGCCGCGGACGAGGGGCACATCGCCGGTCGCATGGCCGCGCCGGAGGAGGTGCGCGAAAGGCTCTGCCGGCGCACGCCGCTGTCGATCGTGTTCTGCGCGCCGCAGGTCGCGCGCGTCGGCCCGCCGCTGTCGGAACTCTCCGACCGCGACATCGCCACGGGCAGCGCGGATTTTTCCGCGCAGGCCCGGGTGCGCATCGCCGAGAGCACCGCGGGGGTGCTTCGCATCCATGCCGAGCGCGATACCGGGCGGCTGCTCGGGGCCGAGATGGCGGTGCCCGCCGCCGAGCATCTCGCGCATCTGATCGCGCTCGCCGTGGAGCGGCACGCGACCGTGGCCGACATGCTTGCGATGCCCTTCTATCACCCGGTCCTCGAAGAGGGGCTTCGCAGCGCCCTGCGCGATCTTGCCAAGAAGGTTTCGGGCGCGGGCGGGTCGGACCTGTCGCGCTGCAAGGCGCTTGGCCATGACGCGCTCGACTGACGGGCGCCGGGCGTCTCGCGCGGGCGTTTGCGCGACATGATCTCGCGCTCGGCATGGTATCTTCGCGCCCTGCTCCGGCAGGTCTGGGTGCGCGTCGCGCTGTTCGCCGCGCTCGCGCTCGTCTCGGCCGTGCTCGCCCGCGTCCTGTCGCCCTACCTGCCGGAGACCGTCGCGCTCAGCACCGGGTCCGAGGCGGTGGCGCAGCTTCTGGGCGTTCTGACCTCCTCTATGCTCGCGGTGACGACCTTCTCGCTGTCGATCGCCGTCTCCGCCTTCGCGGCCGCGGCGGGCACCGCCACGCCGCGCGCCACCGTGCTCCTGCAGGAAGACCGGACGACGCAGAACGTGCTGGCCACGTTCCTGGGCGCGTTCCTGTTCGGGCTGGTCGGGCTGATCGCGCTGCGCGCCGATCTCTACGACGCGTCGGGCAAGGTCGTGGTGTTTCTTTTCACCGTGGCGGTCATCGGGCTGGTTGTCGTCGCCCTGATCCGCTGGATCGACCACCTGATGGAGTTCGGGCGGATGGGCGACACGCTCGACCGGGTGGAGCGTGCGGCGACCGCTTCGCTGCGCAAGCGCATCGACACCCCCTATCTCGGCGGACGCGCCCTCGCCACGCAGCCCTCGCGCCATGCGCAGACCGTCGACGCGACCGAGACCGGCTATGTGCAGAACATCGACATGCACGCGCTTCAGGAACGCGCCGAGGCGCTGGGGGCCCGCGTCATGCTGTGCCGCCTGCCGGGCGCGTTCGTGGCGCGGGGCGACCCGCTCATGGCGGTCGAGGGAAGCCCGATTTCCGAAGACGCGGCGTCGGCGATGGCGCGCGCGGTCATCATCGGCAACCGTCGCACCTTCGACGAGGATCCGCGCTTCGGGCTGATCGCCCTGGGCGAGATCGCCTCGCGGGCGCTGTCGCCCGCCGTCAACGATCCCGGCACGGCGATCGACATCCTGGGCCGGCTTGTCCGCGTGCTCGTGCCGTGGCGCGACGCCGATGGCGCCGAGATCCGCTTCCCCGACGTCTTCGTGCCCGCGATCACGGCGCAGGATTTCATGGAGGATGCCTTCCGGCCGATCGCGCGCGACGGGGCGGCGCTGTCCGAGGTGCAGATCAGGTTGCAGAAGGCGCTCTCCTCGCTGCGGCAGGACGCACCCGGGGATTTCGCGGCGGCCTGCGAACGCATGGCGCGGGAGG
This sequence comes from Rhodosalinus sp. K401, assembly GCF_041365735.1. Lineage (NCBI taxonomy): Bacteria > Pseudomonadati > Pseudomonadota > Alphaproteobacteria > Rhodobacterales > Paracoccaceae > Rhodosalinus > Rhodosalinus sp. K401. Next base: position 42,518 of record NZ_JBGFSI010000001.1, on the reverse strand, counting down.
CGCTGGCCCGGGCCGAGGCCGAATCGCTTCTGCCCGCGGAACTGGCCGCGATCCGCGCGGCCGCGCGGCTGGAAACGCCCCCGTCCGGTGCGGGCGACGGGATCGCGGCGCCGCGCGGGGCAGGGCCCGCGGCGGGCGATCCGCCCGGGTGAGCCGGTCGCGCAGCCGGGGGCGATGCGCTGGTGCGGATGTCGCCTGACCTCTTGTCTTCGCCCGTCCCTGGTGCCAAGTGTCGCAGCCGGAAGACGCCGTCCGGCAGGACAGGCCCACGCATCGCGGAGATAACAGATGTCCTCACCCGATCCCGATTTCGAGAAGCAGAAGAAGCGCCACTGGCCGACGCTCATCGGCATCGCGGCCGTTCTCCTGCTCGTCATCGTGGCCATGCTGGGCTTCGGCGTGTGGGACGCGGCCCCGATCGAGGAGCAGGCCGCGCCCGGCCCGATCGAAGAGGGTGAGGGCTGATCCCCCGCGCGGCAGCCGAGCCGGTGGCACGGCGAGATCGTCATTGAAAAGTAGAGGGTTACGGCCCAGCTTTAACCTTTCGGCCCAAGGCCGGAACGGCCGCCTGTCGGGCCTGCGATGCCGTCGCGGCGCACGCCCCGAACCGCGGGGTCTGGCCGACCGCTTGACCGTCGCGGTTTTCCGGGGGCGATGTCCCGCCGCGGCGGGTGACGTCCATGGCCTAGGGGATGCGAAGGGCGTGCTGAAACCGGCGTCGTGCCCGATCACGTGACCCGTGCGGTCGCGCGCGCCGGTCCTTTCGCGTTCGTGACCTCGCCTCGCGCCGATATGAGGGCAGGGCGTCGCCCACCGCTCGCGGGCCGGCGGATCACCCCGCGAGCGCCACGAAGCCCGCGACGCCAAGCGCCAGCGCGGCGCCCACGGCCAGGTAACGCCCCCGCATCCGGCGGTCCTGCCGGGATGTGCCGCCGAGGTAATCGAAGCGCTCGTAGATGACCTGGTCCATCGGAACGCCGAGATCGGCGAGGGTGTCGGACACCGCGGTCACCATCGGCCCAGGTCCGCAGATGAACGCGACCGCCTGTTCGGGGTCGAGGTCCCGAAGCATCGCGGAGAGCCGGTCCCGGTCGAGCCGCCCGACCGCCCCGGCCCAACCGGGGCCGCCCTCCTCGCTGACGAGCAGGACCTCGAGGTCGAGGCGCGCCTTCGCCGCCTCGATCTCGGGCAGGCAGGCGAAGTTCTCGGGCGTGCCTGCCGCGTAGGCAAGCCGCACGGGCCGGGGATCGCCGCGCGCGTCGAGGTCGCGCAAGAGGCCCATGATCGGCGCGATGCCGACGCCGCCCGCGATGAGAAGGAGCGCGTTCCCGTCGTGGGACTCCAGCGTGAAGTCGCCATAGGGCCCGTCGATGCCGATGGTGGTGCCGGGGGGCAGCGTCCCGATCCGGTTTGTGAAGTCGCCGGCCTCCTTGATGATGAGGCCCAGCCCCGGGCGCTCCGGGCTGTCGGCGATCGAGAACGGATGGTCGAAGAGCGGAAAGCGCCGCGCGCCTTCGGTCATCCAGACGAACTGTCCCGCGCGATAGTCGAGCGGGGCGGTCCCCGGTGCGGGCTGGATGTCCAGCTCCCACATGCGATCGGCAAGCGGGGTGACACGGGCAAGCCGCCAGCGGCGCAGGTGCAGCTGGGCCCAACGCCAGCCATAGAGCACCGCCATGACGCCCACAACCAGCCCGGCCGTCACCCACCAGAAGGACTGGACCGCGCCCATCGCGCTGAACCGTCCCACCGCGAGCGCATGATGGAGGCCCGCGCCCACCGCCAGGATCGCGAGAACCACATGCGCCCCGCGCCACGCCTCGTAGGGCAGGGGCAGCCGCGCGCGCAGCGCGGAGCCTGCGACGAGAAGGAAAAGAGCGGCGACCGCGATGACCCCGCTGCGGTAATGCGGTAGCGTGTGGTAGGCCCAGAGCCGTTCCAGCCCGAGCGCGGGATCGGCCATGACCGTGGGCACGACATAGGCGAGCGGATGCAGCAGGGCGGCCAGCAGGACCCACCAGGCGGCGGTCTTGTGAAACGCCATCACGCGGTCGATCCCGAGATGCCCCGACACGACCTCGAACCGGCCGGAGGTCACGAACTGGACCGCCATCGCGGCAAGCGCCACCATGCCCAGCCCCGCCGCGGCGATTTCCCAGGGCACCGCCGGCGCCACGCTGCGCGTCGTGGCCAGCAGCAACGGCGCGAGGCAGGCCGCGACGTAGAGCGGCGCAAGCGCCCGCGACGGCACACGCAGGCTTCTGGATCGATGCGGTCGCTTGGCGGATGTGGCCACACGCGTCATGCCGCTGTCCCTCTTGCGTTTTCGCGACCACGCCGCGCCCGGTCCGCCATGCGCGATCATGCGCAGGACTCGCGCCTGATCGTATGGTATTCTCGAGCCATAGCCAATCTGCCGGAGGGTGCCATGTCCGCGATCCGAGTCCTGACGCTTTCCTGTGCGATGACGCTCGGTTTTCTCGCAGCTGCACCCGCGGCCGCGCAGGCGCCCACCCTCACGGAGATCACCGAGGCGTGGCTCGACGGTCCGCACGGGGATTATCGCTCGCCCTCCTACACGCACTGGAACGAGGATGGCGAAGTGCCGCCGGCCTGCGCCGCCTGTCACTCCGAGACGGGGTTCCTCGACTGGCTCGGCGCGGATGGCAGCGCGGCGCTGTCGGTCGAGCATCCGGCCACGATCAACACCGCGATCGGCTGCGTCTCTTGCCATGTCTCGCAGGCCGAGGCGCTCGACGCGGTGCCCTTTCCCTCGGGCGTGACCGTGAGCGGCCTCAACACCTCGGCCACCTGCACGGTCTGCCACCAGGGCCGCGCCTCGACCGCGACGGTGGCCGAGGCCACGGACGGAATCGGGCCGGACACGGTCTCGGACGAGCTGTCCTTCATCAACGTCCATTACGGTGTCGCGGCGGCGGTGATGCACGGCGCGGAAACGCGCGGCGGCTTTCAGTACGACGGCCGCAGCTATGTCGGCCGTTTCGTGCATGTCGCCAGCGCGAACAGCTGCGTGGCCTGCCACGAGCCCCATGGCGGAGAGGTCGCGACCGCGGGATGCCTCGATTGCCATCAGGGCGTTTCGGATATCGCGGCGATCCGCACGCGCCACGCCGATTTCGATGGCGATGGCATCGCCGATGGCGGCATCGCCGACGAGATCGACGGGCTGCACGCCATCCTGAACGACGCCATCACGGCCTATGCGCGGGAGGTCGCGGGCACGCCGATCGGCTATGACAAGGAAAGCTACCCCTATTTCTTCACCGACGGCGACGGGGACGGACGTATCGGCGCGGCGGAAGCGGTCTACCCCAACCGCTACGCGAGCTGGACGCCGCGTCTCTTGAAGGCGGCCTACAACTACCAGCTCGTGGCCAAGGACCCGGGCGCGTGGACGCACAACCCGTCCTACGCGATCCAGCTTCTGCACGACAGCGTCATGAGCCTGTCCGAACGCGTGGAGATCGATACCGGTGGCCTCGTGCGGCCGTAGCGCGGGTGCGCGCGCGGCGGGCATGGGTGTTCTCGCCCGGCGGCCGAGCGCGCGCGGGTGCCGGGCAAGACGCCACCTCACGCACCCGATCACCGCAAAGCGCCGCGTGGGGCTTCATCGCGCGGCGTTTAGCGGTTAGCGTGCGGTGTACACATGCCGGTTGCCGCGGACACGCCGCGCACGGGCCAGGGCCAGGAGCGCGGAGCGACCGATGACACTTTTTCCCCTCTACCTCGCGATCTGCGCCGTCCCTGCGGCGGCCGGCATGATGTTCAAGCCCGGTGCCTGGTACCGCGACCTCGACAAGCCGGGCTGGACGCCGCCCGACCTGCTTTTCCCGGTCATCTGGGCGGTGCTTTACGTCCTGATGTCTCTGGCGGCCGCGCGCGTCGCGATGCAGCCCGACAACGATCTTGCTCTCGGGCTCTGGGCGCTTCAGATCACCATCAGCACGCTCTGGTCGGCGGTCTTTTTCGGGCTGCACCGGATCCGCACCGGGGCTGTGGTGATCGCGCTCTTGTGGGCTGCGGTGCTGGCCACCACGCTCGCGTTCCTCGCCCATGACACGCTCGCCGCGCTGATGATGGTGCCCTATCTCGCCTGGGGCAGCTTCGCGCTTGCGCTGAACCTCTCGGTCATGCGGCGCAATCCCGAGCGCGGCTACGCCTGAGCGCGCGGCCGACCCGCCTTGCGCGAGAGGCACACGGGCCCGCAGGCGTGACATCCGGCCAGGGCGCCGTCTTGCGAAAGGAACCCGCCGTCTGCCGGCGCGCCGCCTGGTGTGACGCGCCACGGCCCGTCCCGTCCTGCGCAGCGCTCCGGCAGCCGAGCGCAGGGATGGCCGCAAGCTTAGGCCGAGGACGCGGGTCTGGGGAGCCGACCTTCACGACACTGCCTGCCCCGCGAGGATCGGGTGCCCCTCGCGGCCTGGCAATCCACCGCCCGCGCGCCACGCTGCCGGATGCGCGAGTCGCGGCCTGCGCGCGGGCGGGAAGACAGTCCTGCGCGCGCGCATTGACCCGCGTCAATGCCGCGCGCGGTCACGCGCGGGAGAGTGACCGCGCCGGTCGATGTCCACCGGTCGCAAACGGGAAGGGGAGGTGACCATGCCCGAGACCTCGAACGAGGCGGCCGACGAAAGCCCCCGCGGCGACGAGCCCGATCTCCAGTCGCGGTTTCCGACGGCCTACACGATCCTGTTCCTGCTGATCGTCCTGGTCGCCGCGCTGACATGGATCATCCCGGCCGGCCAGTACGACCGGGAACTGAACGAGGAAATCGGCCGCGAGGTCGCGGTGCCGGGCACCTACCAGACGGTCGAGGCGAACCCGCAAGGCCCGATCGACGTGCTTCTCGCCCCGATCGCGGGCTTCTACGATCCCGACAGCTATTCGGCCAACGCCATCGACGTGGCGCTTTTCGTGCTGCTGCTGGGCGGTTTCCTGGGTGTGGTGAACGCCACGGGCTCGATCGACACCGGCATGCGATCGGCGATGCGCTCGATGGAAGGGCGCGAGATATGGATGATCCCGATCCTCATGACGCTTTTCGCCATCGGGGGCACGACCTACGGCATGGCCGAGGAGACGCTGGCCTTCTACGCCATCCTTCTTCCGGTGGTGATGAAGGCGGGCTATGACGCGGTGACCGGCGTCGCGATCATCCTGATCGGCGCGGGCATCGGCGTGCTCGGCTCCACCATCAATCCCTTCGCGACCATCATCGCCTCCGATGCCGCGTCCATCCCCTTCACCAACGGCATCGTGCTGCGCTTCGTGATCCTGATCGGCGGGCTGGCGATCTGCGTCGCCTACGTCATGCGCTACGCCGCGCGGGTGCAGGCCGACAACGACCGCTCCGTCGTCGCGCGCCAGTGGGACGCGCACAGGCGGCACTTCCTGAAGGACGGCGGCGGGGAAGAGGGCGACGACACGCTGACGGGCACGCAGAAGGTGATCCTCGTCGTCTTCGCGCTCACCTTCATCGCGATGATCTGGGGCGTGTCGAGCCAGGGCTGGTGGATGGCGCGGATGGGCGCGCTTTTCCTTGGCGCCGCGATCCTGACCGGCCTGATCGGCCGGCTGGGAGAGAAGCGGCTGACCGGCGCGTTCGTCGATGGCGCGCGCGATCTGCTGGGCGTCGCGCTGGTCATCGGGCTTGCCCGCGGCATCGTCGTGGTGATGGAGGACGGGCTGATCGCCGACACGATCCTGCACGCCTCGGCCCAGACGCTGGGCGAGTTGTCGAGCGTCGCCTTCATCGCGACCATGTTCGGCATCGAGGTCGGGATGAGTTTCTTCGTGCCCTCGTCCTCGGGGCTGGCGGTGCTGTCCATGCCCATCCTCGCACCGCTCGCGGATTTCGCCGGGGTCGGGCGCGATCTCGTGGTCACGGCCTACCAGTCGGCGAACGGGCTGGTGAACCTCATCAACCCGACCTTCGCGGTGGTGATCGGCGGGCTGGCGATTGGGCGGGTGCCCTATGACCGCTGGATCGTCTTCATCTGGCCGCTTCTGCTGATCCTGACGGCCTTCATCCTCGTCGTGCTGGCGGCGGGCGCCCTGATGGGAGGTGCGGCATGAGCGATCGCGAGCTCGGGGTCCATTCCGAAACCGGCCAGCTGCACCAGGTCATCGTGTGCCGGCCCGGCCTCGCGCATCGGCGGCTCACGCCGCAGAACTGCGAGGACCTGCTTTTCGATGACGTGTTCTGGGTCCGCCAGGCGCAAAAGGACCACGACGTCTTCGCCGAACTGATGCGCGGCGAGGGGGTCGAGGTCCTCGACACAGGCGTTCTGCTGGGCCAGACGCTCGACATCCCCGAGGCGCGCGACTGGGTCCTCGACCACAGGATCACGCCGCAGGAGATCGGGGTGGGGATGCTGTCCGACCTGCGCGCCTGGATGAAGGAGCTGCCGGGCGAGAGGCTTGCCGAGTTCCTCATCGGCGGGCTCACGGTGGACGATCTGCCCTTCGAGCCGGCGGGCATGTTCGGCGCCTATCTCGGGCGGCTCGGCTTCATCCTGCCGCCGCTGCCCAACACGCTCTTCACCCGCGACAACAGCGCGTGGATCTACGGCGGCGTGTCGCTCAATCCGATGTACTGGCAGGCGCGGCGGCCGGAAACCCTGCTGACGGCGGCGATCTACCGCTTCCACCCGGTCTTCGCGGGCCGGGCGGAGGTGCTCTGGGGCGATCCGACCCGCAATTTCGGGCTCGCGACGCTGGAGGGCGGCGACGTGATGCCGGTGGGCGACGGGCTCGTCCTCGTCGGCATGGGCGAGCGGACCTCGCCGCAGGCGGTGGGGCTGCTGGCCGAGTCGCTCTTCGACCAGGGGCGGGCCACGCGGGTGCTGGCCTGCCAGCTTCCGAAGTCGCGCGCGGCGATGCATCTCGACACGGTCTTCACCTTCTGCGGCGGCGAGGTGGTGACGAGCTTCACCGAAGTCGCCGAGGAGATGACCGTCTACGATCTGCATCCCGGCGAGGGCCGCGCCCCGCTCGATATCCGCCGGATCGACCGCCCGCTCTTCGACGTCGTGGCCAAGGCGATGGGCTTCAAGAAACTCACCGTGGTGCCCACGGGCGGCGCGGACGCCTTCGAGGCCTCGCGCGAACAGTGGAACGACGGGAACAACGTGCTGGCGCTGCGCCCGGGACTCGTGGTCGGCTACGACCGCAACGACGATACCAACGCCGCGCTCAGGGCCGAGGGCATCGAGGTGCTCGAGGTGCCCGGCGCCGAGCTTGGCCGCGGCCGCGGCGGCGGGCGCTGCATGAGTTGCCCCACGATCCGCGACCCGGCATAGGAGGACGCATGGCCTACAATCTGAGGAACCGCCATTTCCTGAGCCTGAGGGATTTCGCCCCCGCCGAGATCGGGTTCCTGCTCAAGCTTTCCGCAGACCTGAAGGCGGCGAAATACGCGGGCACCGAGCGGAAGCTTCTCAAGGGCAAGGAGATCGCCCTGATCTTCGAGAAGGACAGTACGCGCACGCGCGCGGGCTTCGAGGTGGCCGCCCACGACCAGGGCGCCAACGTCACCTACCTGGGCCCCTCGGGCTCTCATATCGGCCGCAAGGAGACGGTGAAGGACACGGCCCGCGTTCTGGGCCGGATGTTCGACGGGATCGAGTATCGCGGCTTCGGGCAGGCGGTGGTCGAGGAACTGGCCGCCCATGCCGGCGTGCCGGTCTGGAACGGGCTGACCGACGAGTTCCACCCGACCCAGATCCTGGCCGATTTCCTGACCATGCAGGAGCATTCCGGCAAGCCCTGGCGCGACATCGCCTTCTGCTTTCTCGGCGATGCCGGCAACAACATGGGCGACAGCCTTCTGATCGGCGGCGCCAAGATGGGCATGGACGTGCGGCTTTGCGCGCCCAAGGCCTGCTGGCCCGCCGGGGAGATAGAGGCCGAGGCGCGGGAGATCGCCGAGGAGACGGGCGCGCGGCTCGCGATCACGGAGGACGTGGCCGAGGCGACGCGCGACGCGGATTTCCTCTACACCGATGTCTGGGTCTCGATGGGCGAGCCGAAGGAACGCTGGGCCGAGCGGATCAAGCTTCTCAAGCCCTACCAGGTCACGGCCGAGGTGATGGCCGGCACCGGCAATCCGCGCACCCGCTTCATGCATTGCCTGCCCGCCTTCCACAACGCCGAGACCGAGGTGGGCGCGGAGATCGAGAAGGCGTTCGGCATCACCGCCATGGAGGTGACCGACGAAGTCTTCGAAAGCGAGGCGTCGATCGTCTTCGACCAGGCCGAGAACCGGCTGCACACGATCAAGGCGGTGCTCGTCGCCACGCTGGGGGCGTGAGGCGATGCTGGTGGTGGCCGCGCTGGGCGGCAACGCGCTTCTGAGCCGCGGGCAGGCGCTCACCGCGGATAACCAGCGCGAGAACGCGCGGATCGCGGCAGGGGCGCTGGCCGAGATCGCGCGGGCCGGGCACGACCTCGTCGTGACCCACGGAAACGGCCCGCAGGTCGGGCTTCTGGCGCTTCAGGGCCTCGCCTACAAGCCAGAGGAGATCTACCCCCTCGACGTGATGGGCGCCGAGACGGAAGGCATGATCGGCTACCTGATCGAGCAGGAACTCGAGAACGCGCTCGCCCACGAGCGCACGGTGGCCACGCTGCTCACGCAGATCCGCGTCGATCCCGACGACCCGGCCTTCGAGGCGCCCACGAAATTCGTGGGACCGGTCTACGACAAGGCGAAGGCCGACGAGATGGCGGAACGCCACGGCTGGACCGTCGCGCAGGACGGAGAGCACTGGCGCCGCGTCGTGCCCTCTCCGGCGCCGGTGGAAATCCCCGACCTCAAGGTGATCCGGCAGCTTCTCCTGCACGGCACCATCGTGATCTGCGCGGGCGGCGGCGGAATCCCGGTGATGGCGCGCCCCGACGGAAGCCTTACCGGCGTGCAGGCGGTGATCGACAAGGACGCGGCCAGCGCGCTTCTGGCCGACGCGATCGGGGCCGACGCGCTGCTGATGCTGACGGATGTCGAGGGCATCGTCCGTGATTTCGGCACGGAGGCGGCCGAACGGATAGAGCATCTTTCCCCCTCCGAAGCCACGGCGCTGGATCTGCCCGCGGGCTCGATGGGCCCGAAAGCCGAGGCCGCGGCACGTTTCGCCGCCGCCCGCGAGGGCCGTATGGCGGGAATCGGACGCCTCGGCGAGGCGCTGGAGATCCTCGAGGGCCGGGCGGGCACGCGCGTGAGCGGCGCGCCGGGCTGATCGGGTCGCGCCTCCAGCGCCGATGCAAGCGCGGCAGGGGCACGCGTCTGTCGATGGATCGAAGTGCGGCGTGCCCGCGACGGTCGCGGGCGCGCCCGTGTCCGGTCAGTTGCCGGACGCGCCGTTGTCGTCGGCGCTCCAGGCCTCGGCGACCGCGTCCCAGGCGTCGGCGAAGCCGTCCTTGAGCTCGTCCCAGGCGCTGTCCGCGCCCGCCTGGAGCGCGCCGAAGCGCTCGCCCAGCCGGTTGCGCGCCGCGCGCAGCTCGCGAAGCTGGTCGCGGGCGGTCTCGCGGGCCTCCTCCGACATCTCCGCCCAGTTCTCGCGCAGCGCCTGCTCGCGCCGCGCGATCTCGGCGTCGAGCCGATCGAGCGCCTCGCGCGCCCGGGTCAGCGCCGCGTCGCGCTCCTGCTCGGAATAGGCCGCGACGGCGTCCATCGCCTCGGCGATCTCGGCGCGCACCTCCTCGGTCGTGGTCAGTGCGTCGGTATCCTGGGCGGCGGCCGGCAGGGCGGCGCAGCCCAGCGCCAGCGCGGCGACGGCGCCGCGCAATGTCGTGGCAAGGGTCATCGGCAGCTCCTTCACTTGAAGCGCGCCATGGCGTTGCGGAACGATTCCGAGAGGCTGTCCCACGCCTTGTCGAACCCGGATTTCATGTCGGCCCAGGCCTCGTCGCTGGCCTCGCGCAGTTCCTTCAGCTTGGCCTCGGCCTCGTCGCGCCGGTTGCGCGCCTCCTCGAGCTGCTTTTCGTACTCGATCTTGGTGTCGGCCTCGGCCTCGTCGACCTTGGCCTTCATCTTCTCGATCTCGGCGTTCCACTGCTCCAGCTTCGCCTTGGCCTTCTCGATGTACTCGTCTCTCTCGGACATTACTCAACCTCCATTCTGGACTGTCCGTGCGAGGCGGGATGCCTCGCCACGCGGCCAGTCGATTTCGGGCCCGGATGGGGTGCGCCGCCTTCGTACTCTCGAAGCAGCACAGTGTGGCCATCCGACTTGTGCCGACCTGTAGACCATGCATGAAATCCCTTTCCATTGACGCAGGTCAAGACCCGGCCGGGGCGTGAACCCGGCCGGCGCATGTGCTAGATTTCCGACGATGGTCGAAGGGGGGATGTCGTGGCCTCAGGATTGCGCGCGCTCGCCATGGCGGGCTTCGTTTCCGCCGGGACCCTCTCGGGCGCGCCGGGGCTCGAGGCCGATCCCGGCTGCGCGACGGATGCGATCCTCGTCTTCGACGGCTCGGGCAGCATGGCGGAGGTCGCCCATGATCCGTCCGGGACCCCGCGAATCATCGACGCGCGAGCCGCCATGCGCCGGGCCATTCCCGACATCACGCCGTTTCGCGATCTCGGCCTGCTGGTTTACGGCCCCGGCGGCGCCGACGCCTGTTCCGGGATCGATCTGCGGTTCCGGCCCGCGCCGGACATGGGGCCGGCCGTGATCGACGCGATCGAGAGGCTGGAGCCAGCGGGCCTCACGCCGCTCGCGGCGTCGGTGGAGCACGCGGCCGAAGCGCTCGACTACCGGACACGGCCCGCGATCGTCGTGCTGGTGACCGATGGCAACGAGACATGTGGCGGGACGCCTTGCGCGCTCGGCACCCGGCTTGCGTCGCGCGCGGCCGACCTGCGCGTCCATGTCATCGGCTTCAAGGTCGTGGACGATTTCTTCGGCTGGAACAGCCCGGAGGCGCGGACCTACACGGGCGGCGAAACCGTCGCGAAATGCCTCGCCGACGCGACGGGCGGGCTTTTCGTGTCCACCCGCACGGTCGATGACCTTACCCACGCGCTGCGCGAAACGCTGGGCTGCGCCCTGATCGGCCGCGCCGCAACGGCCCCCGGCGCGGTGGGCCGTGCGCCGGGGTGAGGGCCGGGATCCGGGGGCCGGCAGGGGCAAGGATGCGCCGATACGGCGATGCCGTGCGGGCGAAAGCCATGGCAAAATTCAAGAATACGTGATCCGTCCAGTGCGAATCGGGCATTTCCAGGCTGTGGATAACCGTCGGGACATTTCTGTCCCGCGGCTTGGGTGACGGACCTGCCATGACGCCGTCGCGGACGTTTGCGCCGCAAGGGCCAAGGTGCTGACAAGATACGAGATTGCCCGTGACACACGGGTGGGAGCGGCGTTTTCACCGGTGCGGCGGGGTGCTGGGCCGTGCGCGCGCCGGCCCGTGCACAAACCCTGAACGTCGGCGCTGCGTCGCTGTGGAACGGGCAGGGGCGGCGCCGCGCCTTGATCCAGATCAAGGTTTCCACGAATCCCGACCCTGTCGCCGCATCCGCATCGGCCCGCCGTTCGCAAGTGGGCGTCCGGGTCAGATGTCTCTTCCGCCGCGCGCTTTGCGAAACCGGGTTCGCGCCTGTCAATGCACGGTATATGCGCTAGGTTCGGTTGCGAAGGCAGCGGAGGCATACCGGTCAGAGGCATGGTAAGGCAACTTGTTCTTTCGCTCGTGGTGATCGCCGGAACGCTTGCGCTCTGGATCAACTACGTGCCGTCCTCCCTGCCGCTTCTCGACCGGCTAGGCGTTCTCGACCTCGTTGGGGTAGAGCTCGACGCAGAAGAGGATACCGGCGGCACTGGCGGGTTCGGGCGCGGACCGGCCACCGTCATCACCGTGCCCGTGACCGAAGGTGTCATCGACGACCGCGTGGCCTCCATCGGCGACGGCAAGGCGCTGCGCAGTGTCACGGTGCGCACCGACGCGACCGGCCGGGTGGTGGAGATCGGGTTCGAGCCCGGCGGCAAGGTGCGGGAGGGTGACCTGATCGTCAGGCTCGATGACGAGGCGGAGCGCATCGCGCTGGAGCGCGCGGAGCTGACGCTGGCCGATGCGCGGGACGAGGCGGAGCGGCTGGAACGCCTTGCCGGGACCGGATCGGTGACCGAGGTCAGACGTCGGGATGCCGAGCTCGCGCTGCGGCAGGCGGAGCTCGCCTTGCGCCAGGCCGAGTTCGACCTCGCGCAGCGGCGTGTGCGCGCACCCATCTCGGGCTGGGCCGGTGTGCCCGACCTCGGCGTGGGCGATCGCGTGACGGGCGGCGCGGCGCTCGTGTCGATCAGCGACCGCTCGGAAATCCTGATCGACTTCCGGGTGCCCGAGCGGGTGATCCCGCGCCTGGCAGCCGGGATGCCGCTGGAGGCGCGGCCGCTTGCCCTGCCGGACCGCCTGCTGGAGGGCGAGGTGCGCGCGATCGACACGATCGTGGACAGCACCAGCCGCACCCTGCTGGTGCAGGGCAGGCTCGCCAATCCGGACGACGCGCTGCGCGCGGGCATGGCGTTCGAGGTCTTCCTCGCCTTTCCGGGCGAAAGCCTGCCGTCGGTCGATCCGCTTGCCGTGCAATGGTCGAGCGACGGCTCCTTCGTCTGGGTCGTGCGGGACGGGGCGTCGGTGCGCGTGCCGGTGACGATCCGCCAGCGCAACGCGGAAGCGGTCCTGGTCGAGGGGGCGCTCGAGATCGGCGAGCAGGTCGTGACCGAGGGCGTGCAGAACCTGCGCCCCGGCGGCGAGGTGCGGGTCGCCGAACCGCAGGCCGCGCGGCTCGACACGTCGCGCGACGCGCTCTGAGGGGGGCGGGCGGATGATGGAGGATGCCACGCGAACGGCCCAGGGCGGCACGGCGCTTTTCGTGCGCCGCCCGATCCTGGCCTATGTGCTGAGCGCGCTCGTCGTGCTGGCGGGGCTCGCCGCGATCTTCGGCGCCGAGATCCGCGAGCTTCCGAACGTGGACCGCCCGGTCGTGACCGTCACGACCCAGTTCCCAGGCGCGTCGCCGGAGAGCATCGACCAGGAGGTGACCGGCCGGATCGAGGGGGCCGTGGGCCGGGTCGCGGGCATTCGCTCGATCTCGTCGAACTCGCGTTTCGGGCGCAGCCGCGTCACGCTGGAATTCACCGGCAACGTCGATATCGATGTGGCGGCGACCGACGTCCGGGATGCCGTGGCGCGGATCGCGGGACAGCTTCCCGACGGTGCCGAGACGCCCGAGATCGTCAAGGCCGACGCCGACGCGCAGCCGGTGGTGCGCGTGGCCGTGACCTCCGCCAGCCGCTCGCCCCAGGACCTCACGCGGATCGTCCGGGAGCGGGTCGAGGACCGGCTGATCTCGATCGAGGGTGTGGCCGACCTGCAGATCTACGGCGACCGGGAACCGATCTTCCGCGTGGACATCGACCTGGCCGAGCTGGCCAGCCGGGGCCTGACACTTGCCGACATGCGCCGCGCGCTGGCCGATGCGGGCTTCAACGCGCCGGCGGGCGACCTTGCGGGCAGCCGGCAGTCGATCAACGTGCGCACGACCGCGCTGGTGGCCTCGCCCGCCGCCTTCGAGGATCTGCAACTTGCCCCGAACGTCCGCGTGCGCGACGTGGCCACCGTGACGCTGGGCCCCGCGCCCAACGAGACGGTGCTGCGCGCGAACGGCCAGACGGGGCTCGGGATCGGCATCATCCGGCAGGCGGGCAGCAACACGCTCGACATCTCGGCGGCGGTGCGGGCGACCGTGGCGGAACTCGACGCGACGCTGCCCGAGGACGTGCGCATCTTCGTCACCTCCGACGACGCGGTGTTCATCAACGGCGCGATCGCGGAGGTTCTGAAGACGCTCGGCCTGGCCATCCTCATCGTCGTCGTGGTGATCTTCGTTTTCCTGCGCGACGCGCGCGCCACGATGATACCCGCGATTACCATGCCGGTGGCGCTGATCGGCACGCTCGCCGCGATCTGGATGGTGGGCTTTTCCGTCAACATCCTGACGCTGCTCGCCCTCGTGCTGGCCACCGGGCTCGTGGTGGACGACGCCATCGTCGTTCTGGAAAACATCGTGCGGCGGCGGTCCGAAGGAATGGGCCCGCGCGCGGCGGCCGTGCTCGGCACGCGGCAGGTGTTCTTCGCCGTGGTGACGACCACCGCGACGCTCGCGGCCGTGTTCGTGCCCTTGTCCTTCCTGCCGGGACAGGCGGGCGGGCTTTTCCGTGAATTCGGCTTCACCCTCGCGATGGCGGTGGCGCTCTCCTCCGTCGTGGCGCTGACGCTCTGCCCCGTGCTGGCGAGCCGTCTTCTGCGCGAGGGATCGGCCCGGACCGGCCCGGTGGCGTGGGTCGGCAATCGCCTCGCGGCGATCTATGCGCGCACGCTGGGCTGGGCGCTCGCCGTGCCGCTGGTGATCGTGCTTGCCGCGGTGCTCTTCGCGGCGACGGCCGTGCTGGTGGGCAGCGGCATCCGCCAGGAACTGACCCCGCGCGAGGATCGCGCCGTCGCACTTCTCAGCGTGACCGCGCCGCAGGGCGTCTCGCTCGACTACACCACCGGAAAGATGCGCGAGATCGAGGACGCGGTGCAGCCCATGCGCGAGGCGGGCGAGATCACCAACGTCTTCTCGATCACCGGCTTCGGCGCCGACAACCGCGGGTTCATGGTCTTCACGCTGGCCAAGTGGGGCGAGCGCGCGCGCAGCCAGGACGAGATCGTGGGCGAGATCAACGGCAAGCTGCGCCGGATCGTGGGCGTGCGCGCCTTCGCGATCCAGCCCAATTCCCTGGGCATCCGGGGCGCCGGGCGGGGCCTGTCCTTCGCCGTCACGGGATCGAGCTACGCGCAGCTCGCGGAGGTGGCCGAAAGCCTCGTGGCCCGGATGCAGGAGATGCCGGCGATGGGCCAGGTGCGCCTGGAATACGAGACGACCCAGCCGCAGCTTTTCGTGGAGATCGACCGCACCCGCGCGGCCGATCTGGGCATCGACATCACCGGGCTGGGCGAGGCGCTGCGCGCGGTGCTGAACGGGCGCACGATCGGCGAGGTCTTCGTCGAGGACGAGGCGATCGACGTGCAGATGCTGTCGACCACGAACCCCGTGAACGACCCGGGCGATCTGCAGAACATCTTCGTGCGCTCGTCGGAAGGGCAGATGGTGCCGATGTCGAGCTTCGTCCGACTGGAGGAGCGCGCTGTCGCGCCCGAACTCGAACGCGAGGGCCAGCAGCGCTCGGTCGAGATCTCGGCAGGGCTCACGCCGGAGCTGGCGCTTGGCGACGCGCTGGCGCAGGTCGAGGAGATGGCGGACGACATCCTTGCCGAGGAAAACCGCATCGTCCCGCTGGCCGAGGCCGCGACGCTCGACCAGACCAACGCGGGCCTCCTCGTGACCTTCGCCTTCGCCATCGCGGTGGTGTTCCTCGTGCTTTCCGCGCAGTTCGAAAGCTTCGTCTCGGCCATCGTCGTGATGGCGACCGTGCCCATCGGGCTGGCCTGCGCGGCCTTCGCGCTTCTGCTGACCGGGCAGAGCCTGAACGTCTATTCGCAGATCGGGCTCGTCATGCTGATCGGGATCATGGCCAAGAACGGCATCCTGATCGTGGAGTTCGCGAACCAGCTACGCGACCGGGGGCAGGGGGTGCGCGAGGCGATCCTCGACGCCTCCACGATCCGCCTGCGTCCCGTGATGATGACGATGACCTCTACCGTGCTGGGCGGTGTGCCGCTCATCCTGTCGTCGGGGGCCGGGGCCGAGGCGCGCGAGGCGCTGGGCTGGGTGATCGTGGGCGGGCTCGGGCTCGCCACGCTTTCCACCCTCTATCTCACACCGGTCGCCTACCTTCTGCTCGCCCGCTTTTCCAAGCCCCGTGCCGAAGAGGCGCGGCGGCTGACCCGGGAGCTCGAAGAGGCGCTGGCGGGCTGAGGCGGTCGCGCCGGCGCCGTCCTGCCGGCTCAGGCCCGGCGCAGCCTGCGGAGCCTCGACCGCGGCGGTGCGGGTCGCGCGGCGGGCGCGGGGTGGTCGGACGCGTCGGGCATGAGGGCGGGCGCGAATTCCGCCCAGACGGGCAGGTGGTCCGAGGCGATGCGGCTCGGCCCTTCCCTGACCACGCCCGCGCCGAAGGCGTGCAGGCCGCGGCCGTGCGCGATCCTGTCGAGCGGCGCCAGCGGCCGCGCGGCGTGGAAGCTGGCGCCCGGCGCGAGCACCGCGAAATCGGGCGCGAGGGCCTCGAGCCCGCGGACCGTGGACCATTCGTTGAAATCGCCCAGGATCAGGGTGTTGGGCAGGGCGGCGGCGTCCAGCCCGGTCCGGATCGTGGCGAGCTGGCGGCGCCGCCACGCGCGCAGGAGCCCCAGGTGGGTCGCGACCACGCGCACGCGCGCTTCGAGCCCGGGCACGGCGATTTCCGCCGTGATCGCGCCGCGTGGCTCGAGCGCGGGAAGCTCGATCGCGGCCGCCGCACGCACCAGCAGATCCCGTCGCACCAGCAGCGCGTTGCCGTGCACGCCGAGCGAGCCGGGATTGCCGCCGACGTCCACCACCGCCATGCCGGTGACGGCCTCGACCTCCGCCGCGGGCAGCGCCGCCGGCCGGGCGCCCAGGCGCAGATCGGCTTCCTGCAGGGCGACGATGTCGGCGCGCAGATCGGCGATGGCGGCGATCACGCGCGCGGGATCCCGCCGCCGGTCGAGGCCGACGGCCTTGCGGATGTTCCAGGTCGCCACGCGCAAGGCCGCGGCGGGCGCCGTGTCCGGTTCCCGTCCTTGCCAGTCTATCGTCTCGCGGTCTGTCTGCACCAATCCTCTGTTCCTTGCCGGGCGTCCTCTGCCCCCTTGTCGCGTCGCCTGGTCGCGCCGCGTGGGCGTGTCAGGCGCGCTGGTCGCCGGCCACAGGGCTGCTGCGGGGCCTCGATGATCGCCCGTGAGCCGCATGTCGGGCGGGGTTTCGCATTATGTCGCGACGCCGCGGCCGCGATTCAAGGCGGTGGCGCCGTGCGCCCCATCCCGCGCGCCTCACAGCACGGGGCCCATCATGGCGACCGAGTTGTTCCAGAGCCGTTTGCCCGGACCCCAATCCGTCACCTCCTTCATGGTGATTTCGCGCGACCGGGAAATGTAGCCGTCCTGCAGGTCGCGGAGTTCTCCGGTGAGCGCCCTGTCCTTGAGAAGCACGTTGTTTTCGTAGTTGAGCTCGAAGGAGCGCCGGTCGAGATTGGCCGAGCCGATCAGGGCGATCTCGCGGTCGAGGGTGAGCGACTTGGCGTGCAGCAGACCTCCCTCGTACTCGAAGATCCGCACATTCGATTGCAGAAGCTCGAGGTAGTAGCTTCGGCTCGCGGCGCCGACGATCCAGGAATCGTTCTTGGCAGGAAGCACCAGGCTCGTGCGGACCCCGCGATGGCCGGCGCCGCAGAGCGCCGACTGCATCGAATCCGAGGGCACGTAATAGGGCGTCGTGATCACCAGTTCCTCGCGCGCGCCGTGCATCAGAGTCTCGAAGACTTCCGGCATGGCGGAATTGCGGACCGTCGGTCCGGTGCCGATCGCCTGTGCCACGATCGAGCCCTTCGACGGCTGTTCCGCTGCCGATGCGTCCAGATCCTCCAGCCCGTCGTCGACATGCGAGACCCAGTCCTGCAGGAACAGCCTCTGGTTCTGGCCGGCCACCGGGCCTTCGAGGCGCAACATGACGTCGATCCAGGGGGCGTATCGGGGTTTCACCCGGAATTCCGGGTCTGCGCAGTTCTGGCTGCCGCAATAGGTGATGCGGTCGTCGATCACCACGATCTTGCGGTGATTCCTGAGATCGACCCGGCCCCGGATCGGGTGCAGCAGCGGGTTGCCGATGGGAAGCGCCGCGGCGAGCCGCACGCCCGCCGCCTGCATGTCGGTCCAGTGGTGCGAGCGCACGAGCCGCCGGGAGCCGAGATCGTCCGCCATCGCGCGCACGACGACCCCGCGGCGCGCGGCCGCCTTGAGCGCCTCGACGACCTTCAGACCGTTGGTGTCGTCGAGCCAGATGTAGAAGACGAGATGGACGTAGCGCTCCGCCGCCGCGATGTCGTCGAGCAGGGACGCGATGGAGGCGTTCGAGTCGGAGAAGACCCGCGCGGCGTTTCCGGTCGTGGGAAGAAAGCCGCTGACCGAATGGCCGAGGTTGAAGAGATACGCATGGTCCGAGGCGACGGCCGCGATCCGCCTGCGGGCATCAACTGGGTCGACCTGCGGCGCCTTGAAAAGCCGCGCGGCCTCGCGGTAGCGCGCGACCCGGCGCCGGCCGATGTTGGTTTCTCCGAAAAGGACATAGGCCAGCATGCCGACCGCCGGCAGCGCGAGCATGACGAGAACCCAGGCGACGCGGGCCGAGGGCTCCCGGTAGGGGCGGAGCAGCGCCCTCAGGATGAAGCCCACCTGCAGCGCGATATAGAGCGTCAGCAGAGAGACGGTCACGACCGATGAGCTCATCGCGCGTCCTGCGCAAGGTGATGAAGTCCGGTTGCCTGCGCCATGTTTACGCTTCCGTTTCGAGGGTGCCGCTTTCGGACGCATCCTCGGCGTTCGGCGCGCGCAGCGCAATGTCGCCATGGCGCGACGGCGTTGTCGCCCGTGGGTGCCGGATTGACCGCAGCGAACGATTTTTTCTCTTGCGGAACCGGGCTAGGCTTGCAGCCGGGGCGCTCGGTCATGTCGCGCCCGGAAGGAAAGAGGCGAGACGCCGTGGCGCGCAAACCCGTAACGCTGACCCAGGATCCCCATGGACGCCGCGGCGCGCGCGAAAAGGTGCTCGAGGTCGCGATCGGGCGGGAGTTGCGCGCCTTCCGTCGCCAGCAGAGCATAACGGTGGCCGAGCTCGCCCAGCAGACGGGGCTTTCGGCCGGTATGCTCTCGAAGATCGAGAACGGCAACATCTCGCCCTCGCTCACGACGCTCCAGGCGCTGTCGCACGCGCTGAGCGTGCCGCTCACGGCCTTTTTCCGCGGCTACGAGGAGCGCCGGGGCGTCGTCCATACGCCGGCGGGGCAGGGGGCGGATGTCGAGCGAGCGGGCACCCGGGCCGGGCACCAGTACAACCTGCTCGGTCACCTGGGCTCCAACGCGAGCGGCGTGGTGATGGAACCCTATCTCATCACGCTCTCCAAGAAGACGGACGTCTTTCCCGTCTTCCAACACGAGGGGCTGGAGCTGATCTACATGCTGGAAGGCGAGGTGGGCTACCGTCATGCCGACAGCCTGTTCGCCCTCCGGCCGGGAGATTCGCTCTTCTTCGATGCCGACGCGCCGCATGGCCCCGAAGAGTTGCGCCGCCTGCCCATCCGGTACCTCTCCGTGATCTGCTATCCGCAATCGGGATAAGCGTGGCTGCCTGAATTCTGTGCAGATCCGCCACTGGTTGGCGGGCCGGGGCCCAAGCTGGGTATCGGCACTTTTGCCCCAGAAGAAAATCTGTTGCCCATCAGTCCTGGCGGGCCCGTCTCTGGGCCGGCGGCGAAGCGGGGCGCGGCAATGTGCGGAATCGTCGGACTGTTTCTCAAGGACGCGGCGCTCGAGCCGCGGCTCGGCGCGCTTCTGTCGGACATGCTGATCACCATGACCGATCGCGGCCCCGACAGCGCGGGGCTCGCCGTCTACGCGCCGGGGGGCACGGGCAAGATCACGGTGCAGTCGGACGCGCCCGCGGCGGATCTCCCGGGGCTCGACGCGCGACTGTCCGAGGCTCTGGGCGCGAGGGTCACGATGCGCGCGAAGGACACCCACGCCGTTCTAGAGCTGCCCGCCGACTGCATTCCTGCGGCGCGCGAGGCCCTGGCCGGGCTAAGCCCGGGCCTTCGGGTGATGAGCGCGGGCGAGGCGATCGAGATCTACAAGGAGGTCGGGCTGCCCCGCGACGTGGCGGCGCGCTTCGACCTCGCGTCGATGACCGGCACCCATGGCATCGGCCACACGCGCATGGCCACCGAATCCGCCGTCACCACGCTGGGCGCGCATCCCTTTTCCACGGGCGCCGACCAGTGTCTCGTGCATAACGGCTCGCTTTCGAACCACCACAACCTCAAGCGCCGCCTCGCCCGGGCGGGTGTGGAGGTGCAGACCGAGAACGACAGCGAGGCGGCGGCGGCCTACCTCACCTGGCGGATGCAGGAGGGGGCCACCCTCGGCGAGGCGCTGGAGGCGGGGCTGGCCGATCTCGACGGCTTCTACACCTTCGTGGTCGGCACCAAGGACGGCTTCGGCGTCGTGCGCGACCCCATCGCCTGCAAGCCCGCCGTGATGGCCGAAACCGACGGCTACGTCGCCTTCGGCTCCGAATACCGCGCGCTGGTCGGGCTTCCCGGCATCGACGCGGCGCGCGTCTGGGAACCCGAACCCGCCACCGTCTATTTCTGGGCCCGCTGACATGCAGACGATCGACCTTGCCGCCGAGGACCTCCGGACGCTGAACGCCACGCTTCAGGGCGCGGGCGGGAACGCGACCGAGTGGGAGGTGCTGAACCCCCGCGGCGCCCATGCCCTGGCGGTCGGTCTCGACACGCCGATCCAGGTCACGGTGCGCGGCTCCACCGGTTACTATTGTGCCGGCATGAACAAGCGGGCAACCGTGCGCGTCGCGGGATCGGCCGGGCCGGGCGTGGCCGAGAACATGGTCTCGGGCACCGTCATCGTGGAGGGCGACGCCAGCCAGTATGCCGGCGCCACGGGGCGCGGCGGCCTGCTGGTCGTGAAAGGCAACGCGAGTTCGCGCTGCGGCATCTCGATGAAGGGCATCGACATCGTCGTGGGCGGGGGCGTGGGCCACATGTCCGCCTTCATGGCTCAGGCCGGAACGCTCGTCGTGTGCGGCGACGCGGGCGAGGCGCTGGGAGACTCGCTTTACGAGGCGCGCCTCTTCGTGCGCGGACGGGTGAAGAGCCTCGGCGCGGATTGCGTCGAGAAGGAGATGCGCCCCGAGCACCTGGAGCTGGTTGCCGGTCTGCTCGAGCGGGCGGAGATCGACGCGCGGCCCGAGGCGTTCCGCCGCTACGGCTCGGCCCGCACGCTCTACCATTTCGACATCGACAACGCCGGGGCCTACTGATGAGCGACACTCCCCAGACGCCGCCGCGCTTCTCCGCGACCTTCCCGCCCGAGGTGAACGCCGAGATCCGCCGCGCCGCGGCCACCGGCATCTACGACATCCGGGGCGGCGGGGCGAAGCGGCGGGTGCCGCATTTCGACGATCTGCTTTTCCTGGGCGCGTCGGTGTCGCGCTACCCGCTGGAGGGCTACCGCGAAAGCTGCGGGACGGACGTGGTGCTGGGCGGACGCCACGCGACGAAGCCGCTCAACCTCCAGATCCCGATCACCATCGCGGGGATGAGCTTCGGCGCGCTCTCGGGTGCGGCGAAGCAGGCGCTCGGCCGGGGCGCGAGCATGGCGGGCACCTCGACCACCACGGGCGACGGCGGCATGACCGACGAGGAACGCGAGCACTCGACGCTTCTGGTCTACCAGCTCCTGCCCTCGCGCTACGGCATGAACCCCGACGACCTGCGCCGCGCCGACGCCATCGAGGTCGTGGTGGGGCAGGGCGCCAAGCCCGGCGGCGGGGGGATGCTGCTCGGCCAGAAGATCTCGGACCGGGTGGCCGGGATGCGCACGCTGCCAAAGGGGATCGACCAGCGCTCCGCCTGCCGCCACCCGGACTGGACCGGGCCCGACGACCTGGAGATCAAGATCCTGGAGCTGCGCGAGATCACCGGCTGGGAAAAGCCGATCTACGTGAAGGTGGGCGCGACGCGACCCTACTACGACACCGCGCTCGCCGTGAAGGCCGGCGCCGACGTGGTGGTGATCGACGGGATGCAGGGCGGCACCGCCGCCACGCAGGACGTGTTCATCGAGCATGTGGGCATCCCGACCCTCGCGGCGATCCGCCCCGCCGTGCAGGCGCTTCAGGATCTCGGCGTCCACCGCGAGGTGCAGCTGGTCATCTCGGGCGGGATCCGCAGCGGCGCCGACGTCGCCAAGGCCATGGCGCTCGGGGCCGACGCGGTGTCCATCGGCACGGCGGCGATGATCGCCATCGGCGACAACGACCCGAAATGGGAGGCAGAGTACCGGAAGCTGGGTACCACCGCGGGCGCCTATGACGACTGGCACGAAGGGCGCGACCCCGCGGGCATCACCACGCAGGATCCCGAGCTTGCCGCGCGCCTCGACCCCGAGGACGCGGGCCGCCGGCTGCGGAACTACCTCAAGGTGATGACCCTCGAGGCGCAGACCATCGCGCGCGCCTGCGGGCACAACCACCTCCACAACCTAGAGCCCGAGGACCTGTGCGCGCTGACGATGGAGGCCGCGGCGATGGCGCGCGTGCCCCTTGCCGGGACGGACTGGTGGCCGGGTAAGCCCGGAGGCGGCCTCTAGCCCCGCCGGGGGGCGACATCGGAACAGGGAGACGGCGATGACACAGGATCTGGCGGAGTTCGCCCGCGAAAAGGGGATCAGGTATTTCATGATCTCCTTCACCGATCTCTTCGGCGGCCAGCGCGCCAAGCTGGTCCCGGCGCAGGCGATCGGCGACATGCAGAAGGACGGCGCGGGTTTCGCGGGCTTCGCCACCTGGCTCGACATGACCCCGGCCTTTCCCGACATGCTGGCCGTGCCCGACCCCGCGAGCGTCGTCCAGCTTCCGTGGAAGCCCGAGGTCGCCTGGGTCGCGGCCAATTGCATGATGGAGGGAGAGGAGGTCGCGCAAGCCCCGCGCAACGTGCTGCGCCGCCAGATCGCGGCCGCCGCGGAGGCCGGGCTGCACGTCAAGTCGGGAATCGAGGCGGAGTATTTCCTGCTCACGCCCGCTGGCGACGCCATAAGCGATCCCTACGACACCGCCGAGAAGCCCTGCTACGACCAGCAGGCCGTGATGCGCCGCTACGACGTGGTGCGCGAGATCTGCGACCACATGCTCGATCTCGGATGGGGCCCCTACCAGACCGACCACGAGGACGCGAACGGGCAGTTCGAGATGAACTGGGCCTTCGACGACGCCCTCGTCACCGCCGACCGGCACAGCTTCTTCAAGTTCATGGTGAAGTCGGTGGCCGAGGCGCACGGGCTGCGCGCCACCTTCATGCCCAAGCCCATCGAGGGGCTGACGGGAAATGGCTGTCACGTCCACGTCTCGGCCTGGGACGCGCCGGGCGCCGATGCCGGGCGCAACGTCTTCGACGGCGCTGGGGCGGGCCCCGCGGGGGAACTCGGCCTTTCGGCGGAGGGCGCGCATTTCCTCGGCGGGATCATGCGCCACGCCCCCGCGATGGCGGCGATCACCAACCCGGTCGTGAACAGCTACAAGCGGATCAACGCGCCCGTCACCCATTCCGGCGCCACCTGGGCGCCCAACACCGTCACCTGGTCGGGCAACAACCGCACCCACATGGTGCGCGTGCCCGGGCCGGGGCGGTTCGAGCTGCGCCTCGCGGACGGCGCGGCCAACCCCTACCTGCTGCAGGCGGCGATCATCGCGGCGGGGCTGTCGGGGCTGAAGCACGAGGCCGATCCGGGCCCGCGCCTCGACATCGACATGTACGCGGACGGCCACACCGTCACCGAGGCACCGCGACTGCCGCTCAACCTGCTCGACGCGCTGCGCGCCTTCGAGGCGGACGGGGCGTTCTCCGGGGCCATGGGGGAGGCGTTCACGGCCGCCTACCTGAAGCTCAAGAACCGGGAGTGGCACTCCTTCGTCTCGCATTTCTCCCGCTGGGAAAAGGAAAACGCGCTAGACATCTGAGCGCCGCCTTCAGCCGGGCTTGCTTGCGACGAGGCAGGCCCAGGTGATATGCCCGCCGACCAGCGCCTTCCGCCAGCGCGCGACGCTCTGCGCGATGGCGTCCCGCGCGTCGGGGTCGAGGCCGGGCACCGGATCCGACAGCGCCTCGGCCAGCTTGTCGTAATGGGTGCGGATGTCCCGGGGGCGCTCCTCCGACGCCGCGATCTCGAACCCCGCCGCCTCCGCCATGGCGCGGTAGTCCGCGGGCGTCGCGCCGGCCCGGGCGCCCAGCCTCGCGAAGGCCTCGTTGACCAGCGCCTCGTCCGCGCCCGGGGCGGTCAGGATGTCCGAGAGCGCGAAGACGCCGCCGGGACGCAGCACACGGTGGACCTCGGCCATCACGCGCGGCCGGTCCGTGGAATGGATGAGCGACTCCTGGCAGATCGCCGCGTCCCATGCGCCGTCGGGCTCGCCGATCTCGTGGAAATCGCCGAGCCGGACATCGATGCGGTCGTCGAGCCCGGCCTCGGCGTTGCGGCGCCGCGCCTCGGTCACGGCGCGCCCGGAGATGTCGATGCCCGCCGCGGGGCACCCCATGCGCGCCAGAAGGCGCAGCGTCCCGCCATAGCCGCAGGCGATGTCGAGAACCCGGTCGCCGGCCACGATCCCGGCGAGGGAGAGAAGATGGCGCGTCATCGCGACGGAGGCGTCGGCCACGCTTTCGGCCCCGGTGTCGTAACGCCCGATATGGATGTCGTCCCCGCCCCAGCAGAGCCGGTAGAAGGCCGCGACGTCTGCGTCGTCGTAATAGGCGGCCGCCTCTGCCGCGTCGGTCTTCCCGCCGTCCATCCGTGCCCCCGTGTCTGACACCTCCCCAAGACATGCCACGGCCCGACGTGCCGGTCCATGCCGTCGCGGCGCGCAGCTTGGCGCGGTCGGTAGCGCACCCCCGACGAGGTCGGCCGGAGCTTTAGAAGGCTGAGGTGTTTGCGAAACACCGGCGGGCTGTCGTTGCGCGACGCCCTCGGCTTTGGCAGGCTCGGAACGGCAGGAAAAGCCGGAGGTTGCGCGCGGGAGGAGCGCGCCGTCTCGAGACGCGACCGCAGGGAGGGGATCGCATGACGGAAGAGGGCCGCTCCCATCCGAACGTGCCGGGCGTGGACCAGTCCGACCGGCTGGTTCCCGTGAACCTGCGGCAGTCCGGCGCCCCGCCCGTGCAGATGCTCATCTCCACCCGTGTGCGGAAATCGCCCTTCTGGCATCTCTCGGTCGAGGCGGGGTGTTGGCGCGCCACCGTCTACAACCGGATGTATCACCCGCGCGGCTATGTCCGGCCCGAAGAGGGCGGCGCCATGGCCGAATACGAGGCGCTGGTGAACCGCGTCACGCTCTGGAACGTCGCGGTCGAGCGCCAGATCCGCGTGCGCGGACCCGACGCCGAGGCGTTCGTCAACCGCGTCATCACGCGCGATGCCACGAAGATCCAGCCCATGCGGGGCAAGTACGTGATCGTCTGCAACGAGAAGGGCGGCATCCTCAACGACCCGGTCCTTCTGCGTCTTGGCCGCGACGAGTTCTGGTTCTCGGCCTCCGACAGCGACCTCCTTTTGTGGTTGCAGGGCGTGAACGTGGGGCTTGGCCACGACGTGGAGATCGCCGAGCTCGACGTCGCGCCGCTTCAGGTCCAGGGGCCGACCTCGGAGGCGTTCATGGCCGATCTCTTCGGGGAAGAGATCCGTCGCCTGCCCTATTACGGCCTTTTCGAAACGACGCTTGCCGGCTGCCCGGTGGTGGTCAGCCAGACCGGCTTTTCCGGCGAGAAGGGCTACGAGATCTTCGTGCGCGACGCGACCCTCGCCGCGGAACCGGTCTGGTACGCGCTGCGCGCGCATGGCGCGCTCTACGGGCTGCGGGTGATCGCGCCGGCCCATCATCGCAGGATCGCGGCCGGTATCCTGTCCTGGGGCCAGGACATGGATACCGAGACCTCCCCCTTCCAGGTGAACCTCGCCTACCAGGTGCCGCGCAAGAAGGCCGCCGACTATATCGGGCGCGCCGCGCTGGAGGCTCAGCGCGCCGAGATCGACGCGGGCCGCTTCTCGTTCAAGCTGAAGCTCGTCGGGCTGACGATGGGCGGGCGTCCGGTGACCGACTACGCCCCCGATTTCTGGCTCATCGCCACGCCGGACGGAGAGCGGGTGGGCTACGTGACCTCGCCGTGGTGGTCGCCCGAACTTCAGGTCAACATCGCGCTCGGCTACGTGCCGCCGGCACTCTCGGCGCCGGACACGGCACTGAAGGTAGAGCTGCCAGACATCTACGCGGACGCCACGGGCCGACCCGTGGACGCCCGGGTGACGGAGGTGCCGTTCCGGCCCTCGTCGCATCCCGGCGCGCGGGAGCAGGCGCAGGCGGCCGGCCGCGACTGGGCCGGCTGAGGGCGCGGAGACCGGATCGTCGTGCCCCATCGCCAGCTTGTTCCACAGCCAGCCGATGCGCTCTTGCGGCGGCTCGTCATCTCCGGCGGGGCGGTGCCCATGGGGTTCGAACTGTTTCCGCCACGGTCGGAGCGCCGCCATGCGAAGTTCCGCGAGACCGTCGAGCGCCTCGCCCCGGCCGCCAGCGAAGGGTTCTCCGTCACGATGGGCGCGGGCGGCACCACGCGCGCGGGTACCCACGACAGCGCGGTGGAGGTAGCGCGCCTGACCGGGCGACCCGTCATGGCGCACCTGACGGCGCTGGGCCTGTCGCGGCGGGCGGCGCTCGAGACGGCGGAGGGTCTCTGGCAGGCCGGGATCCACGACATCCTTGCGCTGCGGGGGGATCAGCCCCGCGCGATGGAGGGTCCGCTGCCGCCGGGCTTCGCGCATGCCTCGGACCTCGTCGCGGCGCTTGCAGAGCGGCACCCGTTCCGGATCGCCGTCGCCGCCTATCCCGAAAAGCACCCCGAGGCCGGCACGCTCGACCAGGATATCGACCACCTGAAGCTGAAGCTCGATGCCGGGGCGCACATGGCCTATTGCCAATTCGTGCTGGACCCGGCGGCTTACGGGCGGTTTCTCGAGGCATGTGCGCGCCATGGCATCGACGCGCCGATCGTGCCCGGCCTCATGCCGCTCGAGGGGTGGGCGCGTGTGCGGAGCTTCGCCAAGGCCAACGGCACGACGGTGCCCGACTGGCTGGAACGGCTCTTCCGGGAGAGCGAGGACAAGCCCGAGATGCAGCCCTATCTCGCGGCGGCGGCCACGGTCGAGCAGGCCCGACGCCTCATCGCCTACGGCGCCCCGTCCATCCATGTCTACACGATGAACCGCTGGCCGCTTCCCCTGGCACTGTCGCGTCTTCTGGGGCGGTGCTGAGCCCGCGCGCATCGCCGCCACGCTTGCCGGGCTGAGCGGGGCCGGCACGCGGCCGTGGCGCAGCGCGGCCTGACGCTGCCTGACGCAACCGCAGCCGGCGGAAACCCGGGACGATCCTTTGCCCCCAAGCGGGAAAAAGAACTTGCGAAAGCTCATAATTCATATATTCACGAAATATGGAAATTACTGCCTCCGACCGCCTTTCGACACTCGGCCACCCGCAGCGGCTGGCCCTCTTCCGGCTGCTCATGCGCCGTTACCCGGACCGCGTGCCGGCCGGTGAGCTGGCCTGTGCGCTGGATCTCAAGCCCTCCACCTTGTCGTCCTACCTGGCCGCGCTGATGCAGGCCGGCCTCGTCACGCAGGAGCGTGCGGGCACGTCGCTTCGCTACACGGTCGACATGACGGAGGTGCGGGGCACCCTCGACTACCTGCTGCGCGACTGCTGCCTCGGGCGGCCGGAACTTTGCCCGCCTCTGACCGATCCCTCCACGACAGGAAAACTTCCCATGCCCGAAAACCTTTACAAGGTGCTCTTCATCTGCACCGGCAACTCGGCGCGGTCGATCTTCGCCGAGTCCATTCTTCGCAAGGAGGCCGGCGACCGCTTCGAAGCCTATTCGGCCGGCACGAAACCCTATTCCGAACTCAACCCCTTCGCGCTGGAGGTGCTGGCGCAGAAGGGGCACGACATCTCCGTCCTGCGCGCGAAAAACCTGTCGGAATTCCAGGGCGACGACGCGCCCAAGTTCGATTTCGTCTTCACGGTCTGCAACCAGGCGGCCAACGAGGAATGCCCCGCCTGGCAGGGGCAGCCGATCAGCGCCCACTGGGGCATGCCCGACCCGGTGCAGGTGGAGGGAACCGACGCCGAGAAGAGCCTCGCCTTCCAGCAGGCCTACGGGGCGCTGCGCAATCGCATCCGCGCCTTTGCCGCGCTGCCTCTGGCCTCGCTCGACCGGATTTCGCTCCAGAAGGCGGTGGACGAGATCGGCCATGCGAGCAACGGGGCGCCGGCATGACGGTCTACGCGGTGAACGGCCTGGGGCGGATCGGCAAGCTCGCCCTCAAGCCGCTGCTCGAGCGCGGGGCGACGCTCGCCTGGATCAACGACGCGATCGGCGATCCGGCGATGCACGCCCATCTGCTCGAGTTCGACACGGTGCATAGCCGCTGGGACGCATCCTTCGCACATGACGAGGCCTCCGTCACCATCGACGGCACGCGCCTGCCTTTTGTCGGCGCGCGGGATCTTTCCGACCTGCCGCTCGAGGGCGTGGACGTGGTCATCGACTGCACCGGCGTCTTCAAGACCGAGGCAGCGCTCGCGCCCTATTTCGAGGCGGGCGTGAAGAAGGTGGTCGTTTCCGCGCCGGTCAAGGACGGACCCACCGCCAACATCGTCTACGGCGTCAATCACGACATCTACGATCCCGTGGCCCACCGGATCGTCACCGCCGCGTCCTGCACCACGAACTGTCTCGCGCCGGTGGTGAAGGTGCTGCACGACAGCCTCGGCATCCGCCACGGCTCCATCACCACGATCCACAACGTGACCAACACCCAGACCATCGTGGATCGCCCGGCGAAGGATCTGCGCCGGGCGCGCTCGGCGCTCAATTCGATGATCCCGACGACGACCGGCAGCGCGACGGCGATCACCCTCATCTACCCCGAGCTCGCGGGCCGGCTCGATG
This sequence comes from Rhodosalinus sp. K401, assembly GCF_041365735.1. NCBI lineage: Bacteria > Pseudomonadati > Pseudomonadota > Alphaproteobacteria > Rhodobacterales > Paracoccaceae > Rhodosalinus > Rhodosalinus sp. K401. The sequence goes on along the minus strand of NZ_JBGFSI010000001.1, from coordinate 13,696 downwards.
GCCATGCCGTGCGCGTGCCGCTTCTGAACGCCTCCATCACCGACTGCGTCTTCGAGGTGGAGCGCGCGACCGATGTCGATGAGGTGAACGCGCTCTTCGCGGCCGCGGCCGAGGGGCCGCTTTCGGGTATCCTCGGCTACGAGGAACGCCCGCTCGTCTCGACCGACTACACCAACGATACCCGGTCGGGTATCGTGGACGCGCCCTCGACCATGGTGGTGAACGGCACGCAGGTGAAGGTCTACGCGTGGTACGACAACGAAATGGGCTACGCGCACCGGCTGGTGGACGTGGCGCTGATGGTGGGCGCGTCGCTGTGAGCGCGCGGCCCGACGGTCTTTCCGCCTACGTCGCCGTGACGGCAGCCTACTGGGCGTTCATGCTGACCGACGGCGCGCTCAGGATGCTGGTGCTGCTGCATTTCCACACGCTGGGCTTCACGCCGGTGCAGCTTGCCTATCTCTTCGTGCTCTACGAGATCGCCGGGATGATCACGAACCTCGCGGCCGGGTGGATCGCGGCGCGGTTCGGGCTGACCTCGACGCTCTATGCCGGGCTCGCGATCCAGGTCGTGGCCCTGGTCGCGCTGGCGCGGCTCGACCCGGACTGGGCGATCGGGCTTTCGGTGGCCTATGTCATGCTCGTCCAGGGGGCGAGCGGCGTGGCCAAGGATCTCGCCAAGATGTCGTCGAAGTCGGCGGTGAAGATCCTGGCGCCGGCCGGGCAGGGCGGCCTCTTTCGGTGGGTGGCGCTGCTGACGGGGTCGAAGAACGCGGTGAAGGGCCTGGGCTTCCTGCTGGGCGCCGCGCTGCTGGCCACGCTCGGCTTCGCGTGGGCCGTCCTCGCCATGGCGGCGGTGCTGGCGGCGATCCTCGTCGCCGTGCTGATCGTCATGCCGCCGGGCCTTCCGAAAGGGCGCAAGGGGGCGAAATTTTCCGAGGTGTTCTCGAAATCGGCCAACGTGAACTGGCTGTCGGCGGCCCGGGTGTTCCTTTTCGGCGCGCGCGACGTCTGGTTCGTCGTCGGCATCCCGATCTATTTCTACGCGGTCCTCTCGGACGGCACGGAGGCGGGCAACCGCGCGGCCTTCTTCCTCGTCGGGAGCTTCATGGCGCTCTGGATCATCCTTTACGGGGCGGTCCAGGCCGCGGCACCGCGCCTCCTGCGCGCCGCCGCGCGCCCGGAGGCCGAGCTGGTGCACGCGGCGCGGGGCTGGGCCTGGGGCCTGTTTCTCGTGCCCGCCGCGCTTGCCGTCGCCGCGCTCCTGTCGCCCGGGCCGCAAGCCTGGCTGACCGCAACGCTGGTCGCGGGGCTTCTGGTCTTCGGCGCGATCTTCGCGGTGAACTCGTCGCTGCACTCCTACCTGATCCTCGCCTTCACGCGGGCCGAGCGGGTCACGATGGATGTGGGCTTCTATTACATGGCGAATGCGGCGGGCCGGCTTCTCGGGACGGTTCTGTCGGGGCTCACCTACCAGCTCGGGGGGCTGGCGCTCATGCTCGGGACAGCGGCGGTCATGCTCGCGGCCTCGGCGCTGGCCGCCGGGCGTCTGCGCGCGGACCGGTCTGCGGAGGCGCCGGCCTGAAGGGTGGGGCGATCGCGGATCGAGGCCCGCGCCCGACGCGGGGACGGCGCCCGGGCCTCACCGGGTCAGCACAAGCTCGCCATCCGAGATCCGGATCGTGCCGAAGCGTTGCAGGTAGCTCATCCCCAGGAGCGACTCGCGCATCTCGCCCGCGTTGACCCAGGCGTTGAAGCCCTCGTCGCGGATCGGACCCGTGCCGATGCTGTCGAGCCTCACGGGCGCGGTGGCCACCTCGCCATTCGCGGTCATGGCCCGGCCGAGAAAGGCAAGGGACTCCGTGTCGATGCCCGCCCGCGCGGCGTCGGCCCGCGTGAGGACGACCTGGCTCGCGCCCGTGTCCACCACGAAGCGCACGGGGACGCCGTTCACGTCGAGGGTGAGGTAATAGTGCCCGTCGGGTGCGCGCGGCACCGTGATCCGGCCCTGATCGGCCAGCACGTTCTGGCGCGGCGCCACCGTCTGGCGGATGTCGCCCCAGAGCCCCACCGCCGCGATCGCGCCGAGAAAGATCAGCCCCCAGACCGCGGCGTATTGCGCCATCTGTCCCAGGCGCGTCCGGTTGCGCAGCAGAAGCCAGAACGCGATCGCCCCACCCAGAAGGGCGAGGTAGGTCAGTTGGGCGATCTGGTCTCCGGTCATCGGTGGCGGCCCTCTGGCGGTTGAATGGGGATGTAGGCACACCGGCCCCGGATGTCAGGACCCCGAAAGCCCGAAGGCGCGGAATCCGTCCAGCACGAACTGCACGGACAGCGCGGCGAGCAGCATCCCCAGAAGCCGGGTGACCACGTTGACGCCCACCCGCCCGAGCGCCCGTTCGATGAGGCCGCTCGCGAGAAAAAGGATGAACGCGATCGCGACCACCGTCGCCATCACCCCCGTGACCCAGGCCAGCCCCAGAAGGCCGGGGTTCTCCTCGGTCAGCAGGATCATCGAGGCGATGGCGCCCGGTCCGGCCAGCAGCGGGATCGCCAGCGGGAACACCGACGGGTCGGGACGATCTTCGCTGGCCTGGTCCTGGCGCCGCTGGGCGCGCCGCTCGAACAGCATGTCGAGCGCGGTGAGGAAAAGCAGGATCCCGCCGGCAATGCGGAAGGCGGGCATCGAGATCCCGATGAAGCCCAGAACCGCCTCGCCGAACGCTCCGAAAAGCGCGAGGATCGCGATGGCGATCACGCAGGCGCGCAGCGCAATGGCGCGTCGTTCGGCAAGCGTCATTCCGGGTGTCAGCGCGACGAAGACGGGGGTGAGGCCCACCGGATCGATGACGACGAACAAGGTCGTGAAGGCGACGACGAGAAAGGCGGGCTCCATGCGCGCAGTCTTTCCCCGAAGACGCAGATGCGCAAGACCCGCGGCCTCGCGGGTGGGGCCGTTCTTCCGCCGCGTCCCGGGAGCGTTTCACGGTCATCGCCGCGCCATCGACCTGTCCTGCGCCGGGTCGCTTTCGGGCCGCGGATCCTGGTCCGGGCCGGGACGCGTCAGCCTGCGATGCGGTGTGTCCGGTCCTCGCATGCCGCTGTCGGCGCCATGGCGCTCCTTGCCGGCCCGGCTTCCGTGGCAGGACCGTCGGCGCCGCGGAAACGGGCCACCACCTCGGACAGGCTTTCGGCGCGTTCCTGCAGGACAAGGCTTGCCGCCGAGGTTTCCTCGAACATCGCCACGTTCCTTTGCGACATCTGGTCGAGTTCGTGCATCGCGCCGTTGATCTCGTCGACCGCGCTCGACTGCTCGGTCGCGGAGAGGGAGATCGCACTGACGTGCTCCGACAGGGTCGCGACCTCCTCTCCGATACGCGTCAGCGCCTCGGCGGCGGTGCCGGCGATCTGCACGCCCTTGTCGATCCTGGCGTCGGACTCCGAGATGAGCGTGCCGATCCGCTCGGCGGCGTCCGCCGAGCGTTGCGCCAGCGCGCGCACCTCGTCCGCGACGATGGAAAAGCCCCGACCCGCGTCGCCCGCCCGGCTCGCCTCGACATTGGCGTTGAGCGCGAGCAGGTTGGTCTGGAAGGCGATCTCGTTGATGACGCCCGTGATCTGGCCGATCTCGCGGGACGCCTCCTGGATGTCGCGCATGGTCTGCTCGGCGCTCTGGACGACGGACTTCGACTCCTCGGCGCGCTTGTGCGCGGAGGCGGCGCGGCTTTCGGCATTGGCGGCCGCGGCGGCCTGCTCGCGGATCCGTGCGGCGATCCTGTCTGCCGCACCGACGATTTCGGCAAGCGTCGCGGCCTGCTTCTCGCTGCGTTGCGAAAGCGTCGTCGAGGCTCCGGCGATGCTCTGGGTTTCGGAACGCACGGCCTCCGCGCTGGCGTGAACCGACGCGATGGCCTGCGAAAGTTCCGTGCAGGCGCCGTTGAAGTCGTGGCGCAGATCCTCGTAACGGCCCGCGAAGACGTCGTCGATCCGCGCGCCCAGATCGCCGTCCGCGAGCGCATGAAGGGCCCGTTGCAAGGCGGCGACGACCGCCGTGCGCTCCTCCTCGAGGCGGGATTGCTCCGCCGCCCGCCGGGCGGCCTCCGCCCGGGCGCGGGCATCGGCGTCGGCCCGCTCGGCCTCCAGGCGGTTGCGGCTGCGGATCGCCCACCAGAGCGCGCCGGCCTCGATCGTCACGACGAGGCCGTGGAAGAGCGTGCGCGACAGATCGTTGGCGAGGCCGAGCGAGGGGTAGATCAGCGCGGGCAGCGCCAGGGTGAGCATCAGGTGATGTGCGGCGATCGCGGCGGCGGCGGCCAGCACTGCCACCTCGTCGGACATGACGAGCGTCGCCGCGAGAAGGGCGAAGAAGATCATGTGACTGTCGAGCTGCCAGGCATGTCCCGCGAGCGCCGCGGTAATCGCGATGGCCTGACCGACGAGGCCCAGCGCCGCGGCGATCCGGCCCATGCGTCCGGCCGCGCTTGCGCCCAGGGCGCCCAAGCCCGCGAAGAGCGCCGCGGCCAGAAGCGGCGGCCAGACGGGATTGCCGGCGACCGCCGCCGCCAGCGCGGAGAACGGAACAAGCGCGAAGCAAAGCCGCACGATCAGTCGCAGCCCCGCGTTGCGGGCGACCTCCAGCCCGGTTTCGGTGTCGGTGGCGGCGGTCATGCCCGGCCTCCGCAGATGGCGGCGAAAAGGCCCGCATCGGCCACCGCCCAGGCGCCCTGCGCGCGGAGCGCGGGCGCGAAACCCGGCCCGGGGAACTGGGCGAGGCGCGCGAAGGGTGGCGAAACCGGCGCGACCGGCCAGCCGCCGGCCTCCCGGATCATCGTGTCGATCCCGGCCCAGGGCGGGGCCACCACCAGAACCGGGGCGCCCGGCCGCGGCGGCGCGCCGTTGAGCGCAAGCACCGGCCCCGAGACGAGCATGGCGAGACAGAGCATGGCGAGAGCGAGTTGCGGCATCGGGGCGCCTCCCTTCCGGATGCCGAATCGCTATCATGCGAGAGCTTTTGAAACGTTTAACGCCTCAGCTGCCGCCGGCGGTCTCCAGACGCTCGACCGCCCGGACCCAGAGCGCCTCGGCGCGGTCCAGCCCTTCCATGACCTCGGCGTACTTGCGCTGCCAGACCGTCGCCTCATCGGTGCGTTCGGGCGCGTAAAGCTTCGGATCGGCGAGCTTTTCCGCCAGCCGGTCGCGCATCTCGGTGAGCTTTTCGAGGCGCGCCTCGCATTTGCGGACCTCCTGGCGCAGCTCGGCCATCCGCTCGCGCGAGGGCCGGCGCGGCCGTTCGGGCGCGGCGGGCCGGGGCGCGTCGCGCGGCGCCCTGGACTCTTCCAGCAGGAAGCGGCGGTAGGCGTCGAGATCCTCGTCGTAAGGCGCCACCGTCCCGCCCGACACCAGCCAGAGCCGGTCGGCCACGAGATTGAGCAGATGCATGTCGTGAGAGACGAGGATCACCGCGCCGCTATAGGCGTTGAGCGCCTCGACGAGCGCCTCGCGGCTTTCCATGTCGAGGTGGTTGGTCGGCTCGTCGAGGATCAGCAGATGCGGCGCGTCGAGCGTCGCCAGCAGGAGCGCCAGCCGCGCCTTCTGCCCGCCGGACAGGCGCGCGGTGACCGTATCGACCTGCTCGGCATGAAGCCCGAATCCCGCAAGCCGCGCGCGAAGCTTCGCAGGGGGCACGTTCGGCCGGGCGCGGGCGAGATGCTCGAGTGGTGTCTCGCCTTCGCGCAGCTCATCGAGCTGGTGCTGCGCGAAATAGCCCACGCGCAGCTTCGCGGCGGTCGTCTTGCGCCCTTCCATCAGCGGCAGCCGGTCGGCGAGCAGCTTGGCGAGCGTGGATTTGCCCTGTCCGTTCCGCCCGAGGAGCGCGATGCGGTCGTCCTGGTCGATCCGCAGGTCGAGCCGCCGCAGCACCGGCGTGCCGTCGTACCCCGCCGCGCCGCCCTCGATGCGGATGATGGGCGGCGAAAGCGCCTCGGGCTCGGGGAAGGTGAAGACCTGCCTGGCCGCCTCCTCTGGGGCCGCGATCGGGTCCATCCGCTCGATCATCTTGATGCGCGCCTGCGCCTGGCGCGCCTTGTTCGCCTGGTAGCGGAACCGGTCGACGAAGCTTTGCATGTGGGCGCGCCGCGCCTCCTGCTTCTTCGCCTCGGCCGCCTGCACGGCGCGGCGTTCGGCGCGGGCGCGTGCGAAACGGTCGTAATTCCCCGTCCAGAGCGTGAGCTTGCGGTCCGAAAGCTCGAGGATCGCGCCCACGGCGCGGTTCAGCAGGTCCCGGTCGTGGCTGATGACGATGACCGTGTGCGGGTAGCGTGCGAGGTAGCTCTCGAGCCAGAGCGCGCCTTCGAGGTCGAGGTAGTTGGTGGGCTCGTCGAGCAGCAGGAGGTCGGGCTGCGCGAAAAGCACGCCAGCGAGCGCCACGCGCATCCGCCACCCGCCCGAGAAGGCCGAGCACGGCATCGCCTGTTCCGCCTCGGTGAAGCCGAGCCCCTTCAGGATCGCTGCCGCGCGCCCCTCGGCCGACCAGGCGTCGATGTCCGCAAGGCGCGTCTGGACCTCGGCGATCCGGTCGGGATCCTCGGTCGTTTCGGCCTCGGCCAGGAGCCCCGCGCGCTCGGCGTCGGCGGCGAGCACGGTGTCGAGGAGCGATACCTCGCTCGCCGGCGCCTCCTGCGCGACGCCGCCGATGCGCGCGCGGGACGGCAGCTCGATCCGTCCGCCCTCCAGCGCCAGCTCGCCGCGGATCAGGCGAAAGAGCGTGGACTTGCCCGTGCCGTTCCGCCCCACGAGCCCCACCTTGTGCCCGGCGGGAATCGTGGCGGAGGCCTCCTGGAACAGCGGGGTGCCTTCCATGGAGAAGGAGATGTTCTCGATACGCAGCATGTGCGCTCTCTAGCAGCGGCGCGGGCCGGCATCCAGCGGGGCTTTGGCCCATCGCGACGACATGCCCCCCGGGGGCCGGCGCGCGCGCGCCGACCGCCGGGCGGCCGAGGCGTTTCCCGGGTTTTCAAGGGCGGGTCTGCATGCTAGGCGCACGCCCGACATGACCGGGCGGGCATGGGGCGCGCCCATCATTTCTTGCGAGGACAGACCGATATGGCCACCGAACGCACGCTGTCGATCATCAAGCCCGACGCCACCCGCCGGAACCTCACCGGCAAGATCAACGCCAAGTTCGAAGAGGCGGGACTGCGCATCGTCGCGCAGAAGCGCATCCGCATGACGATCGAGCAGGCGCAGACCTTCTACGCCGTCCACAAGGAGCGCCCCTTCTTCGGCGAACTCAGCGAGTTCATGGCATCCGCACCGGTCGTCGTGCAGGTGCTCGAGGGCGAGGGCGCGATCGCGAAGAACCGCGAAGTGATGGGCGCGACGAACCCCGCCGATGCCGCGCCGGGCACCATCCGTGCGGAGTTCGCGGAATCGGTCGGCGAGAACTCGGTGCACGGCTCCGATGCGCCCGAGACCGCTGCGCAGGAGATCGCGTTCTTCTTCTCCGAGCTCGAGATCGTCGGCTGATCGCAGTCGTTCAGTGACCGTAGATGGCCGCCGCCGCATCCGCGCCGGCGGCCTTTTCGTGCCCGGAGGGCGCGTGGTCGCCACGCACCGCGCCAACCCGGGGCGGCCGTGCGCACCGCACACCCGACCGGCGTAGGGTGCGTGCTCGCCACGCACCACACCGGCCCCCCGACCGCGTGCTCGTCACGCACCGCGCCCGCGCGCTTCTTTCATGGGCGAAGGCCCGGGCCTCAGACTGCCTCGGCGGCGCGTTCGGCGGCGAAGGCGCAGATCGTCTCCAGCGCTTCGGTGAAGGCGTCATCGGGCACCGTCATCGCCACCCTGACATGGCCCGCCGCGGCGCGCCCGAAGCTTTCCCCGGGCATCACGGCGATGCGGTGCGCGTCGAGCAGCCCATCCGCGAAGGCGATGCCCGAAAGCCCGGTGCGGCGGATGTCGAGCATCACATACATCGCCCCCTCGGCGGGCACGAGGCCCACTGCCTGCTGGCGCGCGAGGATGTCCCGCGCCAGCGCGCGGCGGCGGCGGAAGGGGGCCGCCACCGCCTCCTCGAGATCGGGACGCGACAGGGCGAAGATGCCCGCGTCCTGGATGTAGCCCGGCACGCCGTAGGTGGTCACGGTGGCGATGTCTATGAGCCGGGCAACCGCCTCTTCCGGCCCGACGATCCAGCCCAGCCGCGAGCCCGTCATGGCGTGGCTCTTCGACATGGACCCCACGACGAGCGTGCGCGCGGCCATGCCGGGCAGGGCGCGCGGAGAGACGTGCGCTCCCTCCCAGACCTGGGTGTCGTAAACCTCGTCCGAGACGACCCAGAGATCATGCGCCTCCGCCACGCGGGCGAGGCCCTCGAGCGTCTCGCGGCGATAGACGGCGCCCGTCGGGTTGTTGGGGGTGTTGACGAGGATCGACCGCGCGCCCGTGGCCATCTCCGCCACCGCCTCCGCCTGCGGCTGGAAGCCGTCCTCAGCCCGGGTCTCCACGCGCACCGCCTCGGCGCCCGCCGCGCGGATCGTGCCGGGATAGGTCGCGTAGTAGGGCTCGAGGTAGAGCGCCCGGTCGCCCGGGTCGCAAAGCGCCATGTGCGCGGCGAAGAGGCCGGCCTGACCGCCCGGCGTGATCAGCACGTTCTCCCGGCCCGTCGTCACGCCCGTGCGCGCGACCACCCGCGCGGCGACGGCGTCCCGAAGTGCGTCGACGCCCGGCACCATGGCGTAGCCCGTGTGCCCGGCCGCCGCCGCTGCATGCATCGCCGCGAGAATCTCGGGGTGGGTGGGTACATCGTGCTCGCCCACGGTGAGTTCGGTCACCGGCTGTCCCGCCGCCTTGAGGGCGCGCGCGCGATAGAAGAGCTCCCAGCCGTCCGAGCCGCCTTCGTTGAGCGTCCTGATCCGTCTCGAGAGTTCCATGCAAGTCCCCTTTCGCCACGCGCGGCGGAAAGGACCGCTGGCGGCCGGCGATGTCAACCGCCGCGGGCGGCGCGTCAGTCCGCGGCGGCGATCCGGGCGCGTTCGGTGTCGGGAAGCTCTTGCAGCGCCCGGTCATGGCTGTCGCGGATCCGGCGCTTCAGCACGTCCTCGGAGGTGGAAGATATCTCCACCGCGATCCAGCCGTCATGGGGCAGGAACGGGGCCATGCCGGTATAGGCGGCCCTCAGGCGTTCGGCGGCGCTTTCGGCCCCGTCGGCCCTGAGCGACAGGGCCTCGCCGCCATCGGCGAGAAGCGCGAAGGCCCTGGAGCCCACCATCCAGCAGATGAGGCCGGCGCCGAACGGGTTGTCCCGGCGCGCGCCCGGCAAGCCGTCGCAGTAGGCGATGATCTCCTCGCGCATCATGGACTGAGTCATGCCCGAGCGGGGCCTGTCGCGCAACGCTCTTGGCAGGACCGGCGCGTGTTGTTACAGGAACTTCATGACCACCGTCGCCACCTGCATTCGCATCTGCACCATCCGCTGAGCCTGAGCGGCGGGACGGTCTTCACTTTCCATTTCCGGACGAGATCGCTAAGCCCGCCGCGGCAGACCCGCCAGAGGGACGCGCGCCATGACCGAGATCCGCCTGACCAACACGCGAACGCGCCGCAAGGAGGCGTTCGCGCCGCTCGATCCCGGCAACGTGCGGATGTATGTCTGCGGCCCCACGGTCTACGACCGCGCCCATCTGGGCAACGCGCGGCCCGTCATCGTCTTCGACGTGCTCTACCGGCTGCTGCGCCATGTCTACGGCTCCGAGCACGTGACCTACGTGCGCAACATCACCGATGTCGAGGACAAGATCATCGCCCGCGCGCAGGAGCGCGGCATCGGGATCGACGACCTGACCCGGCAGACCACCGAGTGGTTCCACGAGGACATGGCCGCGCTTGGCGTTGACTATTCCGACGACCCGCGGTTCCGCGAGCCCCACGCGACCGATTTCATCCCCCAGATGATCGCCATGATCGAGGCGCTCATCGCCCGCGGCCACGCCTACGAGGCCGAGGGACATGTCCTGTTCGCGGTGGGCAGCTACGCGAATTACGGACGCCTCTCGGGCCGCTCGGTCGAGGACATGATCGCGGGCGCGCGGGTGGAGGTGGCGCCCTACAAGCGCGACCCGATGGATTTCGTCCTCTGGAAGCCGTCGACGCCGGAAGAGCCGGGCTGGGAGAGCCCCTGGGGCCGCGGGCGACCGGGCTGGCACATCGAGTGCTCGGCGATGAGCCACGCGCTTCTCGGCGCGTCCTTCGACATCCACGGCGGCGGCAACGACCTCATGTTCCCCCACCACGAGAACGAGATCGCGCAGAGCTGCTGCGCCCATCCCGAGGGCAGCTTCGCGCGCTACTGGCTGCACAACGAGATGCTGCAGGTGGAGGGCAAGAAGATGTCGAAATCCCTCGGCAACTTCTTCACGGTGCGCGACCTGCTGGAGGGCGACTGGAGCGGCGGCTGGAAGGTGCCGGGCGAGGTGATCCGCCTCGTCTTCCTCCAGACCCATTACCGCAAGCCCATGGACTGGACCGAGGAGAAGGCGCGGGAGGCGAAGCGGCTCATCTTCGACTGGCACAAGCAGACCATGGATCTCGAACCGACACCGCAGGCTTCGTTCCGCCCGAGCGACACCATGCTCGACGCGCTTGCGGATGATCTGAACACGCATGAAGCCCTCAATGTTCTCAAGAGGCTCAGAAACGAGCCGCAGCGGCTCTTGGACAATGCGCGGTTTCTCGGTTTCCTGTCGGACGAGGCACGAGAACGGTTTCGGCAGGAATGGCTCGCGATGAGTAGCGGAACCGGCTCCGGCCCGAGCCTTGCAGAGCTCGGCCGCAAGCTGGATGAGCTGCGGAAAATGGCCATGCAGACCAAGGACTTCTCCGAAGTGGATCGGCTGAAGGCCGCGCTCGTCGCGGCCGGGGTGGAGGTCCGGATGAGCAAGGCGGGGGTGGAGCTATTGCCCGCCGCAGGTTTCGATCCGTCGAAGCTGGAGCCTTTGGAAGAAGAATGGCCGGACGAATGGGAGTGACCAAGGAAGCTGCCATGTGCCCCGCCCGGGCCAGCGGCCCGGGCGGCGCCCGCACCGCCCCCCCGGGGCGGGCGTTCCACCCGCCCCGCGGTGCGGGCGCCGCCCTTGCGGTGGCGCGGTATTGCGTGCCGCAGGGCTCGGGAGATAGCCCTACCGCGCGCTCCCTGTCGTCACACCCGCCCGGGCCAACGGCCCGGGCAGCGCCCGGCCGCCCCCCCGGGCGGGCGCTTCGGCGCCCACCCGCGGCCGGGCGCTGCCCTTCCGGCCGTGTGCGGCCCGCCGTCTCGGGGGCGCGTCCATGACCCGCGAGCGCCTCTCCATCTACGACACGACGCTCCGCGATGGGCAGCAGACGCAGGGCGTGCAGTTCTCCGTCGAGGAGAAGCGCAAGATCGCCGCGGCGCTCGACGCGCTCGGGGTCGACTACATCGAGGGCGGATGGCCGGGCGCGAACCCCACCGACAGCGCCTTCTTCGACGCCGCCCCCGAGACCCGCGCCCGCATGACCGCCTTCGGCATGACGAAGCGCGCGGGCCGCTCGGCGGAAAACGACGAGGTGCTCGCCGCCGTCCTCAACGCCGGCACGCCGGCCGTCTGCCTCGTCGGCAAGACCCACGACTACCACGTCGAGCGCGCGCTCGGGATCAGCCGCGAGGAGAACCTCGAGAACATCGCCCGCTCCGTCGCCCATGTCGTGGGCCAGGGGCGGGAGGCCATCTTCGACGCCGAGCATTTCTTCGACGGCCACGCCTCGGACCCGGGCTACGCGCTTGCCTGTCTCGAGGCCGCGCTCGCGGCGGGGGCGCGCTGGATCGTGCTTTGCGACACCAATGGCGGCGCGCTGCCGGGGCGCATCGGGCGCGTGGTGGGCGAGGTGATCGCCCGCGGCATCCCCGGCGACAGGCTGGGCATCCATACCCACGACGACACCGAGACGGCGGTGGCGGGGAGCCTCGCCGCGCTCGAGGCCGGCGCGCGGCAGGTGCAGGGCACGCTGAACGGCCTCGGAGAGCGCTGCGGCAACGCGAACCTCACCGCGCTCATCCCGACGCTGAAGCTCAAGCAGCCCTGGGCGAGCGCCTTCGAGACCGGCGTCAGCGACGCCGCGCTTGCGGGCCTCACCCGGACGAGCCGGATGCTCGACGAGATCCTGAACCGCGTGCCGCAGAAGCAGGCGGCCTATGTCGGCGCCTCGGCCTTCGCCCACAAGGCGGGCCTTCATGCAAGCGCGATCCTGAAGGATCCGTCCACCTACGAGCATGTCGATCCGGTCCGCGTCGGCAACGCCCGCGTCGTGCCGATGTCGAACCAGGCGGGCCAGTCGAACCTGCGCCGGCGCCTCGCCGAGGCGGGGCTCGAGGTGGCGCCGGACGACCCGGCGCTCGGGCGCATCCTCGAGGAGGTGAAGGCGCGCGAGAACGAGGGCTATTCCTACGACACGGCGCAGGCGAGCTTCGAGATCCTCGCCCGGCGGCTTCTCGGGCGGTTACCCGATTATTTCGAGGTGAAGCGCTACCGCGTCACGGTGGAGCGGCGGAAGAACAAGTACGACCGGATGGTGAGCCTCTCCGAGGCGGTGGTCGTCGTGAAGGTGGACGGGGAGAAGAAGCTCTCGGTGAGCGAATCGATGGACGATGCGGGCTCCGACCGCGGCCCCGTCAATGCGCTCGCCCGGGCGCTCGCCAAGGATCTCGGCCCATACCAGTCCGTCATCGACGACATGCGCCTGGTGGATTTCAAGGTGCGGATCACCCAGGGCGGCACGGAGGCCGTGACGCGCGTCATCATCGACAGCGAGGACGAGCAGGGGCGGCGCTGGTCGACCGTGGGGGTGAGCGCCAACATCGTGGACGCGAGCTTCGAGGCGCTGCTGGACGCGATCACCTGGAAGCTCGTGCGCGACGCGGGCTGAGGCGGAGGGCCGGGCGATGACGACCGACGACGCAGGCCACGCGGGCATGATGCGCTACCGCATCTGCCTGGTTCGCGAGGCACCGGACATGGCCGGGGACCTGCGCCGACCGCGGGGGAGGATGGCCGCCTCGCGGACCGCGCCCGCCAATATCGGCCGCACGCCGACCCCGGCGAGGCCGGCTTGACCCTGGAGGCCTGCGCAGAGCTACTTCGCCGGGGCGATCCGGACAGGTTCCGCGCCGCCATGGCCGCGCCGCCCTCCGCGCGCGGGGTACTCTTTCCGGTCTTCGCCTTCAACGTGGAGGTGGCGCGCGCGCCTTGGGTGGTCTCCGAGCCGATGCTGGGCGAGATTCGCCTGCAATGGTGGCGCGACGCGCTGGAGGAGATCGCGGAAGGCGCGGCCCCCCGGCGCCACGAGGTGGTGACGCCGCTCGCCGGGGTCATGGACGCAGAGGGCGCGCGGCTTCTCGACGGCGTGGCCGCGGCGCGGCGGGCCGACCTGGAGCGCGCGCCCTTCGCAGACGAGGCGGCGCTTCTGGCCTACATCGACGCCACGGCGGGCAACCTGCTCTGGGCGGCGGCACGCGCGCTCGGCCCGGCCGAGGAGGCGGTGGTGCGTGACGCCGGGCTTGCCGCGGGGCTTGCCGCCTATCTTCGCGCGGTGCCCGAGCTCGAGGCGCGGGGCCGCGCGCCCCTGCCGGACGGGCGGCCGGAGGCGGTCGCCCGGCTCGCCGCCGAGGGCCGGCGCCGCCTTG